>JBGAKU010000421.1:0-2230 GCA_044224255.1 Geminicoccaceae bacterium
CGGCACCCTGCGGCTGATCGAGCGGCCAAGGCCGGAGCCGGGAGCGGGGCAGGTGGTGATCCGCGTGCGCCGGATGGGTGTCTGCGGCACCGATCTGCACATCTTCCAGGGCAAGCACCCCTATCTCGAATACCCCCGTGTGATGGGGCACGAGCTCGCCGGCGAGGTCGCCGCGGTCGGTACAGGCGTGAGCCTCCGCGAGGGCACGCCGGTCTATGTGATGCCCTATCTGACCTGCGGCGCCTGCGTCGCCTGCCGCCAGGGCAAGACCAATTGCTGCACCAGCCTGCAATGCCTGGGTGTGCATTGCGACGGTGGCATGTGCGACTATCTCGCCCTGCCGGCCGACCGGGTCTTCCCGACCGACGGCTTGCCGCTCGATCAGGCGGCGCTGGTCGAGTTCCTGGCAATCGGGGCGCACGCGGCACGCCGGGCGGAGATCAAAGGCGGCGAGCGGACCCTGGTCGTGGGTGCCGGGCCGATCGGCATCGCCACGGCGACCTTCGCCAAGGCACGCGGTGCGGAGGTCACCTTTCTCGACGCGCGCGCGGACCGGCTCGCCTTCTGCCGGGACGTGCTGGGCCTGGGCGACGGGCTGGCGGCCGGGCCGGAGATGCGCGACCGCTTGGCCGCGCTCACGAGCGGCGACTTCTTCGACCTCGTCTTCGACGCCACCGGCAATACGGGGGCGATGGAGGACAGCTTCGGCTGGGTCGCGCATGGCGGCACGCTCGTGTTCGTCGGTGTGGTTCGCACCGACGTCCACTTTTCTGATCCCGATTTCCACAAGCGCGAGCTCACGCTCAAGGGCAGCCGCAACGCGACGATCGAGGATTTCCACGAGGTGCTGGCGGCGATCCGCGCGGGGACCGCTCCGGCCGATCGGCTGATCACCCATCGCGGCACGCTGGAGGAGGCGCCGGCGCGCTTTCCCGAGTGGATCCGGCCCGAGACGGGCGTCGTCAAGGCGATGATTGAGCTGTGAGGTGACCGCGCCGGCGATCCTGCAGTTCGGCACCGGCCGGCTCCTGCAGGCGCATGTCGACCTGATGGTGAGCCAGGCGCTGGCCAAGGGCGAGGCCATCGGGACGATTGCCGTCGTGCAGACGACGGGGTCCGCCGAGGCACGGCGCCGCGTCGCGGCGCTCAGGGCGGGCGGCGGCTTTCCTGTCCGGATCCGCGGTCTCGTGCGGGGCCGGCCCGTCGACGAGGAGGTGCGCGTCGTCAGCGTGACGCAGGCCTTCGATGCCGCCGCGGAATGGGATGCCATCGAGGCTCTTGCGGTGGGCGGTGCCGCCGCCATCGTCTCGAACACCGCCGACCGCGGCTACGAGCTCGACCCGGGCGATGCGCCCGACCAGCGCGTGCCGCGCTCCTTCCCAGCCAAGCTGCTCAAGCTTTTGCACGCGCGCTGGCGGCATCGTGCGGAGCCCGTGACCCTGTTTCCGCTGGAGCTGATCTCGCGCAACGGCGAGGTGTTGCGGGATCTGGTGGATGGGCTGGCGGCGGGTTGGGGGCTGGAGCCGGAGTTTCGCGAGTGGCTGGCCCTGCGCTGCGTCTGGGCCTGCTCGCTGGTCGACCGGATCGTCTCGGAATCGCTCGATCCGATCGGGGCCGTGGCCGAGCCCTACGCGCTCTGGGCGATCGAGGACGCGCCCGGGCTGCGGCCGGTCTGCCGGCACGCCGATCTGGTCGTCACGGACGATCTCGCCCGGTACGAGCGGCTCAAGCTCTACATCCTGAACCTGGGGCACACTTGGCTGGCCGAGCGCTGGCTCCTGGAGCGGCGGCCACCGGATGAGACGGTGCGCGAGGCCCTGGGCGATCCCGAGCTGTCGGGCAGCCTCGATGCGCTCTACGCGGAGGAGGTCCTGCCGGTGTTCGCCGGGCTCGGGCTGGGCGATGCGGCGCGGGCCTATCGCAACACCACGCTCGAGCGGTTCCGCAATCCGTTCCTGCGCCATCATCTGCGCGACATCGCGCAGAATCACGCCGCGAAGAAAGCGCGCCGCTTCAAGGCGCTGATCGAGCTGGCCCGGCAGGCGGCGCCCGGGCTGGCGCAGCCGCG
Source organism: Geminicoccaceae bacterium (assembly GCA_044224255.1). Classification (GTDB taxonomy): domain Bacteria; phylum Pseudomonadota; class Alphaproteobacteria; order Geminicoccales; family Geminicoccaceae; genus Benzoatithermus. Next base: position 2,069 of record JBGAKU010000421.1, read on the forward strand.
CCTGACCGCGGCGCTGGCCTCGGGCTAGCCCGGATTTCTCACCGCGGCGAGTTTTGGCGGGGGCATTGGTTCGTCTCGGTCTGGTTGGCGGGTACTCTCCGATCCGGTGGCATCTGGGTTGGATGGTGGACATGACGGTGCGCGGCCGCCCTTGGGCGGCGT
>JBGAKU010000095.1:0-18412 GCA_044224255.1 Geminicoccaceae bacterium
CAGCTATCGCCAAACCGCAAAGGCGCAGTTCAGCCCGACCGCGCGCACCATTGGGAGACATTGCTCGGGTCATCCCGTCGCCGGGCTCCCTTCGCTACAGCAATCGCAACGCGGCATCGTCGTTTTCCGTCAAGTCCAGCGCAGACTAGCACTGAGATCGGGAGTGGCCAGTCGTCGCATGCGAGCCCGAGCGACAAGGCTGCGCCCATGGACTCACCATGAGCGCAGCGGTCGATCAGAACGGTTGCGTCTTGGCGCTGATCGATTCGACGAACCTCGTCACCAGCGCCTGCCTGGCCGAATCGGCGAGCGTGTCGGGGAAGCGGCCGTTGCCGGTCCGGTGCTCCCTGTCGCCGACGACACAGGCGATGCTCTCGCACGCGCCGTTGTGCATGTAGGGCTGCACGGCGTGGACGCCGAGCAGGGACTGGACATTGAACCCGGCCCCGCGCCCATCGTCCTTGTAGTCGATGCCGAGCGCGTCCAGAGGCGGCTGGGACGTGCCCGCGACGAGGGTCAGTGCTGCGAACTCCCTGGCGCCGATGTTCCCGCCGATCGGATTGCATCCGCCCGACGCGCCGAGGTTGAACGAGCCGACGTCCTCGAGGAAGCCGAACAGATATTGCAGCGCCACCGGCGTGCCGGTGACCGGCGCCTTGGTGCAGAGCGAGCCCGGGGGCGCTGCCGCCGCCAGATCGACCTCGCAGGCGATCCGGGCATTGGCTGGAGGCGAGGTGAAGTCCTTGACGCTGTCGCTCCAGAGCCCCCCGCCGTGGCACCGTGCGCAGCCGCCGCTGCCGAACAGGACCCGACCCTGCACGACCTGACCGGCTGGGACGCCGCCCGCGACCTCCGCGCTGGTCAACGGACCGTTCGCGACGCGGACCGCGAACTGCACCCACGCCTTGAGGGCGTCGAGTGCCTGCACCCTCGCCGTGCTGCCCGGCAGGGTGACGGTGACGCCGTTCCGTCCGGCATTGGCCTTGGTGAACTGGTTGATGACACATGGCGCGAGGTTGGCGTTGGCGTCGCCGAGGAGGAGGCCGTGGTTGGGGTCGTTGGTGCTCGTATCCGGCGGCGGCGCGCTGCAGGGCTGCACCGCGGCGAGGGGGCCGGGCCCCGAGATGTTGCGGACATTGGCCTCGAAGTCCTGCACCTCGTCGAAGATGCCCGAGTAGTTGAAGATCTTCTGCTCGGCACGCCTCCGCGGATTGAAGCTGCCGGCGAGGTTCACCGACTTGCGCGGGCCGGAGGCGAACGCCCAGATGACGCCGTCGGTCCAGCCTTTGAAGTGGCAGCTGGCGCAGTTTTGCCAGCCCTCCGACGACAGCCGCTCATCCCGCGACACCATGCCGACGGCGTTGAAATGGCCGCGCCCCGAGAAGAACATCTCGGCCCCGACCAGCACCCTCTCGGCCTGCGAGCCGGGCGACGGCAGGGCGGTGGTGCGCACGACCTCGATCACCTTGTCGGTGCCGAGATTGACCACCGAGATGTTCCTTGAGACGAAATTGGACACATAGGCCTTGCTGCCGTCCGCGGTAATCACGATGCCTTGCGGATTCTTGCCGGCATTGTCGCCCCTGGTCGCCGGATCGTTTGGGTCGTTGAGGTCGATGTAGCGGGTCGTGTCCGCGTCGACGGTGAAGTTGATCGCACCGCTGGCGGCCACCTGGAGCTTGACCAGAAGGTCGCTGCCGGCGGAGACGACGTAGGCAGCGCCGGGTCCGCTCTGGGTGGTGAAGGCGATGGCCCACGGATTGGCGAAGAACAGCCTCTTCTTGCCCGGCTCCGCGTTGCGGGCACCCAGGTGGAGATTGCGGGCGCCTCGGTCGACCTGACTGGCGCCGTTCACGCCTCGGATGACGTTGACGAAGGCCTCGGTCGAGTTCTGGAACTGAAGCGGGCCCTGGGGTGAGGCGGCGATGTTGGGCAGGTAGCCAACGTCGCCCCGCAGCACGATGCTCTGCAACTGGTTGGGAAAGGCGAAGGTGGGATCGGGTACGCCGTTGCCGGTCGAGTCGATAGCGAACCCAGTAGGTTGCGCCCTGAGCCTAACCACGCCCGACGGCACGTAGCCGGCAATACCGCCCGCCGAGGTGTCGATGCTCAGTCGGCAGATCAGGCCCTCCTTGCCCTGGTCCAGGCCCTGCTTGCCGCCGGTTCTGACGAACGACAGGAAGCGGGTGACGTACAGCTTCGTGTTGTCCTGGGTCACGGCAAGGCCACGCGGTTGAAAGTGGCGCTTGCGGTCCGGATCGTTGCACAGGCTGCCCCGCAGGTTCACCTGGGCGATGATCGTTCGGGTCAGGGCATTGATCACCGTGATCGTGTCCTGGCCGCTGTTGGCGACGAAGATCCGCTTGCCATCGGGTGAGCTGACGATGTTCCACGGCTCGGCGCCGGTGGTCAGGGTCTTCTCGACGACTGTGGCCCAGCCACCGTAGGTGGCGTTGATGATTCTGATCACCGAGACGCTGCTGCCCGCCGCGTTCGCGACGTAAGCGTAGGTGTTGTTCGGATCGAGCGCCACGCTCTGGGGCTCGTCGCCCACCTTGGTCTTGGCCAGCACCGTATTGTTGTCGGTGCGCAGCACCGAGACGCTGTCGTCGCCGGGGTTCACGCTCCACACCAGCCTGCCATCGGCCGAGAGCGCGATTGGGCTGGAGTAGGTCGGTTGAAGATAGACGGCGCGCGCTGCCGCCGTTTCGTTCGGCTGCGCCTCTGCGGCTATGGGCACGATTGAAAGTGCTGCCAGCGATATCACTGCGCTGGCCAGCGACCACGTCGCCTGACGTCGATGCCCGCTGGTTGCCTGCTCTGATTTCATGATAGCGTCACTCCCTCGTGCCGTTACCGAGATGACACGCTGGATAGATGATACCATGTAGACAAAGATCGACATATCAGAAATGGAGCTCCGTGCCTTGAGCTTAGACTTGACGATAATCTCGATATAATCTTTAAAGTAGAACGATTATCCTAAGAATTGCCAAGCAATGAGCGGAGTTGGTGCGTCGACATTAATATTATAGTGTTTCGCGTATGCGCCGCGTGGTGCGAATGCTGCTCGACTGACGCCACGGGACCGGCGTGAGCGCGTCATCGTCATGCAAGGGCCTGTTGCCCGCCATCCCGAACTTCCGTTGCGGTGGTTGCGTGCTGGAGCCAGCGAATTCGTTCCGCAACGCCATGCGGAGGCTCGGCCTCTGAAGAGACTACGTCCGATCACCAACGCGCGAGAAAAGATCTCGTCTGCAACCCCGACGCGTTGTTGAGCGCAGTAGCTCGCCTGCTATACAACTTGAAGTTATATGAAAGCGCATGACGCATGACTGATGTCAGGAGGCATTTGGTGGGCTCGATGACACGCAGGCTCTACCAATGGGTCAGTGAATACTAGCGTTGGCAACCAACGTACGATAATAAAACGATTTTCATTGCTTGACAGCGCTTTGGGGCGTGATGAAATCTGTGGTAGGAATGATTCTGGATCGGCCCCGGTCGTCATGGGTGATCGAGGTGGGAAGGCTGCTTGAGGATTGGCGCGCTTCTGCCGGGGTCTTGTCGCATCAATCGCACAATAGTGGGCCTGGCCCACGTCGCCACCTTTTTGATTTGGGATTTCCAAGATGGCACATACACGGCCTGCTTTGCAGGAGCGAGGGCCCAACATCGCGGCGCGGGCCGACGCCGGCCCGGGCGGCGTCACCAGAGCGGAAGCCATGATCGCCAGGGCCGAAGCGGCCTGCGCCCGCTATCTGCAGGCTGCCAACGAACCAGGACTGGGCACGTTGGCGCTTCGAAAGCGACGCGACAATTGGCGCGCGATGATGAGGGTCCTGGCACGGCTTCGGGACCAGAGCACCAATTTCAGCCGTTAGTGAGGCCGAGGAAGAGGAACAGCCCAGGAAGGAGCGCCCGTCCATGAACAGCAGCTAGTCGCCCGAAGCGGCGGGATGGCAGATCCCGGCGACTCTTCCCCCGGTCACGAACGAGGTGGCCGCAAAGCTAAGCAATGAGGTGGGACATGAACATCCAGATGTTGGGTGGGGTGGATCCTTTTGTCCGTCTTCGAACGCTTCGGTCCAGGAGCCTTCGCTTCTCGCTGATTGTCGTCGGCTCGCTTGCGGCGGCTTGGTCCCAGCCAGCGGCCGCGGCGACTTTGCTTGGGAGCTTCCGCGGCGACGCCTACGGCACCAACAGCACGGTCGTGGTCGGGCCGATCGCGGCCTCGCTGGGCAAGACCGCCCTGCTGCCCTGCCCGTGCCAGGGCACGAACGGCGCCACGCTACAGAACAACATCACCTCGCTGTCGGTCGGGCCCGGCGGCGTGATCCTGACGGCGGGTGCGGTGACCAGCACCGCCTACGCCCGCAAGACGACGACCAACACGGCCGAGGTCTCGAACACCTCGACCATCGCCGGTCTCAATCTGCTCGGTGGCCTGATCACCGCCACGGCGGTGAAGGCGGTCGCCAATGTGAATGCCACGGCGACCCAGCTGAACGGCAACTCGACCGGGTCGGTGTTCACCAATCTCGTGATCGCCGGCACCCCGATCAGCGCCAACCCCACCCCTGGCACGACGATCTCGGTACCGGGCGTGGCCACGGTGAAGCTGAACAATGTCGTGATCACCGGCAATCACACCAAGCAGCGCAATGTCAGCGTCGAGATGCTGACCATTCAGCTCCTCGCGGGGAACAGCTTCGGCCTGCCGGCAGGCGCCAAGATCGTGGTCGCGCACGCCACGGCCGGCTATGTCCGCAATCAGTTGCCGAACCTCGTCGGCGGCCAAGCCTATGCGGCGACCGCGAACGCCACGATCGGAAGCGTCATCCAGAACAAGATCGGCAAAGCGGCGCTGGTGTCGATCGGCTGCGACGGGACCAACGGCAAGACCGTCACCAATGAGATTGTCGATCTGAACGTCGACAACCTGCTGAGCATCGGCACCGGCACGACGACCGCGTCCGGAGGCATCAACGGCAGTGGGACGATCGCGCGCACGACGGCGAAGATCGAGAACGCGAGCCTGCTCAAGATACCGCCACTTGGCCTGCCCTTGATCGGCTTCACCGCCATTACTGCGGCGGTCGAGGACCAATTCAATGGCAGCATTCATACGCGCTCCGTCGCGGGCACGCAGTTCGCTGGCCTGAAGGTCGCCGGCATCAATATCCCGGTGAACGTGGCGCCGAACACCCGGATCGACCTTCTCGGCTTCGGCTATGTGATCCTCAACGAGCAGGTGGTGCCGGCCGCCAACAAGAAGGGCATCATGAAGGTCAACGGCCTGAGGCTGGTGATCAACAAGACGAACATCCTGGGCATCAAGGTCGGCAGCGAGATCATCGTCGCGCATGCCGAGGCAACGGCCCAGCGCTAGAGAGGATCAGCCGTCGCGGCCGGGCCGCGATGGTGCCAACGGGCCCCGATCGGTCGGGGCCCGTTTGCCTTTCCTACATCTGGCGTCATCCCCGCCAGGGAAGCTCTCCAAGGACTGAGCCTGCCCCGCATCATCGCCGGCCGGCGTCGGCGCGTGAGCGCGCCACCAGCACGTCGCATGGCATCCCGTCCACCAGCCTCTGCGCGGTGCTGCCGAGCAGCATCTCCATCAGCGCACCTCGGCTCGGGGCGCCGGTCACCACGAGGTCGACGGCGGCCACGCCGACATAGTCTCGCAGCAGCAAGCCCGCGTCGCCTTCCTCGAGCAGCAGGCGGACGTCGCGCGGGTACATGGACCCGAGATCACTCTGGTCCAGGAATATCTGGGCGTCCTGTCGGACCAGACTGCGCCAGCCCTCACGAGCCTGCCTGGCAGTATCGAGAGCGCCTCCCGTCGGCACGCTGTAGGCATGGAACAGGGTCAGCGGCGCCGGCGCGAACAGCCGGGCGGCGAGTTCCAGACCTTGGCGCGAGCCGGGCGAGAAGTCGCTCGCGACCACGATGTTGCGATAAGGCTGGCGAGGGCGCCCACGGACCAGGAGGATCGGCGTGTCGGCGCGCCGGATGAGTGCATCCACCGTGGTTCCGATCAACCGTCGGCCGAACAGCTCGCTTCGGGCCACGCCGGTGATGATCAGGTCGGCCTTCTGCCGCTCGGCCTGGGCGAGGATGACCGCGGCCGGCTCGCCGGTCTCGACTACCACTGTCGGGTCCGCTCCGGCATCGACCATGTCCGAGCGAAGCTGCTGCGCGACGGCTTCGGCACGATCCTGCGGGCGCTGCCATGTGGGCAGGTCATGCAGCCGGCGGGACTGCAGGAACTCGCTCGTCGTCTCCAGGGCGTGGACCACGACCATCCTCGCATGCCATTCGCGGGCCAACAGCGCCGCGCGATCGACCGCCCGATCACAGCGGCTGCTCAGGTCGGTGGCGCAAAGCACCGTTTGGGGACGGGACACATGCTCAGGCATGCTGCACCTGTGGTACCGAGGAGGAGCCAAGTTCGGCGAACACGCCGAGACGTCGCATCAGCAGCTTCTCGCCTTCGAGCAGGAACAACAGGCCAACGCCGAGGCCTACGATCAGGAGCCCATCGAGAAGGCGGAGCGGCCGGCTGTCGAACAGCGCGTGCATGAAGGGCAGATAGGTGAAGGCGAGCTGCGCCATGACGACCCCGGCCACCGCGATGAGCACCGGGGGCGTGCCGAGGACGCCGCGCAGCGTGATCGAGGACATATGCAGGTAGCGGACATTGAAGAGATAGAAGATCCCCAGCACCGCCAGCGTGTTGACCACCATGGTGCGCGCGGTCTCGACATCGCGTCCCGCATCGAGCGAGCCGAAGAACACTCCGAGCGCCGCTATGGCGAACAGCACGGAAACCAGCAGCACGCGCCACAGCAGGAACGGAGTCAGGAGAGGGGCATCGGCGCGCCGGGGCGGCCGGCCCATGACGTTGGGCTCGGGCGGCTCGAAGGCGAGCACGAGGCCCAGGGTCACGGTGAGAATCAGGTTGATCCACAGGATCTGGGCGGCGGTCATCGGCAGGATGAGGCCGCCCGCGATCGCGGCGATCACGGTGAGCGCCTCGCCGCCATTGGTGGGCAGGGTCCAGGCGACCACCTTGCGGATATTGTCGTAGACCGTGCGCCCCTCATGGACGGCGTTGACGATGGTCGCGAAATTGTCGTCGAGCAGGATCATCTGCGAGGCCTCCTTCGCGGCCTCGGTACCCTTCAGCCCCATGGCGATCCCGATGTCGGCCTGCTTCAGCGACGGGGCGTCGTTGACGCCGTCGCCGGTCATGGCGACCACGGCGCCTTCCGACTGCAGCGCCCGGACGATGCGCAGCTTGTGCTCCGGGCTCGCCCGCGCGAACACCGCCGTGCCGCGGACCAGATCGGCGAGCGCCTCGTCCGGGACGTGATCGAGCTCTGCACCAGTGGTGACGCGAGGATTGTCCGCGAGATCGAGCTGGCGCGCGATGGCGCCCGCCGTGGCGGCATGATCGCCGGTGATCATCTTGACCCCGATTCCGGCCGCACGGCACTCGGCGATTGCTGCGATCACCTCGTCACGCGGCGGGTCCATGAAGCCGACGATGCCCAGGAAGCAGACACCCGCGCGCAGGTCGCTCGGGGTGAGCTGGCCGTGATCAGGCCCGACACGGCGTAGGGCGAACCCGAGCACGCGCTCGCCGGCGGAGGCTGCCGCGGCGATCTGCCCGGCCCAGTAGGCCCGATCCAGAGGCTGCCCGGCGGCGGATCCCACCTCGACCTCCGCCATCTCCAGCAGACGCTCTGGCGCCCCCTTCAGGAAGACCATCCGCTCCCCGCCCCGGCCCTCGCAGAGGCAGGCCATGTAGCGATGGACGGCATCGAAAGGGACCTCGTCGAGGCGCCGCCACTCGGCCCGCTCGTGCTCCGGGTCGAGCCCGGCCTTCATCGCGAGCACCACGAGCGCCGCCTCCATCGGATCGCCCTCGACCGCCCAATGGGCGTCCTGGCGCCGCAGATGCGCATCGTTGCACAGCAACCCGCAGCGAATCACCGGCATGATGGCGGCGATGCCGGCCGCGTCGTCTTCGCCGCGCTCGGCCGTGAGTCGGCCATCCGGAGCGTAGCCCGAGCCGCTCGCCGACACCTCGTTGCGTTGGCCGGCGATGCGTCGGGCCGTCATCTCGTTGCGTGTCAGCGTTCCTGTCTTGTCCGTGCAGATCACCGAGGTCGCACCCAGCGTCTCCACCGCGGGCAACCTGCGCACGACCGCCTTGCGGGCCGCCATGCGCCGCACGCCGATCGCCAGGGTGATCGTGATCACCGCCGGCAGGCCTTCGGGAATCACGCCGACCGCGAGCGCCACCACCGCGATCAAGGCGTCCGGCCAGGCGAAGTCACGCGCCAAGACCGCGAAGGCGAACAGCAGCGCCCCGCCCACGAAAGCCGTCCATGCGAAGCGCTGGCTGAACGCGTTGATCTGCCGCAGCAGGGGCGTGGTCAGCTGCTCCACGCCTTCCAGGAGCGTGCTGATCTTGCCGATCTCGGTGGCCGACGCGATCGCGACGACGACGCCGCTCGCCTGGCCAGCGGCCACGAGCGTGCCCGAATAGGCCATGCAGCGACGGTCGCCGAGGGCGGCATCGGCCGGGACGGGGGCGATGTCCTTCTCGGCCGCGACCGATTCGCCGGTCAGGAGGGCCTCGTCGATCAGCAGCCCCTTCGCCTTGACCAGCCGTAGGTCGGCGGGCACCCGGTCGCCGGGCTCGAGCAGGACGATGTCGCCGATCGTCAGATCGGCGACTGCGACGCCGATGCGCTGGCCAGCGCGCAGCACGCTTGCTTTGGGCACCACCATTCGGCGGATGGCGGCCAGCGCCTGCTCCGCCCTGCCTTCCTGCACGAACCCGACGATCGCGTTGACCACGACCACCGCGACGATCACCGAGGCATCGACGTTGTGGCCGAGCAGCCACGCGGCCACGGCTGCGATGAGCAGGAAGTAGATGAGCGCATTGTTGAACTGGGCGAGAAACCGGACGGTCGGGTGTCGCGGCTTGGCCTCGGGCAGGGCGTTGGGGCCGTGCTCGGCCCGGCGCCGGCGGGCCGTGTCGAGGCTGAGCCCGCCGGCGGTGCTGTCCAGTGCCTCGAGCACGGCCTTGGCGGTGCGCGCGTGGGCGACGGGCTCGGAAGCGCTGTCCTGGGCCATCTCGTTCATCACGGCTCCGCATGCTGGGATCGATGTCCGCGGCGACCGCCGCGCCCCGAGCCCACAGTTAGCAGCCGCAACGCCGTCGCCCAGCCCTGCGCGGCCAATGATCCCAGCTGCCCTCCGGGCGACAAACGAAAGGCCCCGTCGGCATGGCGCACGACGGGGCCTCGGTGGATGCCATAACGGCACGTTCGGGGTAACAACCCCTATACGGACTGATCAAGTCAGTCCAGGATGTTCCTGAAGTGTCGGAGAATGACCCGCTCGTCGGTAAGTCACCGAAAAGCTTTCCGGATCACGATCCCGAAGGATCTGTCACCTGACCGGGTGGCTCCATGTCGACGCCGACCTCCCAGACGGAGTGGACGGACTTGGTCGAGGGCCTTTCCTGGCGCTGGCATCTATGCAGCGTGAGCTTGACGATTTGGAAATGCCCTACACCACGGAACATGCGATCAGTCTGGCCCCCTGTCAATGGCCGGTTGTCGACGATGTCGGTGTCAGCGTCCACATCTCCACCGCGGACTTGGGCGTCTCGTTGTAGTCGGCGCCGATCAGGGCCTTCTTGCCTCCGACCGTCAGCACCTGCATGGCGTGCTGGGCGTCGTTGGCGATGGTCTGGACCGCGAAGGTCTCGTCGCCCTTGTTGATGTAGACCTTGATCGGCAGGCTCCCGGTGCCCAGCGAGTCGAGCGCGGTCACGAGATCGTTCCTGCCGTCGGCGTCGACGTCGACGATCAGCGCGGTGTGGATCACCGGCTGCGCATTGGTCTCCAGGACGTGCTGGGTCCAGGTTGCGGTCCGATCCGGCGGCGCCTCGTACCAAGCGACCTTGTGTGTGCCCGAGATGGTGGGATGCGGCGGCGTCACGAACAGATCGATGCGGCCGTCGCCGTTGATGTCGCCGGCCGCCACCTTGGCGTCGCGCTCGGCCCCGGCATGGTAGGTGTAGGGCGGGGTGTGGAACTTGATGGTGCCGGGCGTGCTCAGGTTCTTCAGCCAGTACTTGCCGATCGCGATGTCGGGCTTGCCGTCCGTGTCGATCCTGGCGACGGCGAGGCCCGTGCCGGACTCGGGGAGGTTGATGGTGGTCAGCGTCCAGGAGGTCTTCGACAGCTGGCGCCAGATGCGCAGGGGCTGGCCACGTGGATAGGAACGCCGGCCGATCACGTCCTGCCTGCCGTCGCCATCGATGTCCGCGACCGCGATGTCGTGCAGCGTTTCCGTCCGCTGCAGCGTGCGCCGGGTCCAGCTCGTACCACCGCCGCCATTCTCGAACCAGTCTGTCCCGCCTGGCACGGCGACCAGGACGTCGCGCTTGCCGTCCCCGGTGAGGTCGGCCACCCTGATCTCTTCGGCCGGGACCAGGGAATCGCTGATCGTCCGCCGCGGCAGCCAAGCGCCGTTGCGGTACCAGAAGATCCCGCCGCCGGCGGCACCCACGACCAGATCGCCCTTGCCGTCGCCGTCGAGGTCGCCAGCGCCCTTGGCGCGAAGCTGGGCTGGGGCGTTGGCATCGACCGTGGTCTTGGTGGCACTGACGCCGGCCATGGCCGCGCCGCCGGGGCCGAGGAGGATTGCCATGGCGACGATGGCGCGCAGGCTGAGGCGCATCGGCGTTCTCCCAGAATGTGCCGGTGATCTGAACCGAGCGAGACGCAACCCCAAGGTCCGCCACCCTGGCGCAGAGCAAGAGCAGTAAACCCGATACGGCGCAACCCCGGGCCTGCCTGCCAGCCGCGGCTCCTGCCCGACATGACCATCGCCGCTGGTCAGATCGGCAGGCCCTCCTGCTCCATCGCGCGGCGGACGGCGGGACGGGCCTTCATCCGCGCGAAATGGGCGGCGCAGTCGGGCGGCAGGTCGATGCCGGCTCGGGTAGCCCAGAACTCCACATAGAACAGGGCCGCGTCGGCGATCGAGAACTCGCCCAGAAGATAGTCCTTGCCGGCCAGCGCCTCGTCCATCAGGCGCATGCCTTCGATGAAGATCTGCCGACCCTGCGCTTGGACCTCCTCGTGGTCCGCGTCGCGCGGCGTGAACTTCATCGGCCGGAAGATTCGGCCGAAGCCCTGGCCGTGGATCGACCCGACGATGTAGTCCATCGCCTCCAGCGTGCGGGCTTGACCCTCGGCGTCGGCCGGCAGCAGCGCCGTGCCCGGATTGCCGAGCGCGAGCCACCAGGCGATCGCCGGAAACTCGGTCAGGACCGTGCCGTCGTCGCGCACCAGCGTCGGCACCTTGCCCTTGCGATTGACCGCGGCGAAACCAGGCTTGCGCTGCTCGCCCTCGGCGAGATTGAGGCGGGCGAGCTCGTAGGGCTTGCCGATCTCCTCAAGCAGGAGATGGATGCCGAGCGAGCAGGCGCCCGGCGAGTAGTAGAGCTTCATCGCGTGCTTCCCAAGATCGTCAGGCCGGCGTCACCACATTGCGCGGGGCACTGGCCCAGAAGGCCTCGACATTGTCGATCAGCTGGTCGGCCAGGCTCTGAATCGCCTCCTGGCTGGCCCAGGCGACGTGCGGGGTGAGAATGAAGTTGGGCATCTCGAGCAGCTGCACCAGCGGATGGTCGTCAGGCGGCGGCTCGGTGGCGACCACATCGAAGCCGGCGCCCGCGATCTGCCCCGAGCGCAGCGCCGTCGCCAGCGCCGCCTCGTCGACCAGCCCGCCGCGCGCGGTGTTGATCAGGAGCGGCCTGCGCGCCATCGCCCCGAACTCGGCCGAGCCGATCAGGTTCCGGGTCGAGGGCATCAGAGGCAGGTGGAGCGTGATGATGTCGGACCGGCGCAACACCTCCCAGAACGGCGTGTAGAGCGGGCCCATGCCGGTGGTGCCCTTGTAGTCCGCGAACAGCACGTTCATGCCGAACGCCTCGCCGAGCTTGGCCACGGCCTTGCCCAGCACGCCGTCGCCGATCACGCCGAGGGTCGAGCCGGCGAGATCGCGGATCGGATAGTCGAAGTAGCAGAACTGAGCGGCCTCGCGCCAACGCCCCTGCCCGACGGACTGCCGGTAGGGGATCATCGATCGGCGTAGCGCCAGGATCAGGGCAAAGGTGTGCTCGGGCACGGTGTTGATGGCGTAGTTGCGGATGTTGGAGACCGTGATTCCGCGCGCGTTGGCGGCCTTGACGTCAACGACATCGGTACCGGTGGCGGCGACCGCGATGAGCTTCAGGTTCTTCGCGCCTTCCAGGGATGCTTCGCGCACCGGCGCCTTGTTGGTGAGGACGATGTCGGCGTCGGCGATGCGGCCCGCGACTTCCTCGGCCGTCGTCCGGTCGAACACCTCGAGCTCGTGCGGGAAGCTCAAGGGGCGCAGCACGGTTTCCGGCGAGATCGTGTCGCGGTCGAGAAAGACGACGCGGGCGGGCCGGTCGGGCGCCTGGCTCATGGGTCGTTTGCCTCCGTGCGGCGGGTACGCCGCGCCCTATCATCCACGCCCAGGGTGGTAAAGGCGCGGGACGCTCGAATGCCCGATTGTGCTCGCCGCCGGACGGGCGGCGCACACGAGCGTGCGAGCGGACTGGCGTCCGCGCGGGTCGGCGGGCATTCTACTCGACGACCAGGAGGGAAAGGACGGCATGGTGGGCGCATCCTCAGGGCCGCGGCTGCGGATCGACATCGTCTCCGACGTGGTCTGCCCCTGGTGCGTGATCGGCTGGCGGCAGCTCGAGCGCGCGCTTGCGGCCACCCGCGTTCCAACCGACGTGCACTGGCACCCGTTCGAGCTGAATCCGCAGCTCGGGCCAGAAGGGGAGGACCTGGCCGAGCATCTGGCGCGCAAATACGGGACGACGCCCGAAGCGAGCCGGGCCAATCGCGCCAGGATCGCCGTCATCGGCGCGGAGCTGGGCTTCATCTTCGCCTACGACGATCGTTCGCGGATCCGGAACACGTTCCGGGCACATCAGCTGATCCACTGGGCAGGGACCCAGGGTCGGGCCTCGGCCGCCGAGCAGGCTCTGTTCGCCGCCTACTTCACTCGCGGTGAGGACGTGCACGAGCTTGAGGTGCTCGTGGCGGTCGCAGGCGGGATCGGGCTCGACCGCGAGGAGGCACGCCGCGTGCTCGCCGACGGGCGCTACGCTGGGGCGGTCCGCGAGGCGGAGGCGCTGTGGACAGGGCGGGGCATCCAGGGTGTGCCGGCGATCGTCTTCGCCGGCCGCTATCTCGTCAGCGGCGCGCAGGGTGTCGAGAACTACACGGCGATCCTGAGCCAGCTCGTGCCCGAGCAGGCAGCCTGACACCGGCTGGCGTCGTCGTTGCCGCTCAGCGGCTGGCGTCGGCCTCTATCTCCACGACGATATAGCCGCGATGGCGATTGGACGTCGTGTCGGTGGTGGCCATGGCATGCCAGAGCAGGTCGGTGTCGACCCAAAAGGGCGGATATTTGTAGCAGGCGATCCGACCAGCGGCGCCAGACCATCGGCTTCCCCGCAGGCACCTGGAGTCCAGCCTGGTCAGGGGGCTTGGGCTCGACAATGGCGCCGTCAGCCGGCGGTCAGCCAAGCCGGATCGAACCAGCGGTCCGCGGGACCATCATAGGGCAGCCGGGTGACGTCCCAGTGCCGGATGTGTCGCGCCCAGGCCGCCCAGACGGGTGGCCCTCCGCCGACGAAGACCGTGCGTGCTGGAAAGCTGACGAGCACGTCTTCGGGCGTCATGCTGGAGCGGAGCTCGACGATGGTGCGCTCCTCATGCGCGAAGGCCGGGATGGAGCGAAAGGTGGCAGGTCCGGCGACGATCACGTGCCCGCGGGTCTTGGCCCAGAACCGCTCGACATCGGCCCGGTACTCGGGCTCTGTCGCTCCCTCCCATGGCAGCCGGCCGTCCAGCCCGAGCTGGCCCCGCCGGCCGATGGCACACATCGCGCGCACATCCAAGAAAGCACTCCCGACCAGGTGGTGGATGAGAACCGTGGAGCATGACACAGGAGCCCGGGATGCGACACCACGCCGTCGCGGGCGGGGCAGGACGCGACAGGAGGCGGACAGCCGTGATACCCCGACCCGACTGCAGCCGCCGACGAGCCCGGGGCATACGGACATGACCAAGCATGCGGGTGCATTGCGCAAGAGCCATCACGGCGCTGGCCGGCCGCCGTTCGAGCAGGTGGCACTTTTGCTCCAGGGCGGGGGTGCGCTGGGCTCCTATCAGGCGGGCGTCTACCAGGCCCTGCACGAGGCGGAGATCGAGCCCGACTGGGTCGCCGGAATCTCGATCGGTGCCATCAACAGCGCCATCATTGCGGGCAATCCGCCGCAGCGCCGGCTGGAGCGGCTGCGCGATTTCTGGGAGACCGTCTCAGCGCCGCCTTTCGGCGTTGCCGACCCCTTGGGCCTGGACAGCGCGGGCGACCTCGCGCGCGGCTGGATCAACCAGTTCCGCGCCTTCGGCGTGCTGTTCGGCGGTGCGCCGCAGTTCTTCGCGCCGCGTTTCCTTCCGCCGTTCCTCTTGCCGCGCGGCAGCGCGGAGGCGCTGAGCTACTACGACACCTCACCACTGCGCGCGACCCTGGAGCGCTTGGTCGATTTCGATCTGCTCGGGAAGAGTCCGACCCGGCTCAGCGTCGGGGCGGTCAATGTCCGCACCGGCAACTTCATCTACTTCGATTCCAGATCCCGGCGGCTGGGGCCGGAGCACATCATCGCCAGCGGCTCGCTGCCGCCGGGCTTTCCGGCGACGGAGATCGAGGGCGAGCACTATTGGGATGGCGGTCTGGTCTCCAACACGCCGCTGGAATGGGTGTTGAATGCGAGCCCACGGCGCGACACGCTCGCCTTTCAGGTCGATCTGTGGAACGCCCGAGGGGAGCTGCCGCGCGATCTGATCGAATCCGAGATGCGGCAGAAAGAGATCCGCTACTCGAGCCGCACACGCAGCGGCACCGATCAGTTCCGGCACGGCCAGAAGCTTAGGCGCGCCTTCACCCGGGTCTGGGACCAACTGCCCGAGGAGCTGCGCGCCTTGCCGGAGGCGCAGCTCCTCGCCGACGAGTCGAGCGAGAAGGTCTACAACATCGTCCAGCTGATCTACCGCTCGCGCCGGTACGAGGGCGTGGCCAAGGACTTCGAGTTCTCGCGCCGCACCATGGAGGAGCACTGGCAGGCGGGCTACTTCGATGCGGTCCGCACGCTGCGCCATCCCGAGGTGCTCGAGCGGCCGGACACGCCCGACGGCGTCTTCACCTTCGATCTGGCCGTGAACGGTCGCGAGTGAGCACCCGAGTTTTCAGACCTGCCGTGGAGGATGGGTGATGAAGGCTTCCGAAGTCCGCGAGCAAGCGTTCGCGATGCCGCTGACCAGCCCCGCGTTCCCGATGGGGCCCTATCGGTTCGTTAATCGTGAGTTCCTGATCATCACCTACCGGACCGATGCGGCCAAGCTGCGGGCGCTGGTGCCAGAGCCGCTCGAGATCGGCGATCCGCTGGTGAAGTTCGAGTTCATCCGGATGCCCGATTCCACGGGCTTTGGGGACTATACCGAGAGCGGTCAGGTAATCCCGGTCGCGTTCCAGGGGCGGGCCGGCGGGTACTCGCACTGCATGTTCCTCGACGACCATCCGCCGATCGCCGGCGGCCGCGAGCTGTGGGGCTTTCCCAAGAAGCTGGCGAAGCCGACGCTGCGCGCCGAGATCGACACCATGGTCGGCACGCTCGACTACGGCCCGGTCCGCATCGCCACGGCAACCATGGGCTACAAGCACCAAGCCCTCGATGTCGGTGCGGTGGCGGCCTCGCTGGCGGCGCCGAACTGGCTGCTCAAGATCATCCCGCACGTCGATGGCACGCCGCGCGTCTGCGAACTGGTCGAGTACTATCTCGAGGATGTGACGGTGAAGGGCGCCTGGACCGGGCCGGGCGCGCTCAGCCTCGCGCCGCACGCGCTCGCACCGGTGGCCGAGCTGCCCGTGCTCGAGGTCGTCTCGGCCACCCACCTCGTTGCCGACCTGACCCTCGGCCTGGGCAAGGTCGTGCACGACTATCTCGACTGACACCTGCGCAAGGAGCTACCGCCATGCGTCTCGATGGCAAGATCGCCCTGGTCACCGGTGCGGCCAGCGGCATCGGCAAGGAGATCGCCACCACCTTCATCCGCGAGGGGGCCAAAGTGGCAATCGCCGACCTGAACCAGGAGGCGGCCGATACGACCGCCAAGGAGCTCACCGCCCAGGGCCCCGGCACGGCCATGGGCGTTGCCATGGACGTCACCGACGAGGACCAGGTCGAGGCCGGCTTCGCCAAGGTTGTGGGGAGCTGGGGTGGCGTCGACGTTCTGGTCAGCAACGCCGGGATCCAGATCGTCGAGCCGATCGAGAAGTTCGACTTCGGCAAGTGGAAGCAGATGCTGGCGATCCATCTCGACGGCGCCTTCCTTACCACCCGTGCCGCTCTGCGCCAGATGTACGAGCACGGCCGCGGCGGCAGCGTCATCTATATGGGCTCGGTCCACTCCAAGGAGGCCTCGCTGCTCAAGGCCCCCTACGTCACCGCCAAGCACGGCCTGATCGGGCTCGCCAAGGTGGTGGCCAAAGAGGGTGCCGCGCACGGCGTGCGCGCGAACGTGATCTGCCCGGGCTTCGTCCGGACGCCCTTAGTCGACAAGCAGATCCCGGAGCAGGCCAAGGAGCTCGGGATCAGCGAGGAGGAGGTGATCAAGAAGGTGATGCTGAAGGAGACGGTCGACGGCGAGTTCACGACCGTTCAGGACGTGGCCGAGACGGCGCTGTTCTTCGCCGCCTTCCCGTCCAGCGCGTTGACCGGCCAGTCCCTGGTGGTCAGCCACGGCTGGTTCATGCAGTAAGGCTGTGGATCGCTGCCGCCCGACCCTGGCGAGTTGTGGCGCGCGGGTCGGGTCGGGGCGCCGCGATCTGGGCGGCCCGGCGGTAGCCCAGCCATAGGAGCCCGCCCAGCGCAGAATTGCCGAGATCCACCAGCCTGCGTACCAGGGCAGCGGCGAGCGCAGCCCAGACGGGTACCCCGAAGGTCGCATAGAGCGCCACGAACGCACCCTCCGACACGCCCAAGCCGTTGATGGAGATGGGCAGCACGGCCAGGAGCTGGATGCCGGCGCCGAACAGCAGAGCGTAGTGCAGCGGTATGTCGGCGCCCACGGCGCGTAGGCAGAAGTACTGCGCGAGCACAACGGTGGCGTAGAACGGCACGGACAGGGCGAGAGCGCGCACGAGTGCCCTGCGATCGCGGGTCTGTCTGGCCACCGTCCAGGCAAGACGCTCCGCAATCCGTACCGGTCGTCGCAAGAGGGACGGGCCGTACGATCTGACCAGAGCAAGAAACGCGGCAGCTCGGCGCGGCAGCAGCAGCGCGGCGGTCGAAGCGAGGACAAGCCCGCCGACCAGCGGCAGCAGGACATGGCCGATGGTCAGGTGCGGTACGATCCACGGCGCTACGGCGAACCCGACGCAGGTGATCGCGAGGAGCACGACCAATCCCGTCACGCGCTCGAGCAGGATGCTGCCCGCGACACGATTGAGACGCCCCGGCGCCGGGGTCAGCATGAGCCGGACAGCGTCGCCGCCGATGCTGGTCGGCAGGAAATTGCTGAAGAACGCGCCGATCCAGTAGAGGCGGGCAGCCAGGACGAGGCCGATGCGGATTTGGCTCGCGCCGAGAAGTCCCCGCCACTTCTCGGCGGAGATCACGCTTCCGGCCATCGAGACGAGAAACGCGGCTGCGACCCAGGTGAGGTCGGCGCGGCGGATCGCCATCGCGACCTCGCGCCAATCCATGAGATAGACGAGTATGCCCAGCAGGCCACCCGCCACGGCAAGCTTCGCCATCAGGCGCACGCCCTAGCCCGGATTTCTCACGAGTGTCGCGGTTGGAGGCTCGAATGGACCCGAGCGCTGGCGAGGTTGGTCGGGTGCGGCGGTTGGCGCTGATCGGGTTGGCGGTGGGCAATGGCGGCCACGTGCCGTCCGCGGGCGGCGTCGCGTTGGGGTGATGTCGGCTGTGCCCTGTCTGGCTCGTGGTCAGCCTGCGGCCACCGTGAGGGCTTGGTGGGCGATCGCCCAGTCGCACTGCGAGGGGTGGCCGGAGGCCATGGCCACCGTGACCCGGCGCACCGAGATCCGGACCAGGGCGCCGATCTTGAGCAGCCGCAGGCGGATGGTGCCGGCGGTGGCCTGGGCGAGCCGGGTCGTCCTCAGGCCGATCCGGCGCAGCGCCTCGAGCAGCACATAGGCCATCGAGGCGAACCACAGACGGAGCTGGTTCGCCCGCATCGTCCCG
>JBGAKU010000096.1:0-18420 GCA_044224255.1 Geminicoccaceae bacterium
GCCCGACCGGCTCGGGGCGAGGGTCGCGGTGATCTTCTCGCCGGCCTTGCCCGCGAAGCGGAAGCCGTCCCGATCCTTGCCCGGTGAGCTGTCGTCGCCCAGGAACCCGGCCGCCACGGCCGAGCTGCATGGCGGCGGCCCGAAGTCCTTGACCGTGAGCGATTCGTCCTCGTTGAGGGTGAGCTCCACCGGTGCGACATGGTCGGGCTCGGCGTCGAGGCAGAACGACAGCTCCTCGATGATCGGATCGCACTCGCCGACCGACCTCACCTCGCAGTTCCAGGGGCCGTAGGGCGAGAACAGGTTGATCTCGGCGCTGTAGAATTGCAGCGGCTGGTCGTCGTTGCGGATCGGCGTGCCGCATTGGGCGGACCGCCGCAGCCACGGCCCGCCACAGACGATGGCCGTGCCGTCGGGATAGATGGAGCCGCCCGTCTCGTTCGTGATGTAGAACGGGATCTCGTCGGCCGCGGCTGGCTGCGCAAGCAAGGCCAGGGCACCCAGCAGCCAGAATGCCGAGCGCCTGCGCCGCAACCGTTTGGTGATCGGGTTCCTCGGCATCGTTCCCCCCCAGTGTGGTTCCGCCCGCCGGTGGCGCAGCAGCGTATGGACGCGGCACAGCCTAGCGCACAGCCAACCCCAGGGTCACTGGCGCACGATTGGAAGACGCTGGAAGTTCCTGGAAATCGCGCAGCAGTCGTCGTGCGGCTCAAGTCGCCGTTTCGGGGACATCCTGCGCAATGCACGGTTGTCAGGCGTCCGCCGGGATCGGCTCGTCTTCCAGATGCCCGCGGCCCGGCCCCAAGCGGAAGCTCGGCGTCAGCGGGCCGATGGCGCAAGGTATCTTCGGCACCGCCGCAATCTCCCTTTCTCGGAGGATACGAGTGTAGGCCAAGATAAGGCGGTGGTGTCGCCGAGCGCTGCGGTGCTTCCCGGGCTACCCTTCCTCGATTGCGTCGACCCGGTCCGAGTAAAGGGCGCTCGGCCGCCGCCTACGCCCTGGCCGCCCCGATCGTCGATGCCGGGCGTGACGAAGAGCGGTTAACTGCAGAGGATACCTTGAGAATCCCCTCGGAATCCTGATGAGGTAACGCTCTGTGTTGAACGGCAATGCAGCGAAATGTAAGATTGGCAAACGGGAGAACCCAACCGCCAGATGTTGGTAGCTTGGCAGTTGAATATTGGGTTCGAGCCACGGCGAGGCATGATGGACATCACCATACCGCCGCAGAACTTCGACGAGGCTAGCTATCTCGCCGCCCACCCCGACGTCGCCGATGCTGTCCGCAAAGGGCAAATTGCCTCGGGCTGGGCGCATGCGCTCCGCTTTGGTTATCGTGAGGGTCGCAGCGCCATCCCGACGGACGTGGCAGCGCAGATCGAGGCCTTCTGGCGCGACGTCGCCAGCGGCAAGGTTGAGCGCGTGCCGCCGGAGGCGCTGAGAGTAAGAGTGCACGGCGGAGCCGATCTCGCCAGCTTCTATCTGACCGGTGCGACCATCGAGGGCGACATCGAGCGGACGCTCGCCCAGATGAGCATCGCCGTCGGCGAGCACGCCAAGGTCCTCGACTTCGGTTGTGGCTGCGGCCGGGTCCTGCGCCATGTCGCCGGCAAGCATCCGGGCTGGGCCCTGTTCGGGTCGGACATCGACGGTGAGACGATCGGATGGTGCAGGGATCACATCGCCCAAACCGCCGAGTTCTCCCAAAATCCCGAGTGGCCGCCCAGTGCCTATCCCGATGACTTCTTCGACTTGGTCTACTCGATCTCGGTCTTCACACATTTGCCTGAGGATATGCAAGCAGCATGGCTCGAAGAGTTGAAGAGAATTACGAAGCCAAGCGGTATCCTGCTCCTGAGCATTCACAATATCAACTTAGCGCCGGAAGGCCTTAGAGAGAATGAAGATTTCCTTTACTGCGGTGGCGGCCCCACTGATGGCCTGCCCGAATTCTACCAGACGACCTTTCATCCGCACAGCTATGTGCGCAAGTTCTGGAACCGATACCTGCAGATCGAGTCCATCCTGGAACGCCAAATCAATGGACATCAGGATCTGGTGGTGTGCGTGAAACGGTCCGGAGGGGCCTAGCAGCGCGTACCCTCCACCCGCCAGGTTGGTAATCAGGGCCGCCTCCGCCAGCCATGGCGTCGCGGACAGTTTTCGTTGCAAATGCACCGTGCGCGCACGCGCGAACCGGAGCGCCCCGTTCCGCGCTCCTCCTACCCCTCCTCGATCGCGTCGACGCGGTCGGGGTAGAAGGCGAGGTGGCCGGCGATGGCCGCCACCTCGGCCTTGGGGGTCTCGTAGGTCCAGACGGCGTTCTCGGCGGTGCGCTCGCCCACCTGCAGGCTGTAGTAGCTGGCGTCGCCCTTGTGCGGGCAGTGGCTGGTGCGGGTCGAGCGGGTGAAGAGGCTCATCTCGGCATCGGCGCGCGGGATGTAGAGCACCGTCGGATAGCTCCCCTCCCGCAGCGCCACGGCGCGGGTCGTGTCGGCGACGGTGCGGCCGTTGAAGCGGACGCGCACCCGACCGGTATGCGAGGTGACGGTGATCGCCATCGATGCTCCTCCCGGCGCTCAGCCCCTCCCGATATAGGGCATCTTGGTGGCCATGACGGTCATGAACTGGACGTTGGCGTCGAGCGGCAGGCTCGCCATGTAGACCAGGGCACTGGCGACGTGGGCCGCATCCATGCGCGGCTCGACCGCCGTCCGCCCGTCGGCCTGGAGCACGCCCTCGGACATGCGCTGGGTCATGTCGGTGGCGGCGTTGCCGATGTCGATCTGGCCGACCGCGATGTCGTGCTTACGGCCATCCAGCGAGCCCGACCGGGTGAGGCCGGAGACCGCGTGCTTGGTGGCGGTGTAGGGGGCCGAGTTGGGCCGCGGCGAGGTCGAGGAGATCGAGCCGTTGTTGATGATCCGGCCGCCCTTGGGGCTCTGGCTCTTCATGATCCGGAAGGCGTGCTGCATGCACAGGAACACGCCGGTCAGGTTGACGTCGACCACGGTCTGCCACTGCTCGTAGGTCAGGTCCTCGAGCGGGATCGGCGGGGCGCCGGTGCCGGCATTGTTGAAGACGAGGTCGAGCCGCCCGAACGCCTCGCGCACCGTGTCGAAGATCCGGCCGACGTCCTGCGGGTTGCCGACGTCGCCCGCGACCGGCAGCACCCGTGCGCGGTTGTCCCCGGCGAGCTTCGCGGTCTCCTCGAGCTGCTCCCTGCGCCGCCCGGCCACGGCCACCGTCCAGCCGGCATCGACCAGGCCCAGGGCCGCCGCGCGCCCGATCCCGCTGCCTGCACCCGTCACCAGGGCGATCCGATCCGTCATCCGTCACCTCCCGCTGCCGCGGCCGGACCATGCACGTCGCAGCGCCATCTGACCAGCCGTCGCGCTCATCCGGGGGCGGGCGCGAGCCAGCCCTCCTGGCCGCGGGCGAAGTGCGCGGCGGTCAGGTCGACGAAGCTGCGGACCTTGAGCGAGAGATGGTGCCGGTGCGGGTAGATGGCGTTCAGCGCGAACTCGACCGGCGCGAAGCCGAACAGGCCGAGCCCGGCGAGGCAGGCCACCCGCAGCGCCTCGGCACTGTTGGTGACCAGGTTGCCCGCGACCCTGACCGAGACCGGCTCGCCCTCCGGGCCGGTGAAGCGCCACTCGTCGCCGAACGGGTAGTGGGCGTAACGCAGGCAGTTGTGCTCCGCCACCTCCGCGGGCCGGCGTGGCGCGGGATGGGTGTCGAGATAGGTGGGCGAGCAGCACAGCACGTGGCGCCAGCCGGCGAGCCGCCGCACGATCAGGGTGGAATCGGGCGGCGGCACCGGCCGCACGAGAAGATCGAAGCCCTCGTCGACCATGTCGACCATGCGCTCGCCGATCGACAGGTCGACCGAGACCAGGGGATGCCGGCGCAGATAGTCGGCGATGACCGGGGCCACGAACCGGATCACGTGCGCGCCGACATAGAGCCGGAGCGTGCCACGCGGGGTGGACTGCAGGGTGCCGGCGATCCGGTCGGCCTCCTCGAGATCGGCCAGGACCTGGCTGCAGCGCTCGTAATAGGCGCGGCCGACCTCGGTCAGGCCGAGCCGCCGCGTGGTGCGGTTGAGCAGCCTGGCACCGAGCCGATCCTCGAGCGCCTTGACATGGCTGCTGACCGCGGTGGTGGACATGCTCAGCCGCCGTGCCGCCGCCGCGAAGCCGCCGCACTCGACCACGCGGGCGAAGACGGTGAGGCTGGTCAGCCGGTCCATGATCGAGATTGTCCCGTGGCACGGGATGATCCATGCGCGCGATCCCGGATTATCACGGGTACGGTGCCGTCACATCTGGAGTGGCACGACCCACCATCCCGGGAGCCCGAAGGATGAAGCCGAGACTGAACCCGTACCAGGCTGCCCCCGAGGCCATGAAGGCCATGGGTGCTCTGGAGGCCTATGTCCGCAACTGCGGGCTGGAGCACAGCCTGATCGAGCTGGTGAAGACCCGCGCCTCGCAGATCAACGGCTGCGCCTTCTGCATCCACATGCACACCACCGATGCGCGGGCCGCCGGCGAGAGCGTCGAGCGGCTGTTCCTGCTCGACGCCTGGCGCGAATCGCCGCTCTACAGCGAGCGTGAGCGCGCTGCGCTGGCCTGGACCGAGGCGCTGACCCTGATCGCCGGCACGCACGCTCCCGATTCCGTCTACGAGGAGGTGCGGCGGCAGTTCAGCGAGGAGGATCTGGTCAAGCTCAGCCTGCTGATCGCCACCATCAATGGCTGGAACCGGATCGCGATCGGCTTCCGCTCGGTGCATCCCACGCCGAAGGCCGCCTGAGCCATGCGCATGCTCCTGCTCCGCGCCCTGGCGGCGACTCTCGCCGTTGGTGCGGTGCCCGCGTACGCCGTCGAGCCCGCCGCCCAGGTCCGGACGATCGCGAGCGAGAAGCTGCCGAACCTGCCGGGCAACAGCGTCACCGCAGTCCTGGTCAACTACGCGCCGGGTGGCCGCTCGCCGACGCACCATCACGCCGGTAGTGTCCTCGCCTATGTGCTGACCGGGGCGATCCGCTCGGAGAACTCGGCCACCGGCCCCGCGCGCGTCTACCATGCCGGTGAGAGCTTCTTCGAGCCGTCCGGCAGCGAGCATCTGGTGAGCGAGAACGCGAGCACGACCGAACCCGCGAGCCTGCTTGCCGTGTTCGTGGCCCCGGACGGCGCGAAGCTCACCCGGTTCGAGCCGTAGAGAGGGCCGACAGGTCACTCCCTGACCAGCAGCACCCATTCTCGAACCGCGCCGTCCCAGCCGTCCTTGACCGCGGTGCGGCGCGCCCGCTCGACGTGGCCGGTGCGCTCGTAGAGCCGCCTGGCGCCCAGGTTCGTGTCGGCGACGATGAGGCTGGTGCCCTTGCAGCCGGCCGCCGAGGCCAGATCGACGGCCTGGCCGATGAGCATGGTGCCGAGCCCCTGGCCTCGGGATTCGGGATAGGCGGCCAGCACGTTGATGTACCAGGTCGCGGGCGCGAGGCGCTCCAGCTCCTCCAGCGGCACGAACATCGGCGGTGTCTGCGCGAGATCGAGCGGCTCCGGCGTCTCGGGCAGCGGGTAGCCGATCAGGCAGGCGACGACGGCGCCGTCCTCCTCCGCCACGGTCGTGTCGCGCCAGGAGAAGCCGCCGATGTCACGCCGCGCCCGGCGCCGGCCGACGTCCCAGGCGGTCTCGCCCGGCTCCGCCATGCCGGCCCAGAGATGGAGCGGCAGGCCCTCGCCGGCGAAGTTGATCAGCTCCGCCAGGGCCGAGGCGTCCTCCGGGCTCGCAGATCGTAGCAGCATCACCCGCCTCCCAAACCGTCACGAGCCCGACGGCTCGGGGTCGTAGAGATAGCCCTCGCCACGCACCGTGCGGATCACGGTGGGCTGCCCCGGCTCCAACTCCAGCTTCTTGCGCAGCCGGGTGATCCGGATGTCGATGCTGCGGTCGTCGGGGTCGGGGGTGCGGTTGTGGGCGAGCTCGCTCAGCCGCTCGCGCGACAGCACCTGCCGCGGATGACGCGCGAAGGTGGCGAGCAGGTCGAACTCCATCGCCGTCAGCGACACCTCCGCACCCGCCGCGTCGAGCAGGCGCCTTGCGTCCAGGTCGAGCCGGCACAGGCCGAAGCTCGCCATCTGGGGCAGCTTCGGCGGCGGCTCCGCCGGCCCGAGGCGGCGCAGCACGCTGCGGATGCGGGCCAGCAGCTCGCGCGGCTCGAACGGCTTGGGCAGATAGTCGTCGGCACCGCCGCCGAGCCCGGCGACGCGCTGCTCCATGGCCGTGGCCGCGGTCAGCATGATCACGCCCATCCGGCTGCCGGCGGCGCGCAGGCGGGCCAGGATGGCGAACCCGTCCTCGCCCGGCATGTTGACGTCGAGAATCACCACCTCCGCCGGCTCGACCTTCAACGCGTCGTCGAGCTCGGCGCCGGACGCGACGGCGCGGACCGCGTAGCCGTGAGCGCCGAGATAGTCCTCGAGCAGCAGCCGCAGGTCGGGCTCGTCGTCGACGACCAGGATGCGCGCGTGACCGTTCATGCCGCCGCCAGCATCCGGCGCACCTCCCCGCGCAGGGCGGCGAGGTCGAGCGGCTTCTCGAGCACGGGCAGGTCGCTGTCGCGCAGCGCCTCGCTGAGCTCCGCCCCGAGCGCGTCGCCCGTGATCAGCACGACGCGGCGGGCGAGCGCGGGGTGCCGCGCGCGCAGCTCGGCGACGAGGGAGGGTCCGTCCAGATCGGGCATGCGCAGATCACTCACGACGACGTCGAAGGGCTCGTCCTGCAGGCGGAGCAGCGCCTTGCGCCCGCTTCCCACCACCTCCACCGCGAGGCCGTCGCGGCGCAGATGCTCGGCGACCAGCTCGGCGATCTCCGCCTCGTCATCCACCACGAGCACACGGCCATGGAGCCGCGGCGCGATCTGGGGGGCAGCGCCGGCCTCCAAGGCAGCCGGCATCCCGGCGGGCAGGGGCATCACGACCGTGAAGCAGGTCCCGGCGCCGGGCTCGCTGCGCACCACGATCCGGCCGCCATGCGAGGTGACGATCCCCAGGGAGACCGACAGCCCGACCCCGGTACCGACGCCCTGCGGCTTGGTGGTGAAGAAGGGCTCGAAGATGCGCTTGCGCACCTCCTCCACCATGCCAGGGCCGTTGTCCTCGACCTCGACCATGACCTCGCTGCCCTCCGCCTTGAGCCGCACGCACAGGCGCCGCGGCGGCGCGCTCTGCAGGAGGGCCTGCTGCGCGTTGACGATCAGGTTGGTCAGCACCTGATGGAGCTGGTCGCTGTCGCCCCAGATTGCGGGCAGATTCGGCGCGAACTCGCGCATGATCTCGACGTCAGCGGTCCGCAGGCCGTAGGCGGCGAGCTCCAGCGCGTTCTCGACCACCTCGGCGAGGCGCACCGGCCCGTGCTGCGGCGGCCGCGACCGCGCCATGGCGAGGAAGGTCTTGACGATCCGGGCACAGCGCTCGGCCGCCGCATGCACGCGCGCCGCGCGCTGCCGCGAGGGCCCATCCTGGGCCAGCTCCTCCAGCATGCTCGAGTAGCCGACGACCACCGAGAGCGGGTTGTTGAGCTCGTGCGCCACGCCGGCAAGCAGCGCGCCGAGTGCGGCGAGCTTCTCGCTCTGGTGCAGGGTCTCGCGCTGCTTCTGGATCTCCGCCTCCGCCGCGCGCCGCTCGGTCAGGTCGACCACCGAGGTGACGAAGGCCGGCTGCCCCTCATACTCGATGAGCCGCGACGTGGTCGCCGCGGGGAAGGTGGAGCCGTCCAGCCGGCGCAGGGTCTGCTCCAGCCCCTCTACCATGCCGTCGGACTGCATCGCCGCCAGGAACCGCTGCCGGGCGGTCGCGTCCGCGTAGAACTCCTCCGGCGTCAGATGCTCGAGACCCTCGTCCGCCATGCGGAACAGGGAACGGAACGGCCGGTTGGTGAACATCAGGCGCCCGTCCTCCTTGCGCACGATCACCAGCGGCATCGGATGCGCCTCGGCGATGACACGGAAGCGCTGCTCGCTGGCGCGCAAGGCCGCCTCGGCCCGCTTCAGAGCACTCAGGTCGAGAAAGCTCATGACCGCCGCAGCACTGCCCTCATAGTCGATGCCGCGTGCGGTGAGCACGGACGGAAACGCGTCGCCGAATGCCGTGTGCATCATGATCTCGCGGCCCTCGATCCGGTCACCACGCGCGATCTCGGCGTAGATCCCCTCCCGCTCGCTGGGATCGGCGTAGAGCCGGCCGCGATCGAACCTGGCGATGTCGTCGGGCGCCGCGCGGAAGACGTCGAAGTAGGCACGGTTCGCGAACAGCACCTCGCGGTCGGAAAGGCGGGTGATGATCATGGGCGTGGGGTGGATCTCGGCGATGGCGCGGAAGCGCGCCGCACTGGCCTTGACCTCGGCCTCGGCCCGCTTGCGTTCGGTGATGTCGAGGGCGAGGCAGCCGACCACCGCGATCTCGCCGCGGGCGTCGCGGATGGGGAACCGGATCACCATGCTCCACTGATACTCCCCGAGGCTCGGCTGGTACTCCTCGTAGAAGACGGTCTTGCCGGTGCTCAGCACCTCCGCGTGGTGCTGGTCGATCTGGTCCGCCTCGTCGGGTGGGAACACGTCGCGGGCAGTGCTGCCGATCACCGCGGCCGGCTCGCGGCCGAAGATCTTGGCCGATTCCGGATTGGCCAGGAGGTAGCGCCCGGCGCGGTCCTTGAGGTGGACAACCAGGGGCGCGTTGTCCATCAGCGCCGCCAGCCTGGCCTCGCTCTCGCGCAGCGCCTCCTCCATCCGGCGGCGGTCGGTGATATCGGTAATCACGCCGAGCACCGCGGACTCTCCGCCATAATGGAGCGGTCGGACCGACATGATGGCATCGAACTCGCTGTCGTCGGCACGGCGCATCCGGACCTCGGCCTGCTCGACGCCACCCTCGCGGACGATGCGCGCAGCGATCTCCGCACGCGCGGACGGATCGACCCAGATGCCCTCGATCAGCCTGCTGTCGGTGACGCCGGCGTCGATCCCGAACACCTCGCGCCCCTTGGCGTTGACGAACAGGACGCAGTGGCGGTCGAGTGCCGTGATCGCGATCGGCAACGGCACGCTCTCGGCGATCAGGCGGAAGCGCGCCTCGCTCTCCAGAAGCGCATGCTCCGCCTCGCGGCGCTCGGTGACGTCGCGTCCGACCGCCTGGATCTCGACCAGCCTGCCGCACTCGTCGAACACGCCGACGCTGCTCCACTGCTCGATCCGGTGCCGGCCATCGGGCAGAATGACGGCGATCTCGATCGTTCCGACGGGGTGCTCGGGCGTGAGCGAGGCGACGAACCGGTCGTGGCGCTCGCGATCCTCGGGCGCGATCAGGTCGTAGTCGTTCCAGGCGGGCGAGAGCATCTCCTCGCGCGTTTTGTCGGTGTACCGGCAGAACGCCTCGTTGACGAAGGTCAACGGCCCGTCCGGGCGCCGGCGGATGATGAACTCGCTCTGGGTCTCGATCAGAGCCCGGTAGCGCGCCTCGCTCTCGCGCAGCGACTGCTCGGCGAGCTTGCGGGCCGTGATGTCGCGCCCGATCGCTTGATACTCGACCACCCGGCCATCCGCATCGAATACCGCGGTGTCGGTCCATTCCTCCCAGCCGGGGTGTCCGTCACTGTCCTCGAACAGCTCGTAGGTGACCGACGGCATCGTCGGGGTCAGGCCGGCCCACGCCGCGCGGATCCGCTCCTGCTCAGCCGGTGCGTAGTGGATCACATCGTTGAAACCGTCGAGCAGCGTGGCACGGTCGAGGCCGCGATAGCGGCAGTAGGCGTCGTTGACGAAGGTCAGCACGCCGTCGGGCCGAATCCGCAGGATGAACTCGGTCTGCCCCTCGACGACCGCACGGTAGCGCGCTTCGCTTTCCCGCAGCGCCAGCTCGCCGCTCTTCTGGTCGGTGATGTCGCGCCCGGTCGATTGCAGCTCGATCAGCTTGCCGGCTGCGTCGAAGATGCCGGTATCGACCCAGCGCTCCCAGCGCGGGGAGCCGCTCGGCAGGATCGCCCGCGTCTCCATCACCGCGGTCGGGTTGTCCGGGGTCAGGCCGCGCAGATGCGCCTCGAAGCGCGGCCGATCCTCCGGGATCATCATGTCCAGACCGTTGAAGTCCTCGGACAGGATGTCCTCGCGCGGCTTGCCGACATACCGGCAATAGGCCTCGTTGACGAAAGTCAGCCGACCTTCCGGCATTTGACGCAGGACGAACTCGGTCTGGGTCTCGACCAGCGCCCGATAGCGGGCCTCGCTTTCCCGCAGCGCCAGCTCGCCGCGCTTGCGCTCGGTGACATCCCGGCCCACCGACTGGAGCTCCACGAGGGTCCCGTCGGCGTCGAAGATGCCGGTGTCGACCCAGAGCTCCCAGCGCTCCGACCCGTCGGGCAGGATCGTGCGCAGCTCCATCGGCGCGGTAGGCTGCTCGGGGGTCAACGCCGCCAGGTGCCGCTCATACCGCTCGCGGTCCTCCGCCGCGATCAGCTCGAAATCGTTCCAGTCGCCGCGCAGCAGCAGGTCGCGCGGCTTGCCGATGTAGCGGCAGTAAGCCTCGTTGACGAAGGTCAGGATTCCGTTCGGCCGCTGCCGCAGGATGAACTCGGTCTGCGTCTCGACCAGCGCCCGGTACCTGGCCTCGC
Source organism: Geminicoccaceae bacterium (assembly GCA_044224255.1). Lineage (GTDB taxonomy): Bacteria > Pseudomonadota > Alphaproteobacteria > Geminicoccales > Geminicoccaceae > Benzoatithermus. Next base: position 10,673 of record JBGAKU010000096.1, read on the forward strand.
TCTTGAGCAGGGCCTGCTCGCTCTCACGCTCATCGGTGATGTCCCTGCCGACCGACTGGATCTCGACCAGCCTGCCCTGATCGTCGAACAGCGCGGTGTCGACCCATTGCACCCAGCGCAGACGACCATCCGGCAGGCTGCGGCGCAGCTCGATCACGCGGGAGGGATTGTCCGGGCTCAACGATGCGAGATGCTCCTCGTCGCGCGCCCGGTCCGCCGGCAGCGTCCCGGTGAAATCGTTGAAGCGCCGGCCGAGCAGCTCCTCGCGGGTGCGGCCATAGTATCGGCAATAGGCGTCGTTGACGAAGCTCAGCCGACCGTCGGGCGTGATGCGGGCGATGAACTCGTGCTGCGTGTCGACGACGGCCCGGTACCGCGCCTCGCTGGCACGGACGGCCGCCTCGGCCTTCTCCTGCTCCGTCACGTCGCGCTGGACGGCGACGTGGTGGGTGATGTGCCCGCGCGCGTCGCGCAGGGGCGAGATCGTGGTGTCGAGCGAGATGGCCTCGCCGTCCTTGCGTCGGGCGACGATTAGGCCCTGCCAGGTGCCGCCATTGGTGAGCTGCTGCTGGATCGTCTCGTAGACGCCGTTCGCCTCGGCACCCGCCAGGACCTCGTGCGGACACCGCCCGACGACCTCGCCCGACGCGAACCCGGTCACGCGCTCGAAGGCGCGGTTGACGTAGGTGTAGCGCCCGGTCGCGTCGGTGATCTCGACCGCATCGCCGACCTGGTCGACGGCCATGCCCATCAGCGACAGCTGCTCCTCGCGCCGGCGGCGCTCGGTGACGTTGCTGGTGAGGATGACCCGCCCGCCGTCCGGCATGCGGCTCTCGCGCAGTCGGCACCAACGGCTGTCGATCAGCTTGTGCTCGTGCTCGTTCTCCTCCTTGGCGTGCAGGACGAGACGGCGCTCGATCCAGTCGTCGCCCATGTCGGGATGATAGATCGGCCCGCGTTCGCGCCCCGCCTTGATCCAGTCCTCGAAGCGTTGGCCGAGCTTGAGTACCTCGCGCAGGTTCTTGGTCAGGTGCGCGGGGTAGCGGCTGTTGTAGAACACGAAGCGATCCTCGGCATCGAGGATCGCCAGACCGTCGGGGATGCTCTCGGCGGCGGCCAGAAAGCGCGCCTCCGCCTCGCGGCGCCCGGTGATGTCGGTGGTGAGGATCACGCGGCCGCCGTCGGGCATCGGCGCCTCGCGGATGCGGACCCAGCGGCCGTCGATATGCTTGTGCTCGCGCTCGGTGAAGCTCTCGCCGCGGCTGGCGAGCCGTCGCTCCCCATACCCCGGGCCCATGTCGGGGTGATAGACCGGCCCGCGCTCGAGCCCCTCGCGGATCCAGTCCCCGAAGCGGATGCCGAGTGTCAGGCCTTCGCGCAAGGCCGGCGGAAGCATCTCCGGGTGTCGGCTGTTGTAGAAGACGATCCGATCTTCCGCGTCGAGGATCACCAGCCCGTCGGGCAGGCTCGCCGCCGCGGCCAGGAAGCGCGCCTCACTGGCCCGCAGCGCCTCCTCCGTCCGCTTCTGCTCGCTCAGATCGCGCATATAGGCCATGAAGACGGGGCGATCCTCGTGCCGGGTCGCGACCACGACCAGCTCGACCGGGATCGTGACCCCGTCCTTGCGCAGTGCCGTCAGCTCGAGCCGGCGGCCCAGGATCCGCGACTCGCCGGTCTCCAGATAGCGCTTCAGCCCTGTCACATGCGCGTCGCGCATCTGCGGCGGGATCAGCAGCTCGTGCAGCACCCGGCCCCGCACCTCCGCGGCATCGTAGCCGAAGGTTCGCTCTGCGGCCGGGTTGAACGCGATGATCCGACCGTCCGCGTCGATGCTGACGAAACAGTCGAGGGCGGCCTCCAGCACGGCGGCGTGCGTCCGCCGGCTCTCCTCCAGCGCGGCCTCCGCGCGGATCCGGTCACCGACGTCGCGCTTGGCGCAGCAGAAATACTCCAGAGCGCCGGATTCGCCGTACACCGGCGAGACCGTGGCGTCCTGATGGAGCAGCCGCCCCGACTTGTGCCGGCTGACGATCCGACCCTGCCACACCTCGCCGGCTCGGGTGCGCCGGTCGATCTCGGCGTAGAACTCGGGCGGGTGAACGTCGCTGCGCAGCAGCTCGGCCGGCTTGCGGAACAGCGCCTCGTCGGAGGTGTAGCCGGTCAAGCGGGTGAAGGCGGGATTGACGTAGAGCAGGCGATAGTCCTGATCGGTGATCTCGATCGAATCGCCGACCTGCGCCATCGCCGCGGCGACCAGGCTCCGCTCCTGGCGCAGCTGACGCTCGAGCGTCGTGTCGTTGGTCAGAAGGACGCGGCCACCGTCCGCCATGCGGCTTTCGCGCACCCGGACCCAGCGCCCGTCGATCAGGCGGTGCTCGCGGTCGACCGAATCCGCGCCGCGATCCACGATCCGACGCTGCAGATAGTCCTCGCCCATGTCGGGGTGGTAGACCGGCCCCAGGGCTTCGGCCTCGCGGCCCCAGTCGGGCCAGCTCTTGCCCAGCGCCATCGTCGCCCTGACCGTCGCGCTCAAATGCTCGGGATAGTGGCTGTTGTGGAAGACGAGGCGGTCCTCGGCGTCGAAGATCGCAAGGCCGTCCGGGATGCTCTCGGCGGCTGCGCGCAATTGCGCCTCGCTCGCGGCGAGCCGGGTCTGGAGGCCGCGGCCGTGCGCGAAGGCATCGGTGACCGCGACGAACCACGGCCGCCAGAGCTTCGGGACCGCGCCTGGCCGCGCGATGCACTCGCTCTCGTCCTGGATGTGCCGCACGAGGCGCAGCGCCGGCCGGACGAAGCGCTGCTGCAGCAGCAGATACGCGCCGAGCAGCGTCAGCATCAGCGCCGCGAGGATCAACGCATAGGGCTTGACCCGCGGTAGGAACAGGCCGGTGATCTGGTCCTCGGGCAGGGCATAGACGAGCGAAAGGGGCAAGGTCCCGAGGCGCTGAGCCAGAATCAGCTGGCCGTCCAACGTGTGAAAGTCGCCCACATCGGCCAGGAGCTGGGGCAAGGGTATCCCGGCGAGCCCCGGCGGCAGCGCCGTGCTCCCGGAACCGGCAGCCTTGGCACCATCCCTGCTCGCGGCAACTACCTCGCCCGAATCGGAGATGATCCAGACACCCCCGAGCGGCCAATCGATCCGGTCGAGGAAATCCGCAAGATAGTCTAGCAGGATATCGGTCCCGACGGTCCCCACAAAGCGGTCCCCGACATAGATCGGAGCCACGTAGCTGATCATCGGCCCGGCGCCGCCGGCATCCTGGTACACGCCCGTCCAGAAGGGCCGGCGCTCCGGATTGCGCGCGGGCGTGCCGAGCAGGAACACGTCGTAGCCGAGCCAGCCGGCGACCAGATCGCGCACCGAGGAGTAGCCGCCTGCTGCGGCCAGGCTCTCGCTCGACGCGAACGGGAACATGGTTACGAAGTCGCCGGAGGCCGACAGATAGTAGCTCCATCGCAGCTGCGGCGCCGAGACATGGCCGTGCCGCATCAGCGCGAAGAGGTCGAGCGCCGTGTCCACCTCGCGCGAGCTCGCAGCGTCGGCGTCGAGCACGGACGTGCGGGCAAGGAGATTGCCGACCTGCGCCGCCTCGGGCGTGTCGGAGAACCGGTCGAGCGACAGGTCCTCGATGCCGTTCGCGTCTCGATGAGGCGCCAGGGAGGTGCGCAGCGCCGCCGGCGCATAAGGCATCTGCCCCGCTAACCGGCTCTGGACGAATTCCCGCATCGCCTCGACATGCGTCACGGCAGCCTGCAGCACCGGCTCAAGCGCGATCCGCTCGGTACGAGCCTTGCTCGCCAGCTCGTCGAGCAGGGCACGCCGCTGATCGAGGAACTGCTGTCCGGCTAGGGCGATCACAAGCAGCAGCAGCGGCACGACCAAAGCACAGAGCAGGAGTGCGTAGTGGCGGGTCAGCCGCCGCGCGTGCTGGCCTACCATGCTGACGGCCTCCCCTCGGCGCGTCGCTGCGGTCGATCCGCCTGCGACGGGTGCGACGTGGGAAGGCATGGTCATTGCCGCATCAGCCTAGTCAAGGGCGGCCGCTGGCGGCGATTGCCGAGGGCGCCGACCATAGGCCTTCGCACGATCGTGAAACCGCTCCGTTTCAGTTCCGTGCCGCGGAATCGCCACTCTGTTTCAAATGTGTCACCTGCACCGCTTGCAGCCCACTTTCCCGAACGGGCTGTCTGGGGCAGAGAGAGGCGCCTGACCGAACAGAAGCATGCGCGGATGCCTGAGCTGATCGTGGTCGACGACGAGCCCGACCTGCGGGCGATGCTCGCCGAGTATCTCGGCGCCGTCGGCCATGTCGTGCGCGGAGCCTGTGACGGGCGCGAGCTGCGCCGGCTGCTCGCGACGGCGTCCGCCGACCTCGTCGTTCTGGATGTCGGGCTTCCGGGCGAGGACGGCTTCGCGCTCGCGCGCTGGCTGCGGGAGCACCACGACCCGGGTATCGTGATGCTGACCGGGGCCGACACGACCATCGACCGCGTCGTCGGGCTCGAGGTCGGCGCCGACGACTATGTCGGCAAGCCGTTCACGCTCAGCGAGCTCGCGGCACGGATCGACGCCGTGCTGCGGCGGCGTCGGCCCAAGTCCGACCGCACGGCGCTTCCCGAGGGCATCCTCGCCTTCGGCCCCTACCGGTTCGACGTGAAGCGCTTCCGGCTGACCGACGCCGAGGGCGCCGAGATCCATCTCGCCCCCATGGAGCTCGATCTGGTGGCCGCCTTCGCGACCAACCCGGGCAAGGCGCTCGACCGCGAAGCGTTGCTGCGCCTCGCTCCCGCGCGCGACGGCGAGACCTTCGACCGGAGCATCGACAACCGGATCACGCGCCTGCGCCGCAAGCTCGAGCAGGACCCGGCGAAGCCCGAGCTGATCAAGACGGTCCGCGGCGCAGGGTATCTATTTCCGGGCTGAGCGGTCGGTTGCTGATGCGAAGAGGCGGCCGTGCCGCTATGGTACTGCCCCGTCCCGGACGGTGATGGGGTCATTGCATGTGCGGCATAGTCGGAGTCATTGGCAAGCGCCCGGCGGCTCCCTTGCTCCTCGATGCGCTGCGGCGGCTGGAATATCGCGGCTACGACAGCGCCGGCATCGCCACGCTGGTGGCAGGCCGGATCGAGCGGCGTCGCGCCCCGGGCAAGCTCGACCGGCTGGCCGAGCGGCTCGAGGCCGAGCCGCTCGGCGGCGTCACCGGCATCGGCCACACCCGATGGGCGACGCACGGCGTGCCCAACGAGACCAACGCCCACCCGCATGTCAGCGAGGGTGTGGCGCTGGTCCACAACGGCATCATCGAGAACTTCCTCGAGCTGCGCGCGGAGCTGATCGCGCACGGGCACAGCTTCGCCACCCAGACCGACACCGAGGTCGTGGCGCATTTGGTCAGCTCCTGCATCCGGGGCGGGCTCGCCCCGCGCGAGGCGGCGGTCGCCGCCGTCCGGCGCCTGCACGGCGCCTTTGCCCTGGTGTTCCTGTTCGAGAGCGAGCCCGAGCTGCTGATCGTCGCCCGCAAGGGCTGCCCGCTCGCCATCGGCTATGGCGAGGACGAGATGTTCGTGGGCTCGGACGCCCTGGCGCTCGCACCGCTGACCGAGCGGATCCAGTATCTCGAGGAGGGTGACATCGCCTTCCTCGACCGTCGCGGTGCGGCCGTGATCGATGCGGCCGGCGAGCCCGCGGACCGCCCGATCAAGCAGACCGCGATGAGTGGTGCCTTGATCGGCAAGGGCAATCACCGCCACTTCATGGAGAAGGAGATCTTCGAGCAGCCGGCGGTGCTTGGCGACACGCTGCGCTCCTTCGCCGACCCGGCGTCGCACCGGATCGGGCTTCCCAAGCTGCCGTTCGATCTCGCGAGTGTGCCTCGCCTCGCGGCGGTCGCCTGCGGCACCGCCTCCTATGCCTGCCTGGTCGGCAAGTACTGGTTCGAGACGTTGGCCGACCTGCCCGTTGACTGGGACATCGCCTCCGAGTTCCGCTATCGCGAGCCGCCGCTGGCGGAGGGCCAGGTCGGGCTGTTCGTCTCGCAGTCGGGCGAGACCGCCGACACTCTGGCCGCGATGCGTCACCTGCGCGCCGTCGGTCACAAGGCCTTGGCCGTCGTGAACGTGCCCGAAAGCACGCTCGCCCGGGAGGCCGACGCGCTCCTGCGCACGCTCGCCGGGCCCGAGATCGGCGTCGCCTCGACCAAGGCCTTCACCACCCAGCTCGCCACCCTGGCCTGCCTGGCGATCGGCACCGCACGGGCGCGCGGGCGGCTCGCCGTCGATCGGGAGGAGGAGCTGACCCGGGCGCTGGACGAGCTGCCGGCGCGCGTCCTGCAGGTGCTCGAGAAGGACCAGGAGATCCGGGCGATCGCGCACGAGCTGACCACCGCGCGCGACGTGCTCTATCTCGGCCGCGGCACCAGCTTCGCCGTCGCCCTGGAAGGTGCGCTGAAGCTCAAGGAGATCAGCTACATCCACGCCGAGGCCTACGCGGCCGGCGAGCTCAAGCATGGGCCGATCGCCCTGATCGACGAGAGCGTGCCGGTGATCGTCGTGGCCCCGCGCGACCATCTGTTCGAGAAGACCGCCTCGAACCTGCAGGAGGTGGTCGCCCGCGGCGGGCGGGTGGTGCTGCTGTCGGACGCCGAGGGTGTGGCGCAGCTCGGCGACTATGCCTGGAAGTCGGTGGTCCTGCCGCCGGTCGACCCGTTCGTGGCGCCCATCCTCTACGCCGTTCCCGTCCAGCTCCTCGCCTATCACACGGCGGTGCTGAAGGGCACCGACGTCGACCAGCCGCGCAACCTCGCCAAGAGCGTCACGGTGGAGTAGCCCTCGTCCCGATCGCGGTCGTGCTCCGCCTCCAATCGACGTAACGGTCGACCGCGCACATCATCCGGAAGCGGGAAGTGATGATTATTGCCGACACCCTCTTGTCCTGCAAATAGCCCGCTTCCACGCGCCAATCTCTCGTCACCATAACCCAAACATTGAAGTTCTGCTGTTAGGACTATCGCTGCGGCGTACGCTCCGACGCCACGGCCTGCTCGATGGCCTGCCGCATGAATCGCTGGTAGGGGATGCCCCGCTGCGCGGCGGCATGCTTGACGGCGGTCAGCAGCGCGTCGGAGAGGCGCAGGCTGACCGCCTTGTCCTTGCGGCGCAGCTCGAACCGCACCGGCGTCATCTTGGAGAAATCGTACTCGGTGAGGTCGGCCTCGGCGACAAAGCGCTCGGCGTCCTCATCGGTCGTCAATCTGGGCCAGTCCTTCTTCATAGTTCGCCACCTCTCGCTCGTGCATGTACCGGACGCTGACAGGTCGCAGCTTCGATCCCCGCAGGGTGAAGACCGCGAACACGTACCGGCCCGCCTCGGTCCGCCCGACTGTCCGGTAGCGCTTCTCGCCGGGGAAAGGGTCGTCCACGACGAAGCGGATCAGGCGCAACGCCTGTTCGATCTCGGGCAGGGAAACGCCATGTTTTCTGGCACTTCCCCCGGTTGCCCTCGTCCCAATCGAACCCGTCGAACTCTACCGAAGTCTCTGTCATTGTAATGCATTTGTATATGCAATTGAAGGGTTGCGCATGCTGGATGCCGTCTGTCCTGCCAATCTCCCGGCCGCCAAGCCCCTTTGCGCTCTCTCCGTCCGTGCGGTGGTGACGGGCTGGCGCTGTTGGTGTCCTGCCCATAGTGTTTGCGCCGTGCGCTCAATGAGCTCTTTCCTGAGACGGCCTGGCCGCGCTTGACAGGCGGG
>JBGAKU010000422.1:0-2200 GCA_044224255.1 Geminicoccaceae bacterium
CACGCCGTCGATCTCCCGGCAGCCGACGCGCTCGCCGTCGAGCCAGATCCCGCCGGAGTTGGGCACCTCGAGGAAGTTCAGGCAACGCAGGAAGGTGCTCTTACCCGAGCCGGAAGGACCGATGATGCACACCACCTCGCCGCGGGCCACATCGAGGGAGACCCCGCCCAGGACCTGATGCGCCCCGAACGCCTTGGTGACCTCGCGGGCACGCAGCATGGGGTGCGGCGCGGTCATGTGTTGGTGCTCGCCGCGAGGCCGGGCAGGCGGTCGCCCAGCCGACGCTCGAGCCAGAACTGGAACGCGGAGGCGATCGTGGTCATGACCAAGTACCAGACCGACGCGACGATCAGCAGCTCGATGACCTGGAAATTGCGTGCGTAGATGTCCTGGGCCTTGGTCAGCAGCTCCTGCGCGCCGATGACCGACACGATCGAGGTGTTCTTCAGCATGCCGATGGTCTGGTTCGCCGTCGGCGGGATGATGACCTGGAGTGCCTGGGGCAGCACGACGCGCCGCATCACTTGGCCCTCGCGCATGCCGACGCTGATCCCGGCCTCTTTCTGGCCCCGGTCGACGGAGTTGATGCCCGCCCGCACGATCTCGGCCATGTAGGCGGCCTCGTTCAGGCCAAGGCCGAGAAGGGCGGCCGCGAACGGGGTCACCAGCGTGTTGATCGGGACCTGCCAGGACCCGACGCCCACCACCGGAAAGACGAGGGCGATATTGAACCAGAAGATCAGCTGGACCAGGAGTGGCGTGCCCCGGAACACCCAGACATAGAGGTGCGCCATCGCCTGCACCACCGGGTAGCGCGAAACCGCCGCCACGGCGAGGAGGATGCCCAGCAGCACGCCGATGATCATCGCCAGGGCGGTCAGCTCCAGCGTCATGGTCAGCCCATCGAGGATCGCGGGATGCAGCATGTAGCTGGCGACGACGGGCCAGTCGATCGCCCCGCTGCCAACGACGCGCACGGAGAGCAGAACTGCAAGAACCGCGACGATGGCGGTGACCGCGAAGCGCTTGCCACGGCCCAGCGGACGGGGCTTGCCCGAGAGATGGCCCGTCGAGTCGCCTTTGCCGGTCGCGAGGCTGGTTCTACCGTCCACGTCTTCCCCTCTGAGGCATTGGTTTCACGATATGAGAAATCGATATCTTGTCAACTGAGTGGGTTCAGCGGCGCTAACACGTCAACTGGCTTGACGTACGATGAGGCCGATCTCGGCCTACTGCAGGCTGCGACCCCGAGGCCGGCAGCGCTGTGCCGGCGGGTGAAGGCGGCAAGCCGGTGAAGGTGGGTCGAGAAGGCAGGGTGCCAGACGCCGGCTTGGCGGTGCAGATGCTCAAGCGGCATCGTCGGGTCGTGGGCCGGCGTCTGCCGAAGGCCGCTGCGCGCGCCGCTGCCCGCTAAGGAACCGTTGCCCGGAGCCGCCGCCAGCGTGCGGCTCCGGCAAACGGCACCTTATTTTCCATAACGTAGATTATCCGATTCCTGATTGCAGCTGAATCAGGACGCTCCTTCGCAGCTCAGCGCCATCAGGCAACGCTTGCGCCAAGCATGGATGTCGTTGGCGCGCACCGAGTCGAGAAGCCGGCGATGGCGCTCCTGGCGCTCGGGCAACGGCATGGTCAGCGCTTGGTGCATCGCTGCGGCGACCCCGCCCACATCGTAAGGGTTGACGATCAGCGCCCCCTCCAGGCAGGACGCAGCGCCGGCGAACCGCGACAAGACCAGCACGCCCGGATCGTCGGGGTCCTGCGCCACGACATACTCCTCGGCCACGAGGTTCAGGCCGTCGCGCAGCGGCGTCACCAGCCCGACGCGCGCGGTACGGTAGTAGCCGGCCAGTGTCCGCCGCGAATAAGCCCGGTTCAGATAGCGCAGCGGAATCCAGTCGGCCTCGCCGAAACGGCCGATCGCATGACCGGCGAGCCGCTCGATCGCGCGCCGCATGTCGCGGTATTCCGGCAGATCCTCGCGACTCGGGGCCGAAATCTGCATGTAGACGACGTTGCGGCGGTGCTGCGGATGCTCGCTGAGCAGCATCTGGTAGGCTCGCAGGCGCTCGGCGATGCCTTTGCTGTAGTCGAGGCGGTCGACGCCGATGATCAGCGCCCGGTCGGCCAGCGTACCGCGCAGCGTCGCCGCATGGCGCCGCGCCTCAGCGGACGTGGTCAGCCGCTCGACCTCCTTGAC
>JBGAKU010000097.1:0-18105 GCA_044224255.1 Geminicoccaceae bacterium
CATGCATGCTCTGCTGATATCAGATTTGGATATCGCCCGCACGCGATCAATGGACGGCGCCCGCTCAGCTCCCCTCCTCCTCATACCCCACCAACGCCAGCGCCCTGGCCCTGATCCCCAGCCCGGCTGCCGCATGCGCCAGCGCCTCCTCCCGGCCGTGCGTGATCCACACCTCCGCTGCCCCCGTCTCCAGCATCGTCGCCAGCAGCTCGTCCCAGTCGGCGTGGTCGGAGATCACCAGCGGCAGCTCGACGCCGCGCTGCTTGGCGCGCTGCTTCACGCGCATCCAGCCCGAGGCCATGCAGACCACCGGGTCGGGGAGGCGGCGGGCCCAGCGGTCGGCGATGGCGCCGGGCGGGGCAAGGACGATCTGGCCCATCAGCTCCTGGCGCGCCTCGCCCTTCGCCCCGGCGGTGGCGGGGCGAAGCTCGCCCAGATCGACGCCGAAGCGGCGGTAGAGGTCGCACAGGGCCATGAGTGCGCCGTGCAGGAAGATCGGGCGATCCCAGCCGGCGGCGCGCAGCAGGGCGATCAGCCGCTGGGCCTTGCCCAGGGCGTAGGTGCCGACGACATGGCAGCGCTCGGGGAAGGTCGCGACCGAGTGCAGGAGCCTGCCGATCTCGGCCATCGGGTCGGGGTGGCGGAAGACCGGCAGGCCGAAGGTGGCCTCGGTGATGAACAGGTCGCAGGCGACCGGCGTGAAGGGCGCGCAGGTCGGGTCGGGCTGGCGCTTGTAGTCGCCGGAATAGACCGCCCGGCAGCCCTGATGCTCGATCACCACCTGGGCCGAGCCGAGGACGTGGCCGGCCGGTGCCAGCCAGACCGTGGTGTCGCCGAGTGCCTTCGCCTCGCCATAGGCAAGCGCCTCCGGCCGACGGGCCATGCCCTCGCCGAGCCGGGCCGCCATGATCGCCAGGGTCTCGGGGGTGGCGAGCACCCGGTCGTGGCCGGCGCGGGCGTGGTCGGAATGGCCGTGGCTGACGATGGCGGTGGGCACTGGCCGCAGCGGGTCGACGAAGAAGTCGCCCGGCCGACAGTACAACCCCTCGGGCCGGACCTCGAGCCAGGTCCGCGGGTGAGGGGCGGTCATCGTTGGCCGACCATGCTGGACACACAGGATATCCCTAGGATATCATCAATGGACTTGGCAGAGGATTCGGTCATGCAGGTCCAGGTCTCCCGCTGGGGCAACAGCCTCGGTGTCCGGCTGCCGAAGGAGCTGGCTCAGCGGCTGGGCATCGGCGAGGGCTCGCGCGTCGACGTGAGCGAGGATCGGGGCCGCATCGTGATCTCGGTCGAGCGGCCGGTCTATACGCTCGAGGAACTGCTGGTCGGCATGACGCCCGAATCGATGCATGAGGCGTTCGACTGGGGCGAGGATGTCGGGCGTGAACGGGTCGAATGACTACGCGCCGGCGGCGGGTGACCTGATCTGGACCGATTTCGACCCGCGGACCGGGCGTGAGCAGGGTGGCCGCCGCCCGGCGCTGGTCATCTCGCCGGCGGCACTGTTCTCGGCCAGCCGCTTCATCATCGTCTGCCCGATCACGAGCCGGGTCCAGCCGTTCGCCTCCAGCGTCGTCCTACCGCCTGGCCTGTCGGTCGGCGGGGAGATCCTGACCAGTCACGTGCGCAGCATCGACACTCTGGCACGCCCGATCGCCTACGCCGGCAGCAAGGTCCCGGCCGCGGTCCTGGCCGAGGTGCGGGCCAAGCTCGCGGTGCTCACCGGCATCCAGAGCTGAGGACCTCTCGGGCCGGGTTTCCGGTTGACCCATCCTTCACTCCGGAACAACCTCGGCGGCACTGATCGGCACCGTGCGAGGCACGCCAGTCCGAGGACGCTGATCGTGCAACTAAAAATTTATCTGTCATCAACGTACGAAGATCTGGCTCAATATCGTGAGCGGATCTACAAGGAGCTTCGCACGTTGCGGCACGATGTAATCGCGATGGAAGACTACGTCGCTGCCGACGAGCGGCCATTGGAGAAATGCCTGGAGGACGTACGCGGCTCCGATGTCTATATCGGGGTTTTCGCTTGGCGTTATGGCTACGTTCCGGCAAAGGGCAACCCCGACAAGAAATCCATCACGGAGCTCGAGCTCGGCGAGGCGGAGCGACACGGCAAGCCCTGCCTCGTGTTCATCGTCAAGGGGTCCGCACCCTGGCCTCCGACCATGATGGATGCCGGCACCGGTGCCAACGACGCCGGCGCCCGAATCCAGGCGCTGAGAAAGGCCCTGCAGCAGGACAGGCTAGTCGGGATGTTCGAGACGCCCGACGAGCTTGCGACCAAGGTGGTCGGCGCGCTGTACCGGTGGCAGATGGAATCGTCCACGCTGCAGCCGGTGCCCGCAGCGGCGCCGCAGCGGACAGCCGAGCGCGCCAAGGGGCGCGGTGGCAACAGCCTCCTGTGGGAGAACGGCTCACGGCTGCGGGTCAGGTTCCTGGACGGCCCGCAATCGCTCCAGCAACGCATCCTCCGCTTCGTCCAGATCTGGAGCGCCTATGCCAACATAGGGTTGGAGCCCAGCAATGATCCGGATGCCGAAATCCGAGTGTCGTTCAAGCAACCCGGCAGCTGGGCGTTCGAAGGAGTAAGAATTCTGGAGGTCCCGCCCGGCGAGCCTACCGCCAACTTCGGCTGGCTGACGGAAGGAAGCCCGATCGACGAGGTCGAGTCCGTCGTTCTGCACGAGTTCGGCCACATACTCGGCCTCGCCCACGAGCACAACAACCCGGATGCTGGAATCGTGTGGGACAAGGATAAAGTACGCAGGGATCTGACAGGACCGCCAAACTCCTGGAGCGCGGAGACGGTAGAAAACTTGGTGTTCAAATGCTGGGAGCGGGATCGATATCCACTCGCAAAGCCCTTTGACCCGCATTCCATCATGGCCTTTCCAGTCCCCGCAGACTGGACCGAGAATGGATTCTCGATCGGGCGCAATCTCACCATATCATCGGGCGACAAGGAGTTCATCAGTCGCCTCTATCCCTATGGTGCGCCGAGCGCGCCACGTCGCGCCAGGACCCGCGTCGGCCGCCGCCCCAAGCCTGCCTGAATCCGTGGCGCGGCCGCGCTCCTGGCCGAGGTGCGGGCCAAGCTCGCCGAATTCACCGGCATCCAGAACGGACAACCGCCAAGCTCACCAGCCAGTGTGGCGGGCCATGGCTCGAGCCGTCCGTGAGGATCAGTGCGTCGCGACGAGCTCCTCGATCATCGCCGCCAATCCGGCGGGGTCGTGCACGGGTCCGTCGTGGTTGACCCCCGGCAGCGTCGCCACCTCGGCGCTGGGCAGGCACTCGTCCATGCCTCGGGCGACCTCCGACCAGTAGGCATTGCTTTCCGCCCCGTAGACGATCAGCGTCGAACGCCTTCAGCCCGGCGCAGGTCACCGGTGCGGGCGGCGCATTCCACAGCAGCGGCATGGCCTGCATCGCTCGCCGCTCCGCCGGCTGGCTGTCGAAGCCGCCGGGCGGCATTTGGAAGACGCCCTCGATCAGGAGCTGCGCAGCTCTCTCAGCGTCGCCCGCCTCAGCTCGCCGGCCGATCCGCCAGCCGGTGCGCGAAGGCCATGGCCAGCACGAGCAGCAGCGGGGCGACGGCGGTGAACAGGAGCGTGGTGCCGGGGCCGTCGACGACATAGCCGGCGAGCCAGGCGCCCAGGCCCTGGCCGGTGAAGAAGCAGCTCGCGAAGGTGGCGACGGCGAGGCCGCGGGCCTCGGGCGCCATCTGGGTGGCGTTGGTCTGCAGCGTGTTGTGCAGCATGTAGAAGCCGAGGCCGAGCAGCGCGATCGCCAGCGCGGCGAGCCAGGGCGTGGGGGCGAAGGGCAAGGCGAGGAAGCCCATGGCCAGCAGGCAGCCGCCGCCGCGGGCGAGGCCGCGCTCGCCCAGCCGGGCCACCAGCCTGCCGGCGTTGAAGGCGTAGAGCACCCCGCCCAGGCCGAAGGCACCCAGCACCACGCCGACCATGGTGAAGCTGAGGCCGTAGGCGTCGTGGACGGCGAGGCCGACATAGGCGAGCGCGCCGAAGAACAGGAAGCCCTCGGCGAACACGGTCAGCAGCACCGTCCGTGGCCAGGGGCGGCGGACCAGGCGCAGATAGGTCATGGCGAGCTGAGCCGGCCGGGCCGGGGTGCCGAGGACCGGGGGCGGCAAGGCCCCGACGCGCAGCTCGCGCCAGAGCAGCAGGCCGGCCACGAGGAACAGGGCGGCCAGCACGAGGAACACGGCGCGCCAGCCGAACAGGTCGCCGACCACGCCGCCGATGATCTGCCCGCCGATCAGGCCCAGGATCTGGCCGGCGATGAACCGGGCGAGGGTGGCCTGGCGGCGCGCATAGGGGACGTGGTCGCCGATGAACGCCATGGCGAGCGGGATGATCGCCGCCGCGGTGACGCCGCCCGTCAGCCGGAGTGCCGCCAGCATCGGCAGCGAGTGTGCCAGCGCCGCGGCACCGGCGGTCGCGGCCGAGAGCAGGCAGGCCAGCGTGATGACGCGATACTTGCCGTAGCGGTCGCCGACCGGGCCCCAGAAGAGCTGGCACACGCCATAGGCCAGGGCGAAGGCGGTGACGGTGAGCCCGACCGTGCCCGGTGTGGTCACGAACTCGCCGGCAATCGCCGGCACCAGCGGGTCCGTCGCCCGGACCGTGGCGGCCGAGACGAAGGCCGCCGCGGCCAGGAGCGTGACCGGACGGGCGGGGAGCGCTACGACCGCTGCGGTGTCGGCCACCTACCCCCGCAGCGCCTTGTAGTAGTCGATCAGGCCGTTGGTGGAGCTGTCGTGGCTGGTCACGGGCGCGTCGCCCTTGAGCTCCGGCAGGATCTTGCCCGCGAGTTGCTTGCCCAGCTCCACGCCCCACTGGTCGAAGCTGTTGATGTTCCAGACCACGCCCTGGACGAAGATCTTGTGCTCGTAGAGGGCGATCAGCGAGCCCAGGCGGTGGGGGGTGAGCTCCCGGTAGAGGATCGAGTTGGTCGGGCGGTCGCCGGGGAAGACCTTGTAGGGCAGGAGCTGGTCCAGCGCCTCGCCTTTCAGGCCCTGCTGCTCCAGCTCGGTGCGCGCCTCGGCCTCGGTCTTACCGAAGGCCAGGGCCTCGGTCTGGGCGAAGAAGTTGGCGAGCAGCTTTTCCTGGTGGTCGCCGAGCGGCGTGAAGTTGCGGGCCGCCGCCAGGAAATCGGCGGGGATCAGCTTGGTGCCCTGGTGGATGAGCTGGTAGAAGGCATGCTGGCCGTTGGTGCCGGGCTCGCCCCAGATGATCGGGCCGGTCTGGTAGTCGACGGCGTGCCCCGCCCGGTCCACCCCCTTGCCGTTGCTCTCCATGTCGCCCTGCTGGAAGTAGGCGGCGAAGCGGGCGAGGTTCTGGTCGTAGGGCAGGATCGCCTGGCTCTCCGCACCCAGGAAGTTGTTGTACCAGACGCCCAGCATGCCCAGCACGACCGGCAGGTTCTCGGGCAATGGTGCCGTTCGGAAATGCTCGTCCATGGCGAATGCGCCGCCGAGCAGCTCCAGAAAGCGCTCCATGCCGACATGAAGGGCGATCGGCAGGCCGATCGCCGACCAGAGCGAATAGCGGCCGCCGACCCAGTCCCAGAAGCCGAACATGTTGGCGGGGTCAATGCCGAACTTGCGGACCTCGGCCTCGTTGGTTGAGACGGCGACGAAATGCTTTGCCACCGCCGACTTGTCGCCGCCCAGCTTGGCGAGCAGCCAGTCGCGTGCCGAGTTGGCGTTGGTCATCGTCTCCTGGGTGGTGAAGGTCTTGGACGCGACGATGAACAGCGTCCGCTCCGGGTCGAGCCCCTTGAGCGTGAGCGCCAGATGCGCGCTGTCGACGTTGGAGACGAAGTGCGCGCCCAAGCCCTTGGTGGCGAAGGGGGCGAGCGCCGTGCAGACCATCAGCGGCCCGAGATCGGAGCCGCCGATGCCGATGTTGACCACGTCGGTGATGCGCTGGCCGGTGTGGCCGCGCCAGGCGCCGCTGCGGACCTCCTCGACGAAGCTGCCGATGCGGGCCAGCACGCCGTTCACCTCGGGCATGACGTCCCCGCCGTCGACCAGGATCGGCCGACCCGAGCGGTTGCGCAGCGCGACGTGGAGCACCGCGCGGTGCTCGGTGTGGTTGATCCTCTGCCCTTCGAACATCATCGCCCGCCAGTTCTCGATGTCGGCGGCATGGGCGAGGGCGAGCAGGAGCCGCATGGTCTCGGCGTCGACCAGGTTCTTGCTGTAGTCGAGCAGGACGTCCTCGAAGCGCAGCGAGAGCTTCTGGAAGCGCTGCGGATCGGCGGCGAACAGGGCGCGCAGGCTCGCACCCCGCATCGTAGCGGCATGGTCTGCGAGCGCCTGCCAGGCGGGCGATTGGGTCAAGGCCGACATGGGCGGTCTCCGGGTTGGCCTACCGGTTCGGGCAGGCTGGCAGCCGGGGGCGATTGCACTACCATCGCCACACGCTGACAAGGTGCGTGGATCGGGGAGGAACCATGGGCGAGGCGCGGCTCCGTGGCTGGGTTGGCTGGACCCAGGAGCTGGCCGACACGATCCGCCCATTCCCCGTGCGCGGCCTGTCCGCGACGCTGAACCGGCTGCCGCCGACCGCCGCCGGGCCGCGCCGCTGAGCGCGCATGCGGGCGAGCGTGCCGGCATCGCGCTCGTCGTGGCCGCGGTCGGGCTGTTCGCGGTCATGGACGCGATGAGCAAGCTGCTGGCGGAGACGCAGTCCATCGTCCAGATCGTCTGGGCGCGCTATGCCTTCGCCGTCCCGGTCGTTCTCGTCACGACGCCGCGCGCGGCCTGGCCGAGCCTGCTGCGGGTGAGCTCGCCGCTTCTGCAGGCTGTGCGCGGCCTGATGCCGGCGCTCGCGAGCTTCGCGGTGGTGGCGGGGCTGGCCTTCCTGCCGCTGGCCGAGGTGACCGCCCTGACCTTCGCCTCGCCACTGCTGGTCGTGGCCCTGTCCGCGCCGCTCCTGGGCGAGCGCACCACGCCGCACGACTGGCTGGGCGTGGTCCTGGGCTTCATCGGCATCCTGATCATCGTGCGCCCCGGCTCCGCCACCTTCGCCTGGGCGGCGCTGCTGCCGCTCGGCTGCGCCGCATGCTTCGCGCTGTTCCAGCTCACCAGCCGTCTGGTCGGGCGCAGCGACCAACCGAGCGCGACGCTGGCATGGGCCATCCTGGTCGGGCTGGTGGTGACCACGCCGCTGCTTGCGCTCGACTGGCGGAAGCTGAGCCTGGGTGCGACGGCACTCATGGTCGGCTCGGGCCTGTGCTTCGGCGTCTCGCAATACTGCCTCGCGCGCGCGTTCGGCCTGGCGCCGGCGGCGCTGCTCTCGCCGTTCACCTACACCCAGATCGTGCCGGCGGTGCTCCTCGGCCTCGTCCTGTTCGGCGCGGTGCCGGATGTCTGGGTCGCGGTGGGCACGCTGATCGTGGTCGGCGCAGGCCTCTATGTGCTGCGCCGACGGGGAAGGAGCTGAGATGGCCCTGGCCGGCGAGCGCACGGCGCGCGAGATGGGCCTGCTCGCCGTGCTGGCGGCGATCCTGGGCATCGGCGTGCTCTCGATCATGGACGCGATCGTCAAGGGGCTCGCCGCGTCGGTGACGACCTGGGAGATCGTGTTCCTGCGCTATCTGTTCGGCACGGCCTTCGCGCTGCCGGCCTTCCTCGCCGGCGAGCGCCGCCTGCCGCCGCTCGAGACGATCCGCGCGCATTTCCTGCGCGCCTGCGCGGTCGTGGTGACCGCGTTCTCCTTCTTCTACGCCCTGGGAACCCTGCCGCTCGCGGTCTGCCTGGCGCTCTCGTTCACCTCGCCGATCATGATCGCGCTCCTGGCGCGCGCGAGCCTGGGCGAGCGCCCGGGCAAGGGCGTGCTGCTGGCAATCGCCGTGGGCTTTTTGGGCGTGCTGACCGTCCTGCTCGGCGAGCTGCAGCGCTCCGGGTCGGCGACGATTCTCGGCATCCTCGCCGCCACCACCGCCGCGCTGTCCTACGCCATCGCGATGGTCAGCCTGAAGGCGCGTGCGGCACGGGACCGGATCGGCACGATCGTGCTGCTGCAGAACGCCTTCGCGGCCATCCTGATCGCCCCGCTCGCCTTCCTGTTCTGGAGCGGCCAGGGGGTAGCACGGCTCGGCTGGTTCGCGTTGATCGGCCTGCTCGGCACGATGGGCCACATCGCGCTCACCTGGGCCTACCGCCACGCGGACGCGAGCCGGCTCGGTGCCATCGAGTACACGGCCTTCCTGTGGGCGGTCGGGCTCGGCTTCGTCTTCTTCGGCGAGATCCCTTCGCTCGCCACGCTCGCCGGCGCGGCGCTGATCGTGGCGGGCGCCCTGCTGGCGGTGCGGGACCGCGGGTAGCGCGGGATAATACTTTCCTGACCGTGACGCGCCCTCGGACCGGTCACGATCTCATGCAGTCGCAGGAAGAGGCGAGATAAGAAGTCTGTAAGTAATGAATTCCGAGAGGCGAGCCGTTGACGGCACAGGTCCCCGAGAGATACCATCGAGTTTGATAGGAGGCAAAAAATGAACATGCCGAGCTTGGAAAGCCGCGACGGCCTCGCCATCGCCGACGGCAGGATCGCTGAGTTCAGGCGCGCCTTCTCCGGGGACGTGATCCTGCCGGGAGACGCCGGCTATGACGCCGCCCGAAGGATCTGGAACGCCAGCATCGACCGATATCCGGGCATGATCGCCCGTTGCGCCGCGGATGCCGACGTTGCCCACGCCGTCAGGTTCGCCCGGGCCGACGACCTCGTCGTCGCGGTGCGGGGCGGCGGCCACAATGTCGGGGGGCGCGCCCTTTGCGACCGTGGGCTCGTGATCGACCTTTCGGCGATGCGGGGCGTTCGCGTCGATCCGGACCGTCGCACGGCGCGGGTGCAGGGCGGCGCCACGCTCGCCGACGTGGACCGGGAGACCCACCGGTTCGGGCTCGCCGTGCCGCTCGGGGTCGTCTCGCGGACGGGCGTCGGCGGGCTCACGCTCGGCGGCGGCGTCGGCTGGCTCGTTCGCAAGTACGGCCTGACCTGCGACAACGTCCTTTCCTTCGAGCTCGTCACGGCGGATGGGCGCACCCTCACCGCCAGCGCCGAGGAGAATCCCGATCTGTTCTGGGCGCTGCGTGGCGGCGGGGGCAATTTCGGCGTCGTCACCTCGTTCCTCTACCGGGCGCATCCCGTGTCGACCGTCCTTGGCGGCCTCATCGTCCACGCCCGGGACCAGGCGGGGCCGGTACTGCGCCACTACCGGCACGTCATGCAATCGGCGCCGGACGAGCTGACGGCCTATGCTGGCTTCATCACCACGCCGGACGGCGTGCCCGCCATGGCCGTGATCGCCTGCCACTGCGGCGAGGAGGCGGAGGCGGAGCGTGCGATGCGGCCGCTGCGGGAGTTCGGGCATCCGCTGCTCGATGCGATCCAGCGGATGCCGTTCCCGACCATGCAGCAGCTGCTGGACGACGCGTTTCCCGACGGCACCTACAATTACTGGAAGTCGACGTTCATCAGGGATCTGAGCGACGAGGTGATCGACCTGCTGGTCGAGCATGCGAGCCGCGCACGCTCGCCCCTGTCGGCCGTGGTCATCGAGCTCTATGGCGGCGCTGCGGACCGGGTCGGCGACGCCGACACGGCGTTTGCGCAGCGCCGGGCCGGGTACGACGTGGGGATCATGGCGCAGTGGACCGAGCCGCCCGAGACGGACGAGCACACGGCCTGGGCGCGCGGCCTGTCGCAGGCGTTGGAGCCGCACTCGAGCGGCGGCTATCTGCTGAACTTCCTCGGCGAGGAGGGCGAGGATACTGTCCGAAGGGCCTTCGGCGGCAACTATCCGCGCCTGGCCGAGCTGAAGCGGCGGTACGACCCGACCAACTTCTTCAGGCTCAACCAGAACATCCAGCCGGCCGCGTGATCGGCCGTCGATCTGATCTTCCGGCGCAGCTCATGACCGAGGCCCATCTGAACCTCATCGCCACCGCGGTGCCCGGGTTCGACGTCCACGACAAGTTCGTCGAGTACGCGCCGTCGCTATTGCCCGACGAGCGCTCGCGCCGGCTGTTCCGGCGTATGGCCGAGCGGGCGCAGATCGAGCACCGCTACTCGTTCGTCGAGCCGCATCCAGCGCCGGACATGCTCGACCGCCTGGGCCTGTTCGGACGCGGCGCCTTCGCCGACACCTCCGCACGCATGCTGTTCTTCGCCGCCCATGCCCGTGACCTGGCGGAGCAGGCGGTGGCCGGGCTCGACGGCAGGCTGTGTCCAAGGACGATCTCGCATCTGATCGTGACCTGCTGCACCGGCATGTACGCGCCGGGGCTGGATGTGGAGATCGCGGAGCGCTGTGGTCTCAATCCGGGTGTCGAGCGCACCGTCATCGGCTTCATGGGCTGCCAGGCGGCGCTGCCCGGCCTGAAGCTCGCCCGGCACATCGTCCGCTCGCAGCCGACCGCGCGGGTGCTGATGGTCAATCTCGAGCTGTGCACCCTGCATCTGCAGGAGACCAGCGATCTCGCGAGCGTGCTGTCCTTCCTGCTCTTCGCCGACGGCTGTGCGGCGAGCCTGATCAGCGCCGAGCCCGAGGGTGCGGCACTGCACGGCTTCGCGACCACCGTATTGCCCGACAGCCGCGACCAGATCACCTGGCGGATCGGCAACCAGGGTTTCCTGATGTGGCTCGACGGCGCCGTGCCGGCGACCATCGCCCGCGGCCTGCCGCAGGCGGCAGCGACCCTTCTCGGCGGGCGCGATGCCGCCGAGGTGGAGCTTTGGGCGATCCACCCGGGTGGCCGCAGCATCCTCGACGCAGCGCAGGACAGCCTGGGCCTCGCCGATGCAGCGCTCGCCGATTCGCGCGCGGTGCTGCGCGCCTACGGCAACATGAGCTCGCCGACCATCATGTTCGTGCTGGCACGGATCCTGGCGCGGGGCGGTGCGCGGGGGCTTGGTTGCGCTGTCGCGTTCGGCCCAGGGCTGACCGCGGAATCCATGAGCTTCGGCGTCGCCGGTTGATCGCCGAGCTCCGCTATCCGGCCTCACGCACCGGCGCAGGAGGGGCCAAGGGATCGGCTGAGCGAGCAACCGCAACCTTCCGCCCAACGTGATCTGCTCGGGCGGTGATAAGCTCGTGCTGGCGATCGACTGTGCCTATGGTGCGTGTGACCGCCGACCTCGGGATGCGGTCGCGATCGCTGCGTGGGGCGAGGAGGACCGCTGGTGGCAATCGAGATCAACGTGAACGGCGTCGCGCACACGGTCGATGTGGACGGCGACACCCCCCTGCTGTGGGTACTGCGCGACGTGCTGGGCATGACTGGTACCAAGTTCGGCTGCGGCATGGCGCTGTGCGGCGCCTGCACCGTGCATCTCGACGGCCAGGCGATCCGCTCCTGCATCACCCCGATCGACAGCGTGGGCGAATCGGCGGTCACCACGATCGAGGCCATCGGCGGCACTCCGGTCGGCCGGCGGGTGCAGCAGGCCTGGCTCGACCTCGAGGTCGTCCAGTGCGGCTACTGCCAGTCCGGCCAGATCATGTCCGCCACCGCCCTGCTCGCCGAGAACGCCGCACCCAGTGACGAGGACATCGATGCGGCGATGTCGGGCAACATCTGCCGCTGCGGCACCTACCTGCGCATCCGCAACGCCATCAAGCTGGCAGCCAGCGCCGCCGCTGCCGAGACGCAGGGAGGCTGACCATGCTGCTTGATCGACTGGTTGCCGGCGGGCCCGACCTCTCGCGCCGCTCGTTGCTGCGGGTGAGCGCCGCGGCGGGCGGCGGGATGCTGCTGGAGCTGGCGCTGCCCTGGCGCCCGCAATCGGCTCACGCCGCGCCGGGCGACTTCGCGCCCAACGTCTTCGTCCGCATCGGCCGCGACGGCAGCGTCAGCCTGACCATGCCGCAGGTCGAGATGGGCCAGGGCATCTACACGGCCCAGGCGATGCTCCTCGCCGAGGAGCTCGACGTCGACCTCGCCCGGGTGCGCTTCGAGCACGCTCCGGCCGACGACAGGCTGTTCGTCAACCCGATCCTCGGCTTCCAGGTCACCGGTGGCTCGACCTCGGTGCGGGCCTTTTTCAAGCCGCTGCGCAAGGCCGGTGCCACCGCCCGCACGATGCTGATCAGGGCGGCCGCCGAGCAATGGCAGGTGACGACCGCCGTCTGTGCGACCGAGAACGGTGCGGTCGTTCACGTGCCCACCGGCCGTCGCCTCGGCTATGGCGAGCTCGCCGATCGCGCCGCTACCCTGCCGTTGCCGCAGCAGGTGGCGCTCAGATCGCCCGCCCAGTTCAAGCTGATCGGCACGCCGGCCAAGCGCGTCGACAGTGCGATCAAGGTCAATGGCGAGGCGGTCTTCGGCATCGACGTCAAGCTGCCGGGCATGAAGGTCGCGACCGTCGCTGCCTGCCCCGTGTTCGGCGGCAAGCTGCGCTCGGTCGACGACAGCAAGGCCCTGGCCGTGCGCGGCGTGCGCCAGATAGTCCGCATCGAGGACGCGGTGGCGGTGGTCGCCGATCACATGGGGGCAGCCAAGAAGGGCCTGGAGGCGCTCGCGATCGAGTGGGACGAGGGGGCCAACGCGCAGCTCTCGACCGCGGATCTGGTCGCGCAACTCGAGCAGGGCGCGGAAAGCCAGGGCGTCGTCGCCAAGCAGGGGGGCGACGTCGCGGCGGCGCTGCAGTCGGCCGTGAAGCGGATCGAGGCCACCTACCAGATGCCGCTGCTCGCGCATGCGGCCATGGAGCCTTTGAACTGCACCGTGCATGTCCGCGCGAACGGCTGCGAGGTCTGGACCAGCTCGCAGATCGTCGGCCGGGCACGGGCGACCGCGGCCGAGGTGCTCGGCTTGCCGCTCGACAAGGTCGTGCTCCACAACCAGTTCCTGGGCGGCGGCTTCGGCCGGCGGCTGGAGGTCGACTACGTCGCGCAGGCGGTGCGCATCGCGCGCCAGGTCGACGGGCCGGTCAAGGTCGTCTGGACCCGCGAGGAGGACATCCAGCACGACATCTACCGGCCGATCTATCTCGACCGCCTCACCGCCGGCCTAGATGCCGTCGGCAACCCGGTCAGCTTTCAGCACCGCGTGGTCGGCTCCTCGATCGTCGCCCGCTGGGCGCCGCAGTTTTTCAAGAAGGATCTCGACTTCGACGCCGTCGACGGTGCCGCCGGCCCCTACGACTTCGCCAACCTGTACGTCGACTGGGTGCGGGTCGATCCGCCGACCGGCCTGGTCACCGGCTGGTGGCGCGGCGTCGGGTTCACCCACAACGCCTTCGTGGTCGAGGGCTTTATCGACGAGCTTGCGACCGCCGCTGGCAGGGACCCGGTCGAATATCGCCGCTCCCTGCTGGCCAAGGCGCCGCGCGCCTTGGCCGTGCTCGACCTCGCTGCCGAGAAATCCGGCTGGGGCCAGCCTCTGCCGGACGGCAAGGGCCGCGGCGTCGCGGTGCTTTTCGGCTTCGGCACCTACCTCGCGCATGTGGCCGAGGTCGCCGTCAAGGAGGACGGCAGCGTGCGCGTCGAGCGCGTGGTGTGCGCGGTCGACTGCGGCACGGTGATCAATCCGGACACGGTCACCGCCCAGATGCAGGGCGGAATCATGTACGGCCTGACCGCGGCCCTCTACGGCGAGATCACGCTCAAGGACGGGCGGGTCGAGCAGGGCAATTTCGACACCTACCAGATCATGCGGATCGACGAGGCCCCTGAGATCGAGGTGCACATCGTCGACAGCTCGGCAGCACCGGGCGGCATCGGCGAGCCGGGGACCGCGACCATCGCCCCGGCCGTGGTCAACGCCGTCCACGCCGCCACCGGCAAGCGGCTGCGCTCGCTGCCGATCGACCCGGGCGCGCTGAAGTCGGCCTGAGTGGGCGAGGGCGGCAGAGGTCCCCTGCCGCCCCGACCTTCTCAGACCACGTGCCGGCAGGCGCTGGCGGCCGTGCGGGTGTCCATGTTGCGGCCGCGGCTCAGGTGATCCTCGATCTCGGCCGCCGAGCCGGCCATGCGGGCGAGCAGGAAGATGGTGAAGGCAGCGGTCTCGAGATCGCCCTGGCCAAGCTCGCCCGAGCGGTAGGGCTGCCACAGCAGCTTGAGCAGCCAGGCGGCGATCACGCCGTCGACGTTGACGCAGAAGACGTTGTTGGTGACGCCCTCGTCGAACATCGCCTGGACGAGCGCGCGGTAATAGTCGTGGAAGACGTTGCGCTCACCGCGCTCCTCCATCAGCCGGGCGACGAAGGCCTCGCGCGGATCGTAATTGACCGGCTTGCCGCGGAAGACCGGGTGGTTGACGCCGGGGATGGCGCGCGCGCCTTCCGACGCCGCCTCGCGCCGCTGCGCCTTCTCCTGCCGGTAGGCGCGCGCGAAGTCGCGGGCCATGGCCGCGAGGTCGAGACCGTGCCCGGCCTCGCCCGGATCGCGCAGCTTCTGGCCCTCGAACTGCTCGAGCAGGAGCTGCATGCCCTCGAAGCCGTTGCCGCCGTGGCTGAAGCCGGTGTGGGTGAGGAAGCCCACCATGCCCTTGTTGAGCTGCACGCGCTCCGGCGATTCGGGCCCGTCGGCCGAGACCGCGCCCTTGGCCCCCTGGGCCGAGATCGTGCCGGGCCCGTTGGACAGGAGGAGCCCCAGCAGGACCTGATAGGGCAGCAGCTCCTCGCGCGACGGCCGCCGCCCGGTCAGGGCGAGGCCGGCGAGCTCGGTCGCGGACCAGGAGGTGAGGATCTCGTCCACAGGCACGCCGCACAGGTTGTCCGCCGCGTGCTGCCGGCCCGGAATGGCGGCGCCGAGCAGGGTGCCATACAGCGCCAGATGCCAGGGCAGGTTGACGGCGGTTCGACGGCTGATCCGCTTGCGCTGGAGGGGGCCCCAGGCGAGCGTCAGGGCGATCGCGGCGAGCACCGCATCGGCGGTCACGTTCTCGCCGAGCGTGCGCAGATAACGCACGAACACGGACCTGCCGCCGCGCGCCTCGAACGCGGCCAGCAGCCGGGCCGCCCGCGCATCGGGGGCCGGGCCGAGCAGGGTCGGGTCGGCCTCGATGCCGGCGAAGCTCGCCTCCTCGTCCACGGCGTCGCGGACCTTGTGCAGGAAACGGTCGAGCAGCGCCTCGGTCGCGCGCATCGCACCCGCGACCCGGCGCGGCCCGAGCAGGCTCGCCGCCGCCGCGAGCACGGCGTTGGGCGCGTTGCCGGCCTCGCGGGCGGCATCGGCCGCAGCCAGGATCGGGTCGCCATGAAGGTTGACGTGCGCGGCGATCGCGAGATTGGCCAAGGCGTTGTCGTTGGCGCCGTTCCGCTCACGCAGGATGGCGAGGCACAGGTTCGACTCGAACGGCTCCTTCGTCGCGTCGAGCATGGACACGCCGTGCAGGCTGGTGACCTGGGTCTGCGGGTCCATCACCGTCGCACCCGAGGCGTCCTTCATCGACTGCCGGATGAAGACCGCACCCACCTGGCGCTGGAGCTGCTCGATCTGTGCGTTGTAGGGCGGCATGGCCGGTGCCACCGGCAGGTCGAGCTCGGGCGGCAGCCGCAGGCCCTGATTGTTGCCGAACCACGCCTTGAGCGAGAGATCGCCCTGCGGCGCGAAGTCGGGCTCGATCCCGTTGAGTGCCATGACGGCGGTCAGCGCCTGCGGGATGTGGGCGATGTTGGTGACCACCGCACCCTTGGCGGAGCAGACCGGATCGCGCGGCGTGAACACGTCGTCGACCCCGAACATCTCCATGAACCAGCGCTCTTTCGTGGCCGCGTCGTCGCCGGCCCCAGCCATGGCACCGGCGTGGCCGACGGCACGGGTCAGCTTGGCCTTCCAGCGGCCGACCACGCAGGCCACGATCGGCTTGTCCGAGGTGAGGCCGAACTCGTAGTAGCCACCCGGCTCGGCGTAGAGCACGGCGGCCTTGCTGCGGTCGTCCTTGCCGAGCGCATGGATGAACTCGGGGGCGGCGAAGTGGATGTAGACGTCCTTGCCGCTCGAGATCGAGGTCGTCGTGCCCCAGCCGGCGGTGGCGAGATATTGTGCGATCGTGGTCGTGAAGTTGCCGGAGTTGGAGAAGATCGCGACCGAGCCCTTGCGCAGGGTCTCGCCGGGATTGTCGCCGCCGAGCGCGCCGCCGATCCGCACCTGGTTCCAGGCATCCGCCACGCCCAGGCCGTTGGCGCCGAAGATGTCGATGCCGTAGGTCTGGCCCATCGCACGGATCTCGCGCGCGTCGTGGACCGAGACCTTCTCGGTGATGATCACGATCTTCTCGAGCTCGGAATTGACCCGGACCAGCTCGGCCACACCGTCGCGCACCGCGGAGGGCGGCAGATAGACCACGCCGGTGTTGAAGCGGTGGCCGGCGTTCAGGCCCTCGCGCACCGAGTTGAACACCGGCACGTCGCCGATCGGCGTCTTCAGCTTCTGGCCGCCGCGACCGGGCGAGGTGCCGAAGACCACGTTGCCGCCGGAGAAGGCGTGGCCCACCGGCGTGACGTCGCTGGACTCGCCGCCCAGGATGTTGAGCACGCAGACCCGGTCCTCGCGGGTCGCGACCTGCGCCAGCGAATCGATGCCGACGAAGTATTTGAAGCCGGGAACACCCTGCTTGTACATGTCTCAGTCCTCCCGTCTTCTCATGCTGCCTTGGAGAGCCCGAGATTGCGGGCGACCGCGTCGCGCCCGCCCTCCTTCATCCAGCGGTCGGCAGCCTGGGCGTAGTTGACCACCTCGCTGATCGCGGAATCGAAGCCGAAGAAGCGGTAGGGCAGGCCCAGCGCCTCGATGGTGTCCTGCAGAGCACCCATGCCCCGGATCAGGTTCGGCCCGCCGCGCCCGATCACGACGTAGAGCGGGGTCGGCCCGTGCGCGCTGAAATGCTCGCGCAGCGCGTCGCCCATCGCCCGGAACGTGGTGAAGATGTCGGTGTTGTTCGACTTGCCGCCGATGATGAACAGCACGTTGGACTGGCGCAGCCAGTACTTGAAGCAGATCCGCGCCACCTCCTTCATCTTCTCGTAGGGTGGGTTGCCGCCGAAGTCGGAGGAGATGATCGCGTCGTCGCCCAGCACCTCGGTCACCAGCGAGTTGGCGCCGCCGCCGAAGGTCGGCGCCAGGATGGTGCCGTGGGGGTTGATGACGTAGACGTCGCTCTGGCCCTGATGGGTACGGAGCTGGTTGATCTCGGTCTCGAAGTCGGACTGGTCGGCGGCGAACAGATGATCGGGCAGGCCCAGCCGCTCCCAGCGCGGGTCGTCGCGGTCGAAGCCGCATTTGAAGTCGCAGGCGACGGGGGTGAGACGGCCGCGCGAGTCCGGCCGCATCCGGATCGGGTTCAGCTCGAGCGTGGTCATGCCGAAATCGTGGACCAGCTCCCACAAGCGCGGCAGGTGCTGGACAAGGGGCGAGATGATCGGCCCGGGTGCCTTGATGTCGGCCAGCGCGTTGGCGATCACGAACGCCTTGAGGCCGGTCAGCGCCTCGAACGGGACGTTGGCGATCTGGTCCTTGCCCAGCTCCTCGATGTCGACGCCGCCGTGATGGGTGATGGTGATGGTGGGTGCGCGGAACCGGGTCGAGTCGGCGATCGAGAAGTAGACCTCGTGATCGGCCGGCACCGCCGCCTCGAAGGTGACACCCTGGGCTTTGGCGGTGACGTTGCCGTGGGTGTGCTGGACGAAGTAGAGCCGCTCGCGCTCGGCCAGCGCCGTCTTGAGGTCCCTGGCCTTGCCGACCAGGCCGGCCTTGCCCTTCTTGCCGACCGCACCTTTGAAGATCGGCTTGATGAAGACCATGCCGTGCCGGTCGATCATCGCCTTGATCTCGGCCTCGGTGGCGTCCGGCCCGAGCACTTCGGGCACCGGGAAGTTGACGAAGCGCAGAAGCTTTTCGCCGTGAAGCAGACCGCTGAGCTGCATGTCGGGAGCTCCCTGTTAGTGCCCGGTCGGGTGCTGGGGTGTGGTGACGGTGTCCTCGACGATCTCGCCGGAGGCCTTGAGTCTGAGGCGGCGTTTTCTGGCTTTGGCGGCCCAGAGGTTGAGCGCCTCGACCAGGCCGGAGAAGAAGATGGCGAAGTAGAGATAGCCGCGCGGGATGTGGAAGTGGAAGCCG
>JBGAKU010000098.1:0-18350 GCA_044224255.1 Geminicoccaceae bacterium
AAGGCCCGATCCTCGCGCAACGCCCTGAAGCACGGCCTGTGCGCCATGCGCCACCTCGTGCTCGAGGACGAGGTGCCCGACGATCTGGAAGCCCTGATCGCGCATCTCACCGAGGAGGTCGGCGCCAGCACCGAGATCGAGGCCCGGCTCGCCCGGCGCCTCGCCATTGCTTTTTGGAAGGGTGAGCGAGCCGAGCGGATCGAGGTCGCGCTGTTCGATGCCGCCCCGAAGATCCGCCCACCCGAGCACGGCTACAAATGGGAAGAGGCCGATCCGCTCACCACCTTCGACGTCCGGCGGTTCAACGCCATCCGCGGCCAGCAGGCCCAGATCGGCCGCGAGATCCGAGGCTGCCTCGCCGAGCTGCGCCGGCTGCGCCGGGACGCGCTGGCGCGCACGGACGAACCCGACGAGCGGTCACGGGAGGAGCAAAATTACACAAACGATTTATCGCCTTGCACGTTCGAACCCGGCGAGTGCTCGCGAAACGAACCTGGGTACCATGTGCAAAACGAAGCTGAGCGCTCGCCGCCGGCCAACGACGATGCGCCTCCTCCCGCCGCTGCGGAGCTGCGCTACGAACCCGGCGACCCGGTCCCGCCGCGGGTTCTGACCCTCCGCGCGGCGATCATGGCCGAGCACGCCGCCCGCTTCGCCGATCCCGAACGCGACCCCGCGATCATGGACGGCCTGGTGCGGGAGTTCGGGGCCGCGTGGGCGGAGTGGCCGGCCTCCGAGGCGGGGTGAGGCGGCTCGGGCTCGCGGTGAGCCGCGCGGGCGCGGTGGCTGGCGTCGTCGGCCGGCCGGGCCCGCCGCTACGCTGCCTCGCCGCGGGTGAGCTGGAGCTCGGCCAGGCGGGCATAGAGGCCGCCGCGGCCGAGCAATTCCTCGTGGCGGCCCTGCTCGACCACCTGACCCTCCTCGAGCACCACGATCCGGTCGGCCTTGAGGACGGTGGCGAGGCGGTGGGCGATCACGAGCGAGGTGCGGCCCTGCATCAGGTGCTCGAGCGCCAGCTGGACGAGACGCTCGTTCTCCGCGTCGAGCGCGCTGGTCGCCTCGTCGAGCAGGAGCACGGCCGGATCGCACAGGATGGCACGGGCGATCGCGATCCGCTGCCGCTGGCCGCCGGACAGGCGCACGCCCTTCTCGCCCAGGAAGGTACCGAAGCCCTCGGGCAGACGGTCGAGGAACTCGCTCGCCACGGCGGCGTCGGCGGCGGCACGGACCTCGGCATCGCTCGCCTCGGGACGGCCGTAGCGGATGTTGGCCCAGGCATCGGCGGAGAAGATCACCGGCTCCTGCGGCACCAGGCCGATGCGGGCGCGATAGGCGCGCGGGTCGAGCTCGGTGATCGGGACGCCGTCGAACAGGATGCGGCCCTGGCTCGGGTCGTAATAGCGCATGAGCAGCTGGAAGACGCTGGTCTTGCCGGCACCCGAGGGGCCGACCAGGGCCACGGTCTCGCCGGGCCTGACCTCGAGGTCCAGATCCTCCAGCACCAGCCGTTCCCGGTGGGATGGGTAGGCGAAGCCGACATTCTCGAAGCGCAGCGCGCCCTCGCTGTGCGCGGGCAAGGCGGTCGGGTGCGGGGGGGCCGTGATCTCGGCCGGCGCGTCCAGCAGCTCGAACAGGCGCTCGGTGGCGCCGGCGGCGCGCTGGAGGTCGCCGAACACGTCGCTGAGCCCGCCGAACGCGCTGGCGACCACCGTGGCATAGAACACGAAGGCCGACAGCTCGCCGGCGGTGATGCGGCCGGCGAGGACATCGTGGCCGCCGAGCCAGAGGACGACGGCGATCGCACCGAAGACCAGCGTGATGATGGCCGCCCCGAGGACGGCCCGTGCCTGCGCATAGCGGGTCGCCGCGACGAAGGCGGCCTCGGTCGCGGTCGAGAAGCGGGCCGCCTCGCGATCCTCCTGGGCGAAGGACTGCACCGTGCGGATCGCGTTGACGGTCTCCTCGGCAGCACCGGAGACGTCCGCCATGCGGTCCTGCGCCGCGCGGGAGAGACGTCGGACGCGCCGGCCGATCACGACGATCGGCACCACCACCAGCGGCACCACGACCAGCACGAAGCCGGTGAGCCGGGGATTGGTGACGACCAGCAGGACGAGACCGCCGAGCACCAGCAGAAGGTTGCGCAGCGCCTGCGTGACGCTCGAGCCGATCACGGTCTGGATCACGCTCGTGTCGGTGGTGAGGCGGGAGAGGACCTCGCCCGTGCGGGTGACCTCGAAGAAGCCCGGCGAAAGACGCAGAATGTGGCCGTAGACGTCGCGGCGAAGGTCGGCGACGACGCGCTCGCCGAGCCAGGTGACGAGATAGGAGCGCAGATAGGTCGCGACGGCGAGGACAAGGATGACCAGCGCCACCGCTTCGATCGCGTGATTCAGCGCCCCCGGCCTGGCGCCCCCGAATCCGCCGTCGATCAGATGGCGCAGCCCCACGCCCGTCGACAGGACGGCCGCCGCGGCAAGGATCAGGGCGACGATCGCGCCGGCGACGTGGCCGCGATAGGGACGAAGGTAGACCGCAAGCCGCCGCAGCTGGCCGACATCGCGGCTGCCTGGCCGCTGGCCGCCGAGCCGCGCCAGCGATCGGGCCCCTTGCTCCATCCGCCACCCTTTCGGTGCAATCGACCGCGGGGGAAAAGCCCTCCCCCGCCGCGCCCCTTGAGTCGGGCGCAGCCCGCCGCTATATACCGGCGGCTTTTTCGAGAGGTAAAGAGCCGTGAAACCCGACATCCACCCCGACTACCACGAGATCACCGTGGTGATGACCGACGGGTCGAGCTTCAAGACGCGGTCGACCTGGGGCCAGCCGGGGGACACGATGACCTTGGACGTCGATCCGAAGTCGCACCCCGCCTGGACCGGCGGTTCGCACCAGGTGCTCGAGCGTGGCCAGGTCGAGAAGTTCAACAAGCGCTTCCAGAATTTCCGGCGCAAGAAGTAAGCCCGGACCGGAGACCTGCCATGAAGATCCGCAACTCGCTGCGCACGGCCAAGGCGCGCCACAAGGACTGCCGGATGGTCCGGCGCAAGGGCCGCATCTACATCATCAACAAGACCAACCCGCGCTTCAAGGCGCGCCAGGGCTGAGGCCCGGGCCGGTCGTCGTGGTCCTTGGCGCTACCGGATGAGGTCGCTTCGGGCCACGCACCAGGTCGTGTTGTTGGCATCCTCCGAGACGTAGAGTGAGCCGCCGCGGCCGACCGTGACACCGACCGGCCGGCCGTAGACCTTATGGGGCTTGCCCACGACGAAGCCCGTCATGAAGTCCTCGTAGTAGGGCATCGCGTTGCCGGCAGGGTCGAACAGCAGCCGGATCACCTTGGACCCGGTCGGGCTGGCGCGGTTCCACGAGCCGTGCGCCGCGACGAACAGGCTGCCGAGATAGTCCGGCCCGAACTGCTCGTCCTGATAGAACACGGCGCCCAGGCTCGCCGAATGCGCCTGGAGCAGCACGCTGGGCAGCGAGATCGGCGGCAGCAGCGCTGCGTTCACGCCCGGATGCCGCGGGTCTGGGTTGGTCCCCAGATAGAACCAGGGCCAGCCGTAGAACTGTCCGGGGGCGAGCCCGGTGACGAAGTCCGGTACGAGCTGGTCGCCCAGATCATCGCGCTCGTTGACCGTGGTCCAGAGCGTGCCGTTGTAGGGCGAGATCGCGAGCGACACCGGGTTGCGCAGGCCACTGGCATAGATCTGAGCATTGCTCCCGTCCGGGGCAAAGGCGAGCACGTTCGCGCGGAAGCTCTCGTCCTCGCCATGGTCCTGGATGTTGGAATAGGAGCCGACCGCGACGAACATCGTCGAGCCATCGGCCGCGAACATGACGTCGCGCGTCCAGTGCCCCTTGCCCGGGAGCTGGCCCGCACCCCGCGGCAGATCGACGACCGGCTGCGGCGGGGCCTCCGCGCTCATCGTGCCGTCCCGGTAGGGGAACCGCACCACCCGATCGTTCTCGGCGACGTAGACGAACTGCGGCGCCGGTCCGGGTGGATAGAAGGCGATGCCGAACGGCCGGTTCAGGCCCGAGGCGAAGACGTGCGTCTCGCCCAGCCGGCAGGCTGCCGATGGCCGCATCACCCGGATCACCCCGGCGAGGCTCTCGGCGACGAAGATGTCGCCGTTGGGCGCCGTCCGCAGCAGGCGCGGCGGCGTGTCGTGGTGATGGAACAGGACGGCCGTGAACCCGGCCGGCACCTGCGGCCAGGCGCCGTCGGGCCGCGGCACGATGTCCGAGTGGTTGCTGGCGCCGGGCAGCGGCGGGGGCAGATCGGCCGGCAGGATCTGCCGACACAGGCCTGGGCGGTCGGTCGACCAGTCGCTGGAAAGCGCCGCGGCGCCGGTCAGCAGCCCGGCGGCGCAGGGTGCCGCCTCGGTCGCGCTGGCCCCCGCCAGGGTAAGCCCGACCAACCCGACGTACGCAAGCCGCGAGAGCATGGCTCAACCCTCCACGGCCGGAAAATCCGTGGGCGGTCTCGGAGTTCCGCCGACTGCGCTGGCTTGCCGTCACGTCGCAGTGCAAGAGCGTTGCACGCTCGATTGCGGGCCAGCCCGAGCGCACGGCCGGGTCCCTCCGGAACCCCGACCATGCCGTCGGGATCGGGCCGGATCACGTCGAGCAACCCGTATTCGAAGGTAGCATAGGTTCCATCGCGCGGTCGGCTTTCGTAGTCACCTGCTCGAGCGGGCTTGGGCCATTGGCCCGAACGTGCCGGCCGGCGCCTACCGCCTGGCCCATGCCGCCGGAGCGCCCATGTAAGGGCCGACGCCGATCAGCCGGTCGAAGTGGCGGCACGGAGAGCGGCCGCGTCGGTCGGGCCCTCGGCCGCGACCACGCGGTTGCGGCCGGACCGTTTGGCCGCGTAGAGCGCAGCATCCGCGCGGGCGATCCAGTCCGCGCAAGGCTCGCCGCCGCGGAACTCGGCGACGCCGATCGAGAGCGTGACCTGGCCCAGCATCTGGCCACGCTCCTTGAGCTGCACGCGCTTCGAGGCCACGAGCTCCCGCAGCCGGTCGGCCAGCTTGGTGGCATCGGCAAGGCGGGTCAGCGGCAGGATCACGCCGAACTCCTCGCCGCCGTACCGGGCCACGAGATCCTGGCCCTTGACGTTGTGCTTCAGGAGGCTGGCCACCAGCCGGAGCACCTGATCGCCCAGGACGTGCCCGTACACGTCGTTGAACCGTTTGAAGTGGTCGATGTCGGCCAGCAGGAGACAGGCCGCGCTGCCCTGCTCCAGCGCCTGCGCCGCTGCGAGGCGCAGCGACTGATCGAAATGCTTGCGGTTGGCGATGCCGGTCAGGCCGTCCGTGCGGGCCTCGCTCCAGGCCGTCTGCAGATCCCGGCGCAGACCCTCGATCTGGTCCATGCTCGCGCGGAGATTGCCTTCGACCCGCAGGGCCTGCTCCGCCATCCGCCGGGTCTCCGCGACCATCACGTCGACGATGGAGCGTATGCGCTCCCCCGTCGGTGCCCCGGTCACCCGCTCTTGCGCCTCGCTGAGGGAGGAGCCGAACCTGGCCGTCTCGCCACTGAAGCCGGCAACCTCCCGATTTAACTCGGCCGCGAGCTCGTGCAGCCGCTTGCCGGCAGTCAGGAGGGCTCGCTCTTCGGCGGCACGCACGAAGAATCTCTCGTAGAGCTCCGCACAGCGGCCGTCGTCGATCGTCCGGCTCGCGGCGTTGAGCTGTCGCAATTCCCGCGACAGCGCGACATCCTCACCGGCCAGGTGGACATACCAGATGCGGTAGTTCTCCGGGGTCGGGGACAGCCTTAGCGCCTCGAGGTTGAGTATAACCCTCCGCGCCCGGTCCCAAATCTCCTGCCCCGAATGTCCCTCGTCGTGCATGCGCAGGCCTCGTCGCGAACGTCGCACCTATAGCTAGCGCCGGGAGGATAAGCCGGCGTTAACGAAGGATCGGCTCGATGCGCTTGGCGCAATCCAACCGCTCATTGTGGGTTGCCACAACGCAATGCAACAGTTAGGTTGCCCCAACCCGCAGGAGGAACGCCATGAGCCGTTTTGGCCGTTTGTTTGCAGTGGGCCTGTTCGCGGCCGCATTCCTGGCAGTCGCGCTGCCGGCTGGCACTGCGCGGTCGCAGACCGTGATCACCAAGATCTCTTTGGCCGACTTCAAGGCAGCCTATAAGCTCGCCTCTGTGCGCAGGCTCCTGGGCAACCCCTCGAACGGCGTCTCGTTCTGGATGACCAAGCGCGACAGGAACGGGAATAAGATCGACTGGTCGGATCCGAACCGCAAGGCGGTGGACGCGAGCAAGAGCTTCATCTGGTTCCGTATCAAACAGTCCGAGGTGGCGGCCATCATCGATGCCTTGATGCGGGTGCGTGTGCAGTTCGCTCAGAGTGGCGGCGCGAGCATTCCGGCTACCATCGACTGCGGTCTCGGCGGCACCAGGACGACCGGCGTGACCTCCATACAGTGCGGAGGAGGGGCGGTGGTCAGCCCGTCCTGACATTGACCGCTGCTCGGCGCCCGGCTCCGGCCGGGCTGGTGGCCTCGATGGTCGGCATCGGGGCCATCTTGCTTTTGGCAGCTGGGTTGGCTGCCCTCGCCACGCCGCGGCTCGTCGCCGGGCTCGCGCGTATGCCGGGAGATGCCGCGCTGGACCTCGTCGAGGACGGCGTTCGGCCGAGTGATGCGGGATTGCTGCGAGCGGTAGACGCGCAAATCGCCGCGCTCGCCGTGATGGCTCAGCCCGAGAGCCATATGGCCATCGCGTATCTCAGCATCGCGCTCGCGGGCGCGAATGATCTGACCGGCTCGCCCACAGACGAGCTATACTCGGTTGGACGCAGTCACCTCGAAGCGTCGTTGGCTCTTGCACCGGGCCAGCCTCGTGCCTGGTTCATGCTGGCCGGCCTGCGTCAGCGCGCCGGCGACGCGCCAGGCGCCGCGGCGGCGCTGGATCTGTCGCTGGTGGCCGACCCCCATGTCCCGATGCTCGCACCGTTTCGTTGGCCGATGGCGTTGAGCCTCGGCGGGAGGCTCGACCGCACGGCGCGCGAGCAGTCCAACCTCGAGTTCCTGTCCTACTTCCGCGTTCGGCCCGAGAATGCCCTGCGACAGGCGCTCAGGTTGGATCGTTTTGCCGAGCTTCGAGCTCTCGTCGGCGATGCCCAGGCCGATATCGACCTTCTAGGCCGCGCCGAGCGGCGGTTGCAACGAGGAGGGAACTGACCATGCGGTGGCGCGTGCTGGCTGGCTGGTGCATGATGATCTGTCTGGCGATTCAGAGCGGCGACGCGCTCGGAATCGATCTGACGACCGGTGACGGCTATCTGCTCGCGCTCGAGCAGCCGGACGCGCGCGATGCCGCCGCGGATCAGCTGGCGGGGACCCTGGAGACTCTGGTCGTGTTGAACGAGGTGCTCGGCGAGGGCACAGGGGTCATGTTCTGCCTGAGCGACGAGCGTGCCGCAGCGCTCGATGTTCCCCTGCTGCGCGACGAGTTCACCAAATGGCTGCGCACCACGCCTTCGATCGCAGACGACACTGCGACCGGCGGGCTGCCGATCTCGCTGTTGGCCTTGGTGTTCATGGCCGGCAAGTTTCCATGCGACGAGGCTGCAGCTAGCCCGAGCAACGAGAGCGACGCTGAAATTCGCTCCCGGCTGCTGCAGACCTTGCCGAAATAGCCCCGACCGATCAGCGATAGATCGGGAAGCGCTCGCAGAGCTCCGCCACGCGCCCGTGCACGCGGCGCTCGACGGTGCCGGCCTCGCCCGCGGCCAAGCCGTCGAGCACATCGCTGATCATGTGCCCGATCTCCTGGAACTCCTTCACGCCGAACCCGCGTGTCGTGCCGGCCGGCGTACCGAGCCGAATCCCGGAGGTGACGGTCGGCTTCTCCGGATCGAAGGGCACGCCGTTCTTGTTGCAGGTGATCCCGGCTCGCTCCAGGGCCTCGGCCGCGGCGTTGCCCTTGACTCCCTTGGGCCGCAGATCGACCAGCATCAGATGGTTGTCGGTCCCGCCCGAGACGATGGCGCAGCCGCGCTCGATCATGACCGCGGCCAAGGCCTTGGCGTTGGCGACCACGTTCTCGGCATAGAGCTTGAACTCGGGCCGCAGCGCCTCGCCGAAGGCCACGGCCTTGGCGGCGATGACGTGCATCAAGGGACCGCCCTGCAGGCCGGGGAACACGGCCGAGTTGATCTTCTTCGCCAGATCCTCATCGTTGGTCACGATCATGCCGCCCCGCGGGCCGCGCAGCGTCTTGTGGGTCGTGGTGGTGGCGACGTGGCAGTGAGGAAACGGCGACGGATGGACGCCTGCCGCCACCAGCCCGGCGATGTGCGCCATATCGACCAGGAACCAGGCACCGACCGTGTCCGCGATCTCGCGGAACCGGGCGAAGTCGATGAAGCGCGAATAGGCGGAGGCGCCGGCGATGATCAGCTTCGGGCTGTGCTCCCGGGCCAGCCGCTCCACCTGATCGAAGTCGATCAGGCCGTCCTCGGCGCGCACACCGTACTGCACCGCCTTGAACCATTTGCCCGACATGGCGGGCTTGGCGCCGTGGGTGAGATGGCCGCCGGCATCGAGCGACATGCCCAGGATGGTGTCGCCCGGCGAGAGCAGGGCCAGCTTCACCGCGCCGTTAGCCTGGGCGCCCGAATGCGGCTGGACATTGGCGAAGCCGCAGTCGAACAGCCGCTTGGCGCGATCGATCGCCAGCACCTCGGCGACATCGACATGCTCGCAACCGCCATAGTAGCGCCTACCTGCATAGCCCTCGGCATATTTGTTCGTCAGCACCGAGCCCTGCGCCTCGAGCACGGCGCGGCTGACGATGTTCTCGCTCGCGATCAGCTCGATCTCGTGCTGCTCGCGCCCGAGCTCGGCATTGACCGCGGCGGCGGTGTCGGGGTCCGATTCCGCAAGCGTGGCCGAAAAGAAGCCTGGCCAGGGGCCGGTGGTCGCCTCGGTCTCTTCCGATCGCATCGCCGCGTTCGTCATTCCGGTCCATCCCCATGTCGCCAGCCACCGGCGGCGCGAGCCCCTCGCGCGCCGGGCCCCTTAATCGCCCGGCTCGCCACCGCGGATCAACGTGAAAAGCAAGATCGCCCGATGTGCTGCGCCGATCAGTGGCCCGGCGCGAGGGCGGCCGCACGATGGGCGGGAAAGGCCACCACCCGCCGTCCCGGCTCGAAGTGGTCGAGCGTCTGTCGCCATTCGGCTTGGCGCCAGCGGAGGGTCATGGCGCCTTCGCGTGGGTGATAGCATGCCGTGTAGAGCGTGCCCCAGCCGTGTCGCGCCGGATCGCGCCAGACCGGCTCGGTCAGGAATGCCTCGACGAGCTGCGACGGGCCGCTTGCCGGGTCGGATAGGCGCGCCTGCACGGTCGCCTCGCGCAGCGCCGAATCCTGGACGCTCGGCTCGTCGGGCCTCGCATCCGCGGCCTGACGGTTGGCCGACACCAGCCACGGCTCGACCCTGGCCGGGCGGTCGGGTGCGACAAAGACGGTGGCGTGCCGCCCGTCGCGATCGAGCAGCGCCAGATTGTAGCCCAGATGGATCGGGACGCGTCGCAGGACCTCGACCGCCTCGGCGACGTCGCGACAGAATTCCAGGATGTAGCGCAGCACCACGGTGATCCCGAAGCCGGGCGCCACTGGCCGCCGGCCCCCGAAGGCGAGGGACACGACGAGGCCGTGGCCATTGATCCCGTCGAGCACGCCCCAGACGCAGTCGCTCATGGCGATGACGGGGGTGCCGTTGAGGCGGGTCCGCAGGATCAGCCCGTCGAACTGGTGCGGGGCATAGTCGTAGTTGCGGACCAGGGCGGGGCTGCGATGGGTCCACAACGCCTGGGTGCAGCCGGCGGAGAAGGCCGGCGGATCGTACAGCGACAGAAAGCGCGCCTCGAGATCCCCGCCGCCGACCAGCTCGACCAGCCGCTCCCAGGTGGGCACCAGCTCGGGTAGGTGTTCGCGCAACATGCGCCGGCACTGCACGAAGGAGGGCCGCGCCGCCTCGCCCTCGCGCAGGTACCAGGCCCGGTAGGCCGGCCAAGTGCGCTCGAACTGATCGAGCAACGCCGCCCCGGGCAGGTCCTCGGCGACTGCCCGGAACGTCACCTCGATCATTCGGCGGCCACGGCCTCGATCGGGTCGGGCTCCTCGCCCTGGCGGACCCGCTGCGGCTTGGCGAGAGGGCCGAGCGAAGCGAGGTAATCCAGATCCGCGTGATCCGGGTCGTAGATCGGGAACCGCACCTTGTTGTCGCGGAAGCTTTTCATGGGCTGGCCGAGCGTGCGCATGCCCCGCACCCGCTGGCGCCGCACCTGCTCCAGATCGATCTCGATCGGCACCAGCTCCTCGGTGGTCCCGCACTGGTGGATCACCCGGCCCGACGGGTCGAGGACGCAGGACTGGCCGTTGCCGCCGGCCTCGAGGCCGTTGATGTCGAACAGGTAGCACTGGAACATGGCGGCGCTGGCCTTGGCCACGTTCAGGTCGACGTCGCGGTCGATGGTGTGGGTCATGACCGGGTGCAGGATGACCTCGGCACCCATCGAGGTCACGGTGCGCGCCGTCTCCGGGAACCAGAGGTCGTAGCAGTTCAGCACCGCGAACTTGCCGACGTCCGGCACGTCGAACACGCAGAACTCGTCGCCCGGCGCCACGCCCTCCTCGAGCGGCGCGAACGGGAACATCTTGCGGTAGCGGGCGATCACCTCGCCGTCCGGGTTGATCACCGGCGTGGTGTTATAGATCCTACCGTCGCGATTCTCGTACATCGACCCCGGCACGAGCCACAGGTCGAACTCGCGCGCCATGTCCTGGAGGGCTTGCTCGGCGGGTCCGGGCATACGCTGCGCCCGCTGCAGGGAGGGGCCGAACACGCACAGCTCGCTGAACACCGCCATCTGCACCCACGGATAAAGGTGCATCAGCAGCTGCAGGCGGTGGCGCATGGCCTCGAGATTGTCGGCGTGATGCAGATGCATCTGCACGCCGGCGATCGCAAATGGCTTCATCGTTCACTCCGGCCCGGGTGGGCACCGGTCAATTAGGCACCGGGCACAAGCGAGATCAACCCCCGCGGCCGCAACGGGTTCCCGCAAGATTGCGGGGCGCGGCTCAATCGCCCGCGAATGCGATCAGGCGGCCGCAGAGGAGGGCGGTCGGCCAGCAGAGGATGGACAGCATGGCATGGGCCGCGAGCCTGGCATCGCTCGCCCCGTCGAGCCAGGCACCGTGCGCGCGATGCAGGGCCAGTGCCGCGATCGTGCCGGTCGCGACCAGCAGGAGCTTGAGCTGCAGGAACCCGATGCCAGCATACTCGCGTGCCCGCACCGCGAACATGAGACCGCCGGTGATCGCCGCGAGGGCAAGGCCGGTCGCGGCCACCGGCACCAGGACCCTCGCCAGCGCCGCCCCTCGGCACCTGCCGCCAACAGCCGAGTAGGCGCAGATCGAGCGGAACGATGGCGCCGACCAGCAGCGCGATGCCCGTGATGTGTCCCGCGCTGACCGCGGCGTAGAGCCAGCGCGAGGCCTGGAGCGTCTGGGCGACCGTCGTGGCCTCGAGCGCCGCCAACAACGACTCCAACGTTCAGTCGCGCTCGGATAGAGGATGAACTCGCGCGTCCCGAGGAACAGTCGCTCGGCCTTGAGGCGTCGTGCGTCCGACTCGGCGGCGGGCTCGCCGATCGCCCGGATCTCGACGCCCGGCGCGAGGTCGCCCTCCTTCAGGCCGGCGCGCTCGTTGCGCCAGGGCTGGCCCACCTCGACGGTCCAGGTCTCACCCTCGACGCCGACCTCGAGGATCCCGTGCGGATTGCCCAGCCGCACCTCCTGGATCACCCCGATGAGCTCGATGTTCTCGCCCGTGGTCCAGGCCCAGCCGTGATGGGCCCGCGCGGCGCCCGCGGGCAGGAGCAAAGCCAAGGCCAGGATGGTGGTCCGGCGTGCTGCCGTCATGGGAGCGGCTCCTTCCTCAAGGAATAGGCGATCCCGTCATGACAGGGCAGCTGGACGGCTCCGGCGTCAAGTCACTCGTCCGTGCGCCATCGGTCTGGCTGGCGCGGCGCGCTGGGGCTATTGCGGGCCTGTCGACGCGACAGGGAGGCGAAGATGAGCGAGCGCGCGGCAGAGGGCCAGCGGGCGCTGGTGACGGCGGGTGCCGGCGGGATCGGCCGAGCGATCGTCGAGGCGCTGCACGCTGCGGGCGCGCGCGTGCATCTGTGCGACGTGGACGAGGCGGCGCTGGCCGAGCTCGGGGCATCCCTGCCGCAGGTGTCGCGCACGCGCGCCGACGTGGCGGTCGAGGCGGACGTCGACCGCCTGTTCGAGGAGGTCCGGAGCGCCCTGGGCGGGCTCGACGTCCTGGTCAACAATGCCGGGATTGCCGGACCGACGGCGCCGATCGAGGAGATCGATCCGGCCGACTGGCGCCGCTGCATCGAGGTCGACCTCACCGGGCAGTTTCTGTGCGCGCGTCGCGCGGTGCCGCTACTCAAGGCGGCCGGCGGCGGTGCGATCGTCAACCTGTCCTCAGCCGCTGGCCGGCTCGGCTATGCATTCCGCACCCCCTACGCGGCCGCCAAATGGGGCGTGATCGGGCTCACCCAAAGCCTCGCCCGCGAGCTGGGGCCGCACAACGTCACGGTCAACGCGATCCTCCCGGGCATCGTCCAGGGGCCGCGCATCGAGCGGGTCATCTCGGCTCGGGCCGAGCAGCTCGGCGTCAGCTACGGCGAGATGGAGCGCCAATATCTCGACAAGGTGTCGCTGCGCCGGATGGTGACCGCCCAGGAGATCGCGGCCATGGTCGTCTATCTGGTCTCGCCCCTCGGCCGCGCGGTGTCGGGCCAGTCCTTGGGGGTGTGCGGCAATGTCGAGACCCTTTGAGACCGCCGCCATTGTCGGCACCGGCCTCGTCGGCCGGGCCTGGGCGATCGCGTTCGCGCGCGGCGGCTGGACGGTGCGCCTGTGGGATGTGGCGCCGGGTGCCGCAGACGCGGCGCTGGCGACCATCGAGGGACTGCTTGCGGACCTCGCCGCGCAGGACCTGCTCGGAGGTGCCGATGTCGCCAGCGTCAGGGCGCGCCTCTCGATCGCGGCTGACGCCGCCGAGGCGCTGGCGGGCGCGGCCTGGGTTCAGGAGAACGCGCCCGAGGATCTTGCCACCAAGCAGGCGCTGTGGCGCGACCTCGACCGTCTCGCCGACCCGGCCTGCATCCTTGCGAGCTCCAGCTCGGCCATTGTGCCCTCACGCTTCACCGAGGAGCTTGCCGGGCGCGCCCGCTGCCTCGTCTGCCACCCGATCAACCCACCCTATTTGATCCCGGCGATCGAGCTGGTCCCGGCACCATGGACCTCGCCCGAGGCTATGGTGCGGGCCGAGGCGGTGATGCGCGATCTCGGCCAGTCGCCGATCGTCATGCAGCGCGAGATCGATGGTTTCGTCATGAACCGGCTGCAGGGCGCGCTCCTGGAGGAAGCGTTCCGGCTGGTCGCCGACGGATATTGCACCGCCGAGGACATCGATCGCGGTCTCAAGGACGGTCTGGCCCTGCGCTGGTCGTTCATCGGCCCGTTCGAGACCGCCGACCTCAACGCGCCCGGCGGGGTCCGCGACTATGCGGCCCGCTATCAGGGGATCTACGAGCGGCTGTTCGCCTCCATGCAGCGGCGGGTGGACTGGTCCGGGCCGGTGATCGAGCGGGTCGAGGCCGAGCGCCGCGCGGCGCTGCCCGCCGACCGCCTGGCGGACCGGCAGCGCTGGCGCGACCGGCGCCTGATGGCCCTCTTGCGCCACAAGCGGGCTGCCGCGGAGGAGATCGGGCAATGAGCCTGCCCGAGCCGCCGCTCACCGGCCGCTGCCAGTGCGGCACTGTGGCTTATGTCGTCACCGGGCGGCCGGAGACGATCTATGTCTGTCATTGCCGCGAATGTCAGCGCCAGTCCGCCTCGGCCTTCGGCATCTCGGTCGCGGTGCCCAAGGCGCATTTCCGTCTCGAGCGCGGCGAGACCCGATGCTGGTCACGTACGGCCGACAGCGGCCGTGTCGTGCACTGCCATTTCTGTCCCGTCTGCGGCTCGCGGCTGTGGCACGAGGGGCTGCACCCGGACGCGCTCACCGTCAAGGGCGGCTCGCTCGACCAGCCCGTCGACCTCGGCGACGCGATCCACATCTGGACCTCGCGCAAGCTGCCGGGGGTGGTCATCCCCGACGGCGCCACCCAGTTCCCGGAGGAGCCGGACTAGCGATGCCTCAGCCCCGCAAGGTCGTGATCACCTGCGCCGTGACCGGTGCTATCCACACGCCGTCGATGTCGCCGCATCTGCCGGTGACGCCGGAGGAGATCGCGGATGCCGCGGTGGGTGCGGCCGAGGCCGGGGCTGCCATCGTCCATCTGCACGCGCGCGACCCGCGCACCGGCAAGCCCGACCAGACGCCCGAAGCGTTCGCGCCGTTCCTGCAGGTAATCAAGCAGCGCTCGGACTGCATCATCAACCTGACCACCGGCGGCGCGCCCTACATGACGATCGAGGAGCGGGTCCGGCCGGCCGCCACGTTCAAGCCCGAGGTGGCCTCGCTCAACATGGGCTCGATGAACTTCGGCCTCTTCCCGATGCTCGACCGGTTCAAGGAGTTCAAGCACGCATGGGAGCGGCAGCATCTCGAGAACAGCCGCAATCTCGTCTTCAAGAACACCTTCCAGGACATCGAGTACATCCTGCGCAGCTGCGCCGAGAACGGCACTCGGTTCGAGTTCGAGTGCTACG
Source organism: Geminicoccaceae bacterium (assembly GCA_044224255.1). Lineage (GTDB taxonomy): Bacteria > Pseudomonadota > Alphaproteobacteria > Geminicoccales > Geminicoccaceae > Benzoatithermus. The sequence goes on from JBGAKU010000098.1 coordinate 14,771, forward strand.
ACATCAGCCATCTCTACAATCTTGCCCACTTTCTCGAGCGCGGCCTGGTCCAGCCGCCTTTGTTCGTGCAGAGCGTCTTCGGCATCCTGGGCGGCATCGGCCCGCATCCGGAGGACGTCCAGCACATGAAGCGCACGGCCGACCGCCTGTTCGGCAACGCCTATCGCTGGTCGGTCCTGGGCGCCGGCCGCAACCAGATGCCGGTCGCGGCGATGGCAGCGGCAATGGGCGGCAATGTCAGGGTCGGGCTCGAGGATTCGCTCTGGGACGGCCCCGGCCGGCTGGCCGAGAGCAACGCCGTCCAGGTGCGCCGCGCCCGCGCGCTGATCGAAGGCTTGGGCCTTGCGGTCGCCACGCCTACGGAGGCGCGCGAGATCCTCTCACTGAAGGGCGGCGATCAGGTGGCGTTCTGAGCTCTACAAGGCCGATAGCGGGTCGACGCCGATCACCAACGGATGAAGCAGAAGCAGACAGACGAACAGCAGGACCGCGGCCAGGACCCGCCAGGCGTCCTGCACTGACCAGGCCAGCCGCTGCCTTGGCCGCAGGCGCTCCCAGTCCGGCCCGAGGCGCCGGCGGGCGCGGCGGTCCAGCGAGACCATGCCGCCGGCCGCCATCGCCATGAAGCCGCCGAACAGGAGGAAATGGGCGAGATCGCCGTTGGCGATCAGGTGGCCGGCGGCCCACAGGCCGATCGCCCATAGCAGCGGATGGCGGGTGATGCCGACGATGCCCGCCCGGTCCGGATCGTAGCGCGCCGGATCACCGCCGCCGAAGGAGAAGGGATTGGGCCGGCCGAGCGCCAGGGCGGTGAGCAGGCAGGCGACCGCCATGGCGGTGAAGGTCGCGTGCGCCTGCCACGGCGCGGGCTCCCAGAGCGCCACGTACGGTGCCCGGGAGGCGGCCTCGACCAGCCAGCCCAGCAGCACCAGCGAGACGGCGGCGTGGGTCCAGATGTATGCGCGCTCGCCCAGCAGATCGGCGAGCCGTCGCCGGATCGCCGGGCGTGCCGGAACCGCGTGCGCCGCCAGGAACGCCAGATAGGCCCCGGCGAACTCCAGCCAGCCCGTCATGCGGGTCTTGACGGCGCGGAGGCGGGCCGGGGATCGTGAGTCGTACCCGAAGGGGAGGATCGGCCCATGCGGCTGGCGGGCAGGACGGCGATCGTGACCGGAGGCGGGTCCGGGTTCGGGGCGGGCATCGCGGCTTGCTTCGCGCGCGAAGGAGCCAAGGTGGTGGTCGCGGACATCGACGGTGCCGCGGCGGAACGGATCGCAGCCGGACTCGAGGGCGCCGTGGCGGTCAAGGCGGACGTGACCAGCGACGCCGACACCGGGCGGATGGTCGCCGCGGCGACGGAGCGGTTCGGGCGGCTGGACATCCTGGTCAACAATGCCGGCGTGTCGCACTGGAATCAGAAGCTGACGGAGGTCAGCGAGGCGGACTTTGACCGCGTCTACGCGGTGAACGTCAAGGCGTTGTACTGGGCTGCCCGGCATGCGGTGCCGGTGATGGCCGCGCAGGGCGGGGGTGTGATCCTCAACACGGCCTCGACCGCCGGCCTGCGGCCGCGGCCCGGGCTGTGCTGGTACAATGGCAGCAAGGGGGCGTGCATCCTGATCACCAAGTCGATGGCGGTCGAGCTCGCGCCGCAGAAGATTCGTGTCAACGCGCTCTGCCCGGTCGCCGGCGAGACGCCGCTGCTTGCACATTTCATCGGCGGCGACACGCCGGAGAACCGGGCGCGCTTCGTCGGCACGGTGCCGCTGGGGCGGTTGAGCACGCCCGAGGATGTCGCCGATGCCGCGCTCTGGCTGGCCTCGGACGAGGCGCGGTTCATCACCGGCGTGGCGCTCGAGGTCGACGGCGGGCGCTGTATCTGAGCAGCGCTCTCAGCGGAGCTGCATCGCCAGCGTCGGCGGCAGCGTGACCTGGCTGCCCTCCCGCCAGACCCGCCACCGCCAGGAGGCGCCGATCAGGTCACCCTGCTGGTCGAAGGTGACCCGGCCCAGCACGGTATCGAACCGGCCGCGATGCAGGGCTGCCGTGACCGCCTCGGCGTCCGTGCTGCCTGCGCGCCGTGCGGCCTCGGCCCAGACCTGAACCGCCGCGTAGGCGCCGAGGCTCGTGCCCGGCATCGGAATCCCGAGCGCCTTCAACGCCTCGATCACCGCTACCGCCGCCGGCGAGGAGCTCGGATCGGGTCGTGCACTGAACCGCGTGCCCTCGCCCGCCTCGCCGGCCGCGGTCCAGAATTCGGGCGCGCTGAGACCGTCACCGCCTGCCACCAGCAGGTCGAGGCCGCGCTGGTGTGCCTGCCGGACGATGCGGCCAGCATCCGGCCCATATCCGGCGATGTAGAGGACGCCGATCGCGTGCTGCGCCAGCTGGTCGATCAGGGCTCCGTAGTCGGGCGCGCCGGGCAGGTAGGTTTCGAACAGCGCCTCATGCCCGCCATTGCGATGCAGCTCCTCCCGCGTCTGCCAGGCGAGGCCGCTGCCGTAGGTGCTGCCGTCATGGACGATGGCAATCGGGCGCGCCGGCTTGAGGCCTGCCAGCCAGCCGCCCGCGAGCCGGCCCTGATCGTCGTCGCGGCCGGTCAGGCGGAACACGTTCGGCCGCCCCTCCTCGGTGAGGCGCGGATGAGTCGAGTCCGGCGTGAGCATCGGGATGCCCACGGCCTCGTAGGCGGGTGCGGCGATCAGCGACGCCTGCGAGCACATGTGCCCAATCACCGCCCTGACGCCCGCCTTGACCAGCTCCAGGGCCGCCGCGGCGGCGCGCTCGACGTCGCAGCCGTCGTCCACGGCGATCAGGCGCACCTGCTGACCCAGCACGCCGCCGCGTTCGTTCAGGCTGCGAACGGCCAGATCCGCGGTGACCCGGTTCTGTTCGCCGGACGTGGCGAGCGGTCCGCTGAACGGATTGGCGAGACCCACGCGGACCTCGTCCGCAACCGCCCCGCTGCCGATCAGCAGCGACGCCAGGGCGAGTCTCAGGCACCATGTCGACCACATGGCGTTCGTCCCCTCTGGCAGAGGGCCACCGCCTTCGCGCCGATCCTCCGCAGTCTGAGGATAATTTGCAAATGGGAAATGGCAGTGCGATTTCTCACGTCTCGCGCGATTTCGTGTCCCGGGCCTGCGGGCGTGCGAACGGCGCCTGCACGGCTCTTGCAATGTCTGCCACCCGTGCCCGCAGCCAGCGATGGGCGGGGCGCTGCACGTAGCGGTTGTGAAACACCATGAACGTCGGCTGCGCGGGCAGCTCGAGGCCGGGCGGCAAGGGGCTCAGCGAGAGGCCGAAGGCCGTCGCGATCGGCCGCGCGAGCTGCTCCGCGAGAGTGCACAGGATGGTGCTGCGCAACAGGATCGGCGCCACGACCAGATGATGCGAGACGACGGCAGCCAGGGTGCGGCGGCGGCCGATCGCGCCCAGCGCGCGATCGACGGCACCCTCCCGGCTTGCCACGGGTGACACCAGCAGGTGCGGTGCTTCCACATAGGCGTCGAGGTCCAGTGCTCGGGCCGACGGGTGGTCAGGCCGCATCAGCACCACGAACCGGTCGCGCATCAGCACG
>JBGAKU010000099.1:0-19062 GCA_044224255.1 Geminicoccaceae bacterium
GCCGTGCTGCTCCTGCCCGAGCCCGCCCCCTCGCTCGCCACCGCGGCCAGCGCGGGGCTGCCGGCGACGGGGCTCGGCAACCCGGTCACCGCCGTCCTGATGGCCTACCGCGCCATCGACACGCTGATGGAGAAGGTGGTGCTGGTGGTCGGGCTGCTGGCGGTCTGGTCGCTGGCCGACGATCGGCTCTGGGCGGGCAGGCCTGCGGCACCCGCCCCCGCCGACCCGGACGGGCCGCTCGCGTTTCTCGCCCGCCTTCTGCCGCCGGTCGGGATCGTCGTCGCGGTCTACCTCTTCTGGGTCAGCGCCGACGAGCCGGGCGGGGCGTTCCAGGGCGGGGCGATCCTGGCTGCCATGCTGCTCTTGACCATCATGGCCGGCCTGGTCGAGGCGCCGGCCCTGGGCGGCCGGCCCTTGCGGCTGGCGCTGGTGGGCGGGGCGCTCGTCTTCTTCGCCGTTGGGCTCGGCGGGCTGCTGCTCGGCGGCGGTTTCCTCGCCTATCCCGCGGCGTTCGCCAAGCCGCTCATCCTGGCTGTCGAAGCGGCCCTGATCGTCGCCATCGCACTCTCGCTCGCTTTGTTCGTGGCCGGCCCGGGCGTGCGGCCGCGGCGATGAGCACGGTCGACCTGTTCGGCCTCACCGGTGCTGCGCTGGTCGGCCTCGGCCTGTACGGTCTGATCGTCCAGACGCGGCTCCTGCGCCAGATCCTTGCCGTCAACCTCCTCGGTGCTGGCATCTTCCTGCTGTTCGGGGTGGTCGCCCGCCGCGGTGCCGTGCCCAGCCTCGGCAGCGATCCGGTGCCGCAGGCGATGGTGATCACCGGCATCGTGGTCGCCTTCGCCGCCACCGCGCTTGCGGTCGCCCTGCTGCTGCGGCTGGCCGCCGCCACCGGGCGCAACGCCCTGCCGCCGGACGAGCCGTGACCGCGGGCGGCTGGCTCCTGGTGCTCGCGATCGCGGCACCCTCGCTCGGCGTGCTGCTCGCCATCGGTCTCGGTGGCCGCTGGCCCGAGCGCCTCGCCTTGCTCGCGGCGCCGATCGGGCTCGCCATCGCCGTCGCGATCACCGTCGCTGTGCTGTGGGCCGGCGATGCCGTGGCCTATGTCCTCGGCGGCTGGGCCCCGCCGCTCGGCATCGCGCTGCGCGCCGACGGCCTGGCGGCGGCGATGCTGCTCACCACTGCGGTCGTCGTCTCGGCCGTGACCCTGTTCGCCCGCGACGAGTTCCGTACGCCGCCCGATGGCTCGGAGGCGCGCGCGCCGACCGCATTCTGGACCCTGCTGCTCGCGCTGTGGGCCGCGCTCAACCTCGTCTTTGTCGCCGACGACCTGTTCAGCCTGTTCGTGGCGCTCGAGCTGCTCACCTTTGCGGCCGTGCCGATGGTCTGCCTGGACGGCCGGCCCGCGACCGTGGCGGCGGCACTGCGCTACCTCCTGTTCGCGCTTCTGGGCTCCATGCTCTATCTGCTCGGCACCGGCCTGCTCTACGGTGCTTACGGCACCCTCGACATCATCCTGTTGTCGACTGCCCTGCGCCCGACCCCGGCCGTCCTGATCGCCGGCAGCCTGATGACGGTCGGCCTGATCGCCAAGGCGGCCCTGTTCCCGCTCCATCTCTGGCTGCCGCCCGCCCATGCCGGCGCGCCGGCCCCGGCCAGCGCCGTGCTCTCGGCCCTGGTGGTCAAGGCACCCGTGTTCCTGATCGTTCGCCTGTGGTTCGACGTGATGCCGGGCACGTTCGACTTCGCCGCGGGCCAAATCCTCGGTGCGCTCGGGGCGGCGGCGATCCTCTTCGGCGGGGTGCTGGCGCTGCGCCAGGAGCGGCTCAAGCTCTTGGTCGCCTACTCGACCGTGGCGCAGATCGGCTACCTGTTCATCCTGTTCCCGCTGGTCCAGCTCGGCAGCTCGGACGCCTGGACCGGCGGCATCATGCAGCTGGTCTCGCACGCGATCGCCAAGGCGGCGATGTTCCTGGCCGCCGGCCTGATCGCGCAGCGGCTCGGCCACGATCGGATCGGCGAGCTCGGCGGCATCGCCCGGGCGCTGCCGATGACCACGCTTGCCTTCGGCCTCGCCGGCCTGTCGCTGATGGGCCTGCCGCCCAGCGGCGGCTTCATCGCCAAATGGCTGCTGCTCCTGACGTCGATCCAGACCGGCCAGTGGTGGTGGTCGCTGCCGCTGTTGCTGGGCGGTCTGCTGACGGGCGCCTATCTCCTGCGCGTCCTCGCCCCCTCACTGGCCGGCGGCGCTGCCGTGACCGCACCCGTGGCGCCGGTGGCCCGCCGCCGCGAGGCCCTGGTCCTGACGCTCGCCGCGGCCAGCATCGCGCTGGGCTTGGTCCCGCTGGCCTCGCTCAACCTGATGCAGATCGGCCGCCTCGCCCTGCCCGCGATGGCCGGCCCATGAGCGTCGCCCTGCTCGCCGCCCTGATCCTGCCGATCGCCATGCTGCTGGCCTGCTCGGACCATGACGCCAGGGCCCGCATGCTCGGCCTGCTGTGGCTGGCACCCCTGCCGGCGCTGGCGGCGGCTTTCCTGGCCGTCGACGCAGCACCCATCGTGCTCGACCCGCAGCGGCTCCAATTCACGATCGCACTCGACCGCCCCGGCGCGTTGCTGCTCGGGGTCGTGGCACTGCTGTGGAGTGCTGCCGGCGCCTATGCCCGCACCTATCTGCACGGCGACCCGAAGAGCGGCCGCTTCGCCGTCTGGTGGCTCCTGACCCTGACCGGCAGCCTCGCCGTGTTCTTCACCCGCGACCTCGCCAGCTTCTACCTGGCGTTCGCCCTGGTCAGCCTCGCCGCCTATGGCCTCGTCGTTCACGACGGCACCGCCCGGTCAAGGCGGGCCGGCGTCATCTATCTCTTCCTCGCGGTGCTCGGCGAGATCGCGCTCCTCGCCGCGTTCGCCCTGCTTGCCACCGCGAGCCCGGGCGACACCCTCGCCATCGCCACCACCGTGGCCGATCTTGCGGCCTCGCCCTGGCGCGACCTCACCGTGGCGCTGCTGGTCGCGGGCTTCGGGCTCAAGGCCGGCCTCGTGCCGCTGCATGTCTGGCTGCCGATCGCCCACCCCGCCGCACCGATGCCCGCCTCGGCGGTGCTGAGCGGTGCGATCATCAAGGCCGGGATCATCGGCCTGATCCGTTTCCTGCCATTCGACGGCGCGCTGCCGGACTGGAGCCCCATTCTCGCCGCACTCGGGCTGGTCACCGCCTACTATGCCGTGGCGGTCGGCATCACCCAGGACAACCCAAAGACGGTGCTCGCCTATTCGAGCGTCAGCCAGATGGGCCTGGTCGCCACCGTCCTGGCGATGGGCCTGCTCGCCGGCCCGGACGCGCTGCTGCCGGCCGCGTTCTATGCCGCGCACCACGTCCTGGCCAAAGGTGCCCTGTTCCTGGCTGTGGGCGTCACTGCTTCCGAGGGCCGGCGACGCTGGCTGGTGCTCCTGCCCGCTTTGGTCCTGGCGCTCGGCTTCGGCGGCCTGCCCCTGACCGGCGGCGGGCTCGCCAAGCTGGCCGTCGGCAGCACGCTCGGCGACGGGCCGGTCTATCTCCCTGCCACCCTCGCTGGTGCTGGCAGCACGCTCCTGATGCTCCACTTCTGCCGCCGCCTCGCCGCGGCTCACGGGAACTCCGCGGCGGGAGCGCCACTCGGCCTCGCCCTGCCCTGGCTCATGCTTGCGGCGGCGGCGGTCGCGGTGCCGTGGGCCGTCTTCCTGTTGTCGGGGATGGGTACGCTTACCCAGATCCTCGACCCGAAGACGCTCTGGGCCGGGCTTTGGCCGGTGCTGCTGGGCCTGGTGCTGACCGGAGCGCTGCGCCGCTGGGGCGACAGGCTGCCGCGCCTGCCCGAGGGCGACCTCGTGGTCCTCGGCGAGACGGCCGGGCGGGCGGCGGTCGCCGGCAGCGACGTGATCGCGCGGACCGAGCGAATGCTGCGGGCGTGGCCGGTTGCCGGTGCCACCGTGCTGTTGCTTGTGATAACCCTGGGCGCGGCGCTGCTCCTTTGAGGCGGCTGCCCGCGACCGTCATGCCTAACGAAAGCCAGAGCATCGCCGATGCCGCATGAGACCGAGCTGATCGCCACCATCGTCATGAGCCTCGTGGTGGCGTTCGCCGGCGGGTTCGTGGCGACCAAGGTGCGGCTGCCGCCTTTGGTCGGCTACCTGCTCGCCGGCGTGGTGATCGGCCCGTTCACGCCAGGCTATGTCGGCGATCAGGAGCTGGCCAACCAGCTCGCCGAGATCGGCGTGATCCTGCTGATGTTCGGGGTCGGGCTGCATTTCTCGATCGGCGATCTGATGGCGGTCCGCAAGATCGCCATCCCCGGCGCGCTGGGGCAGATCGCCGTCGCCACTGTTCTGGGCATGGTGATCGCCATGCTCTGGGGCTGGTCGTTCGGCGCGGGCCTGGTGTTCGGCCTCGCCCTGTCGGTCGCCAGCACGGTCGTGCTCTTGCGCGCCCTGGAGGAGCGGGGCGTGCTGGATTCGGGTGCCGGGCGGATCGCCGTCGGCTGGCTGATCGTCGAGGACCTGGCCATGGTCCTGGCGCTGGTCCTGTTGCCGGCGCTCGCCGGGGCGCTGGGCGGGGATCCGCGCGGGCTGGCCGGGCAGGCCGGCGGCGGCAGCCTCTGGCTGACGCTCGGCCTCACGCTGGCCAAGGTCGCGGTGTTCCTCGTGCTCGTGCTGGTCGTCGGCCAGCGGGTCATCCCCTGGATCCTGACGCAGGTCGCACGTACCGGCTCGCGCGAGCTGTTCACGCTGGCCGTCCTCGCCATAGCGCTCGGCATCGCCTTCGGCTCGGCCGAGCTGTTCGGCGTCTCCTTCGCGCTGGGTGCCTTCTTCGCCGGCGTGGTGCTCGCCGAGACCGACTTCAGCCATCGCGCCGCCGCCGATTCCCTGCCGCTGCAGGACGCGTTCGCCGTCCTGTTCTTCGTCTCGGTCGGGATGCTGTTCGACCCCTCGATCGTCGTGCGCGAGCCCTTGGCGACGCTGACGGTGCTGGGCGTCATCATGATCGCCAAGACGATCGCCGCGTTCGGCATCGTGATCGCGTTCGGCTATCAAGTGCAGACGGCACTCCTGGTTTCGGCCAGTCTCGCCCAGATCGGCGAGTTCTCGTTCATCCTGGCCGGGCTGGGGGTGACGCTCGGCCTCCTGCCCACCGAAGGCCGCGACCTGATCCTGGCCGGGGCGATCCTGTCGATCATGGCCAACTCGGCCGTCTTCGCCGTCACGGCCCGGATCGGGGCGCGACACGCGGCCGGGAGGGGAGCGGCCACCCCGGCGTCCGAGCCGCGCGGGACGGAGGAGCCCGTGCTCGAGGCGGGCCCGCCGATCCCCGCCGCCGGGCACGCGATCGTCGTCGGCTGGGGCCGTGTCGGCCGAATCGTGGTCGAGGGCCTGGAGTCCATGGACCTGCCGACGGCGGTGATCGAGCAGGACCGGCAACGCACGATCAAGCTGCGCTCCTCGGGCATTCCGACTGTCCTTGGCGATGCCGCCGTAGCCGGCGTGCTGGAGCACGCGCACGCCGCCACGGCCAAGGTCTTGATCCTTGCAGTACCGGAAAGTTTCCGGACCTCAGGGATCATCGAGCTAGCGCGCGCGCAGAATCCCGGGATCGAGATCGCGGTGCGCGCCAACAGCGAGAGCGAGGTTGCGGCTCTAGCCAAGCAGGGTGTCGGGCTGGCGATCATGGGCGAGCGCGAGGTCGCGTTCGGTCTGATGGACTATGCGCTGCGCCGCCTCGGCACACCGGCCAACGCGACGCAGGTGTTCATCCAGACGATGCGTGGTACCGGCGAGGGCGGAGCGTTCGAACGGCGGCCGGAGGAGCTGGCGCGCGGCACGCCCGAGCTGCGGGCGCATCGTGAGCCGGAGGTGCAGGGTGGCTGAGACCGCCGACCGGGTGGAGGACAGCGTGAGCGAGCCGGTCCCCGTCACCAAGCCGCGCGCCGGCATCGTGCGGCGCATCCTGCGCTGGACCGTCGCGATCCTGGTCCTGATCGTCCTCTACTACGCCGTCGGCTTCTGGGCCTATCTCCGGGTCGACGACGATCCGGCCTTCCTGCCGCCCGAGCCGATCGAGGGTGGCAGCCGCGCGGTCGACATGGCCGCCGCGCTGATCGGCCGCGAGGTGGTGCAGCACGCCTGGCAGCCGCCGGACCCGTTCTTCTGGCCCAACCAGTTCCTGATCCATCCCGCCGCCTTCCAGCGCGGGATGCAGGGGGCACTCGCCCGGTTCTCGATCGAGCTGGAGGATCAGATCGGCCGGATGCGCGGCTCCTCGCCGGTCGATCCGGACCTCGGCCGGGCGCGCGGCCTGATCAACTTCCCGCCCGATGTCTGGTATTTCGACCTGAGCAAGTCGATCCTGCCGACCGTCACCAGCGCCCGGAACTACCGCGGCGCCCGCGACGCCCTGATCACCTACAACCAGCGCGTCGCCAGCAAGACCGCGATCTTCGACGTGCGCACCGATTCCCTCGGTGCCGCGCTCGAGCGGATCGGCCTCGACCTCGGCGCGCAGTCGGCACTGGTCGACCAGCATCTGCGCACCACCGGCCTCTGGCCGATCAACTTCGACGCCGACCGGCTGTTCTACCAGATCAAGGGCCGGCTCTACGCCTACCATCTGCTGCTGCAGGAGCTGGGCAAGGATTTCGACCCGGTGATCCGCCCCAAGAACAATGTCCAGAACGTCTGGGACCAGGTGATGGACACCTTCCGCGAGGCGGGCGAGATGCGGCCACTCGTCGTTATCGATGGGCCGCCACGGGCGACCCTGTTCGCCAGCCACCTCGCCATCCAGGGCTTCTACCTCAAGCGCGCGGTGCTGCAGCTCAAGGAGATGAGCCAGGTGCTGCGGAACTGAGGCCACCCGCATGCGCGTGTTTCTCGCCCGCTGGGTCGGGCGGCTCGCCCTCGTCTGCCTGGGTGCTCTGGTCCTGTTCCTCGGCGTCCGGGTCTGGCAGGTGGGCCACGCGCCGTCGCTCGAGCCCTGGCACACCGAGGTGCCCCACGACCTGACAGCCGCCGACCTCGCCGGCATGGACTGGCAGGGCTACCTCGCGGCCGAGGACCAGGTGATGGCCGAGGTGCGCGCCAAGGTCACCGACCGCCTCGATCCGGCCGAGCAGCAGCCCTTCAACCGCTACTTTGCCGGCAGCCCGATCTATCCCGAGCGATTCGCCACCAACTGGAACCGCTCGCAGGTGCTGGAGCCGGTGGGCGAGCCCTTGGGTGCCATGGTCTTCGTCCACGGCCTGACCGACGCACCCTACAGCGGCCGCCACATCGCCGGCGCCTACCGCGACCGGGGCTGGCTGGCCATCCTGCCGCGCATGCCGGCCCACGGCACCGTGCCCGCGGCGCTGACCGGCGTCGACTGGGAGGACTGGGTCGCCGCGGTCCGGGTCGCGGTGCGCGAGGCGCGCCGGCGGATCGGCCCCGGCAAGCCGCTGCATCTCGTCGGCTTCTCCAACGGCGGCGCGCTCGTGCTCATGCACGCGCTCGACGCCATCGAGGACCCCTCGCTCGGCGCACCCGACCGCCTGGTCCTGCTCTCGCCGATGATCGGCGTCACGGCCTTCGCCCGCTTCGCCGGGATCGCGGGCTGGCCTGCCTTCTTTCCGGCCTTCGCCAACGCGGCCTGGCTGTCGGTCGTGCCCGAGTTCATCCCGTTCAAGTACAACTCGTTCCCGATCAACGGCGCGCGCCAGTCGTTCCAGCTCACCCGGGCGCTGCAGGGGCGCATCGATCGCATGGCCCGCACGGGGCAGCTCGATCGGTTGCCGCCGATCCTGACCTTCCAGTCGGTGGTCGACTTCACCGTCAGCACCCGCGCGATCATCACCGCCCTCTATGCCCGCCTGCCGGCCAACGGAAGCGAGCTGGTGCTGTTCGACCTCAACCGCACGATCAAGTTCGGCCCGCTCCTGAGCAGCAGCGCTAACCTGATCCTGAACCGGGTCCTGCCGGCACCGCCCCGGAACTGGCGCGCCGTGATCCTCGCCAACGCCTCGCCGGGCGATCCCTCGATCGTGGCCCGGATCACCGAGGCGGGCGCCACCGCCGAGACCGTCCAGCCATTGTCGCTCACCTACCCGCCCGAGGTGTTCTCGCTCTCCCACGTCGCCCTGCCCTTCCCGCTCGAGGACGGGCTCTACGGCCTGCGGCCCGACCCCAAGGACGATTTCGGCGTCCAGCTCGGCGCCCTCGCCACCCGCGGCGAGCGCGGCGCCTTGATCATGAGCCTCGACGCGCTGATGCGGATGAGCAGCAACCCGTTCTTCCCCTACATGATCGGGCGGATCGAGCAGGGGATCGCGCCGGCGCGCCCGCCCACATGACGCCCAGACCGTTGACCTCGGGGCGACGTGCTCTAGCGTCGAGCGCGAGCCTCACGGCCGGGGAGTGACGACGGCCTGGAAGGCGGGGAGGAAACGACAATGCACGTCGTGCAAAGGTGCGGACTGGCCGCGATGCTCGGCTTGGCGCTGCTCGCTGGGCCGGCAAACGCGAACAATGGGCCACAGCCGGTTGGCCAGTGGCTCCTCAAATTCTATCCGGACCCCGGCCTTGGGCAGTCCGGCGAGAGCGCGATCTGCCTGCGTGCGGACGGGTCCTGGCGCGCGCTCGACTTCCCGATCTCGGGCAACTGGTTCTTGAGGGGCGATCGCCTGCGCTTCGTCGGGATCTATCCGGACGGCGTGTTCTCGGCGTTCGGCGGCTTCGCGTCGGGCAAGAGCGTGAGCGGCGAGTTCAACGACACCAATCGATTCACCCTGCAGGCCTTCAGCAACGGCAATTTCGAGATCTCGCGGACCGCGAAGAGCTGCAGGGCGGCCGACGCGTCTCAGGCGAGAAGCATCGCACCAGGCCGCGCCTACTCGCGCTAAATCCTGTCGCCAAAGCGCTGGCGCGGAGCTGAGCTCCGACAAAGATCAGTTCTGTGGTGAGTGCCTTCTCGTGTCCGGTGATGAGGCGCGGCAGCGCCGAATCTACCGTTCCGCCGCGACCAGCATCATCATCGGACGATCTCGTTCCTCGGCCAGCGCCGGCTCCGCGGCCACGTCCTCGTCGGTTGGGCCCCATTCCTCGACGCGCCGAATCGCAAACCCGTTCTTGATGAGCAGGTTCAGAGTGGTCCCGACGGTGCGGTGATATTTCACGACCCCATCGGCAAGCCAGTTCGTCCTGCGCACACCCTCGAGCTGGTAGCCGTCGACAGGCCATGATCTGCGCCCTTGCGCATCGGTCATCCAGTCCGGATGCCGCGAGGCCATGTAGATCGGGTGCTCGATCGAGAAGACGAAGCGGCCACCAGGCACGACAGCGCGGTGAACCGTCGCGAACAGCGGGTCGAGGTCAGGCAGATAATGCAACGTGAGGGAGCTGTAGGCGAGATCGAATGCCGCTTCTGCAAGCTCCAGCTGCTCGAGATTCGCCTGCTCATAGACGATGGCGGGGTCGGTCGTCTCGGCCTTGGCCCGTTCCAGCATCCTCCAGGACACGTCCAGGCCCAGCGCATGCGCGGCCCCGTGCGCGCGCGCCCAGCGGCAGAACCACCCAAAGCCACATCCTAGGTCCACGAGCCGCAGGCCTCTCACATCCGGCAGCAGGGCACGAAGGGAAGGCCACTCCGGCGCGCCGGCAAAGCCTCGCACGGAACGGGGGAGGCGGCTGTAGCCCGCGAAGAAGCTTGGATCATCGTAGATGTTCTGGGTCATGGCTATGCTCTCGGTAGGCTGGGGCGGAGCCAACGCCACCTGCCCGGGACTGCGCTAGCTGTCGTTGCTATGGAGGTTGTCGCCGGGCAAGCGGGAAAGAGGCGGTTTGCCGCCCAAGGCCGAGTGGGGTCGCCAGCGGTTGTAGCCATGCAGCCAGGGGCGCATGGCTTCGGTCCGCTCGGCCGAGCTGGCGGGGGTACCAGGTAGGCCATTCCCTGGGGAAGTCTGGATGAAGCGCTCGGCCTTGCCCTACGGCTCGCTTGGCGAGCCGTTCCCCTACGGGATCGGATCGACAGCTCTGCTGTCGATGGTTCTGGGCGTGTAGGGTCGGGTGCGCCTTGTGCTTCCGCGCGGGCGTCCTGACGAGCTTCCCGGAAGACGTGGCTGCGGTAGGCCAGCCGTTGTCCGTCGTCACCCGCTCGACGGTGGCGCCGAGGCTCGCGAACCGGGCAGGCGTGCGCTCGAGGAAGGCGACGGCACTCTCCTTGCGCTCGTCGGGCAGGATCTCGGTGTAGGCGAGGCGCAGGCGTCGTCGATCGACGTGGAGAAGTCCCAGCCGATGCCCGCGTTTCTGGCCGCGGCGGTCACCGGTGATCGGTGCCGACGCCGTCGTCCGGCCGAGCTTTTTGATGTCGAGATGGATCAGCTCGCCGGGCCCGTTCGCGTAGTGGCGGACGATCTCGGGCTTGGCCTGCAACGCCGCCAGCCGGCCCAGGCCGTGGCGGCGCGGACCAGGCCGACGGTGGCGACCGGCCGACCAGCCGGCGGGCGATCGCCGGGCCGGACGGGCGTTCGCGCCACCAGCCGGACGATTGCGGCCTCGGCCGCCTCGTCCCGCCGGGTCGAGCTGGCATGCGGCCGCGAGCTGCGGTCGCGCGAGCCCACCACTTCCTCGGCGGCATGTACGGGCCTGCCACTTGCGCGGGTCTGGTGGAAACCCGAAGGCAGCCGCGACCCGGGTCACGGACCAGCCGTTGGCGAAGACGCCGCACCATCAGCAGTCGACCGCTGGGCGTGGTCTTGGCATTCTGATGGACGTCCATCCGGCGGCTCCGCGGCAGGGATGTCAGCGTGGCAGCGACAGCCTTCCACCGCAGCGCCGGGTGGACAACCTCCATAGCAACGACAGCTAGAGTTCCCGCCGCAGGATCACCCGCACCTTCGACCGCCGCGCCACCTCGACGAATCCCTCGTCGCGGAACGCCTTGGCGATCCCGGTGAACGCCCCGCTCGGGCGCTCGCCGATGGCCGGGTCGAGCGGGTAGGCCTCGACCAGCGTGGCGCCGCGCGAGCGGGCGAGGTCGAGGGCACCGCGGATCAGGGGCCGCATCAGCCCCTTCCGCCGCCAGCGCGGCGCCAGATAGAAGCAGGTGATCGCGAAGGCGGGCCGGTCGTCGACCGGCTGCCGGGCGCGCGAGCGCAGGATCACCGGATAGGCCTCGCGGGGCTCGACGGCGCACCAGCCGACCGCCTGGTCGCCGGCATAGCCAAGCACACCGGGCGGCGAGCCGGCCACGACCTGCGCCTTGAACGCCGCCTTGCGGCCCGCCCGCCCGAGCGCATCCCAGTCGGGCCGGCGCAGCTTGAACCACAGGCACCAGCAGCCGGCGACCGCCCCGCGCTCCGGGCCGAACAGGCGCTCCAGATCGTCCCAGCGCTCGGCCGTGAGCGGCCGGCAGTCGATCAGCCCTGGTAGCGCTTCCAGGTCTGGGTCTGGCACAGGAACAGCACGCACCCGTCCACCTCCAGCGTGTCCGGATCCTTGAGCCGGAACTTGGACTTGTAGACCTTGCCGCCCTCGGGATCGTAGATCGTGCCGCCGTCCCAGGCGCCCGTGCCGGCGGGCTCGAAGCCCTCGAGCAAGGGCAGCCCCACGATCGGCCGCGAACTCAGCGCGGGGTCGCTGTTGTGGATGTCGAGCAGCGGCCCGGGCGGCGCGTCGGCCGGACGGTAGGACCAGGTGATGGTCCCGCACAGTTTCTGCGCGTCGGAAGCGCAAGGCTCGATCTTGACCCGTGCCTTGTCGCCCTCCGTCACCCACTCCCCCTCGACCGAGGCGGCTGCCGCGGCCGTGGTGGATGCGATCAGCAGAGCCGCCGCCAGGAGCCGCATGTCGATCCCCCTTCCCGGCCTAGCTGTCCAGGACCTTGATGATCCGGTGCAGTGCCTCTTCCAGCCGGTCGGAGGCGATCGCGAAGCACAGGCGGACATGGTCGCCATTGCCCGGGCCGAAGGTATAGCCCGGTGCGATCCCGACCTTGGCCCGGTTGAGCACGCGCAGGGCGAAGGCGAGGCTGTCGGTCACGCCCTCGATCTTGGGGAAGGCGTAGAAGGCACCTTCCGGCCGCAGGAGCCTGATCCGCGGATGGCGGCCGAGGATCTCCATCACCAGCTCGGCATTGTGCCGGCAGCGGGCGTTGAACTCGGCGAGGAAGCCCTCCCCCTCCTCCAGCGCCGCGATCCCGCCATACTGCACGAAGATCGACGCACCCGTGTTGCTGCATTCGGCGAGCACGGCCATCTGCCGGACCAGATTCTGCGGATGGACCATCCAGCCCAGGCGCCAGCCGGTCATGGCCCAGGCCTTCGAGAATCCATTGAGCACGAACACCGGCTCGTCCGGCTCGGCGATGGAGAGGAACGACGGCGCCGGATCGCTGCCGACCAGCACGTTGCGGTGATAGACCTCGTCGGCGATCAGCCCGAGCTCGTGCTTCCGGCACAGGTCGAGCAGGCCCTGCTGGCCCTCGGCGGTCATCACCCACCCGGTCGGGTTGGAGGGCGAGTTGACGTAGATCGCCTTGGTGCGCGGCGTGATCGCGGCGGCCACCCGCTCGAGATCGAGATGCCAGCGGCCCTGGGTCTCGTCGAGACGCACGTCGACGGGCTTGGCGCCCATCATGAGGCAGACCGTGCGGATGTTCGGCCAGTAGGGGCCGATCAGGATCACCTCGTCGCCGCGCGCCGCCAAGCACTGCACGGCGGCCAGCACCGAGAGCATGGTCGAGCCCGGCACGGTGATCCGGTCGGGATGCAAATCGATGCCGTAGACCCGCTGGTGGTAGCGCTGCAGCGCCTCGCGCAGGGGCAGGATGCCGCGCGGATAGTTGTAGAAGGTCTGGCCCTCGTCGAGCGCCCGCTTCGCCGCCTCGCGGATGAAGGGGGCCGTGACCAGATCGCTCTCACCGAACCAGAGCGGGATCACCTCCGGGTCGCCCAAAGCCCCGCTCGCCACCTTGCCGATACCGCTCAGCTCGAGCGCCGCGATCTCGTCCCTGATCGGCCCCATCTCGTCTCCAGTCCTCTGTTCCGGCGTGGGCTACCCGAACCTCGGGCCGCGGGCAACCTTCCGCGGCCCGACCCGGCGCAGGCTCCGGGCGGTCAGAGGACGAAGTCGCCGGCATTGAGGTTGAAGCTGCCGGTCAGCCAGATGGCCATCTCGGCCTGGGCGTCGCCGTCCGTGTTCACCTGCACCACGGTCGAGCCGCCGTCCTGGAGATAGCGAACCTGGCCCGCCTCGTAGAAGCTGCTCGTGCCGATGAAGTCGAAGCTGGCGTCGCCGCTGTTGGTGTCCAGGCCCGACAGGTCGATCTTGTCGTTCTGGCTGCGGCTGAAGTCGCCGATGAAGTCGCGGCTGATGCCGCCCGCCGGCGCGTCGGCCACGCTGTCGAAGACGAAGCGGTCCGCACCTGCACCGCCCCAGAGCGCGTCGACCCCCGTCCCGCCGTCGATCACGTCGTTGCCCTTGCCGCCCTCGAGCAGATCGAAGCCGCCGTTCCCGCGCAGCGTGTCGTTGCCTCTGCCGCCGGACAGGACGTTGGTCCCGCTGTCCGAGCCGTTCAGGACATCGTTGAACCGCGAGCCGGTCACGGCCTCGATCTGGGCGAAGGTGTCGCCGCCGGCATCGCCGCCCGAGGCCGCACCCGTGCCCAGATGGACGTTCACCGCCGCACTCGACGAGGCGTAGGTCAGCGTGTCGAAGCCGGTGCCGCCATAGATGAAATCGACGCCCGAGCCACCGTTGAGGAGGTCGTCGCCGTCGCCGCCATACATGAAGTCGGTGCCGCGATAGCCGAACAGCTCATCGTTGCCGTTGAAGCCATGGATATGGTCGACGAAGTTCGAGCTGTCGGTGCCATGCAGCGCGGTCACGCCGCGATCGTCGCCAATGGTGCCGAAGAAGTACTTGTCCGCAGGCATCTCAGCCACTCTCGTTTTGCCGGGCCGGAACCAGTTCTGCCCGGGTTGAGTCGGAACATTGACGCGGTTTGTTTCGACCGTGTGTCATCATTGCTGGTGGATTGTTGCTTGCATCCACTCCTCGTGGCTCATGGCCTGCACCGGCGTGGTCCGGAACTTGCTTGGGCGACGCCCGAGCGGCGGCGGCGCGGGTATGAACTCTTGCATTCCTCGTCATACCGGCCGACAGCTTGCCCAAGACTCGGTTCAACGATCGCCAACGGAGCAGGAGCCTCACTCGTGACAAGACACGCCTCGCCGATCCTCGCCCTCGCCGCACTCGCGGCCCTCGTGCCGTCGGTCGCCTTCGCCCACACTGGCGTTGGCAACGCGGCCGGCTTCGTGCACGGCTTCGCCCACCCGGTCACCGGCCTCGACCATGTGCTGGCGATGGTGATGGTCGGCGTGTTCGCCTTCCAGCTCGGCGGCCGCGCTCTGTGGTTGGTGCCCGCCACCTTCGTCGGCGTGATGGCGCTCGGTGGTGCCCTCGGCGTCGCCGGCATCGGCGTGCCCTTCGTCGAGGCCGGCATCGCCCTGTCGGTGGTCGTGCTGGGTGCCGTCGTGGCGCTTCGCGTCCAGGCGCCGACCGCACTCGCCATGGCCGTCGTCGGCCTGTTCGCGATCTTCCACGGCCACGCGCACGGCTCGGAGATGCCGGAGACCGCCGCCGGTGCTGCCTATGGCCTGGGCTTCCTGCTCGCCACCGGCACGCTCCACGCCGCCGGCATCGGCCTCGGCTTCCTCCTGGGCTGGGCCGCCGAGCGCAAGGGTGCCCTCGTCGTGCGCGCCGCCGGGGCCGCGGCGGGGGGGGCTGGGGTGGCGATCGGGGCGGGCGTCACCTGCCGGCCGTTGGGGGGCCGGCCCCGCCGGCCCCAACGCCATGCAGCGCATCACCATCAGCCTCGACGACGACGTCGCCACCGCACTGGACGCTCTGGTCGAGCGCCGCGGCTACGCCAACCGCTCGGCCGCGGTGCGCGAGCTGGTCCGCGACGCCGCGAGCCGCGAGGCTTCGACCGGCCCGGGCCGCTCCTGCCTCGGCGTGCTCAGCTACGTGTTCGACCACGAGCGGCGCGACCTGCAGCACCGGCTCACCCACGCCCATCACGACCACCACGTCCTCAACCTGTCGACCCTGCACCTCCATCTCGACCACGACACCTGCCTGGAGGTCTCCGTCCTGCGCGGCCCCGCCGGCGACATCCGCGACCTCGCCGCCCGCGTCAGCGCCGAGCGCGGGGTGAGACTGGGGGACCTGCGGCTGATCGCCGAGAGCGCGGCTGCGGAGTAGGGCCTCCTGCATCCTGAGCGAGGCGACTAACCTCTGTTGGTGCCACCCCACAAACTGAAGAGAGAATAGTCCTAACTTTCTATCCGCAAATGTCTCCAGTTGCCCGATTGATCGTACGTTGGCAAGATCTTGCCCGACGCCGAAGTGCACCGCCAAGACGCTGAGGGTCACTGGCGTCAGTTCCAACAAGTGGATCACGGGCTAATGATTCGGACACTAGAGGCACTGCGAAGTTCAGAGCGGAGGCGCAAGGTCGGCCTGCGCCACGGTTTGGCTAAGACTTCTCATCGAGATCGAGGCGAGTGAACGCTGAAAAGAGCTAAGTTAAATGATAAGACTCAAAACTGTTTAGTCAGTAGATAGGCGCCGAAATGGCAGACTCATCAGTCTCTGAATGGATGCTTGCACACAGAAGGGCTGTTGTAACACTCTTGATAATCTCTTTTATAATTCTGTTAGTTGTACGTCTCTCACTATTTACAGACCGCCTGCACAATGGTGAATTTGATTGGCGATCTTTAGTACAAAGTACTCTCGACGGGCTAGTATCGACGGTGGTCGTGACCTTTGTCGTTGGAGCGACGTTGTGGTGGACAAAACCACCCCTTGATAGAATTCCTCCGGGATTTGAAATACTCCCCGATCAAATTTCGAGTAAACTTGAAAGTGCTGCTCAAAATAGCGACGAGTGGGAGTATGTAGGGCATACGGGTAGGTACGTATGCAATCGAATTTTCCAATATTGATGAATCAGTCGCGAAGGTCAAATCGCCCGATAAGAGTTAGAATGATGATACTTGATCCTAGAAACCAAGTACTTTGTCTACACTATGCAAATTATCGGAACCGAAGTCGAACAAGCGAATTATTTCAAAGGACGTGGACGCCTGATGAAGTACGGGCAGAGTTAGTGGCGACAACTATCAAGACGATCACGCTCAATAATAGCGTTAACGCGGTTAATTGTGAACTACGATTTCGCAATTTTCTCTCCCAATTTAGATATGATGCGTCAAACACGCAGATAACCGTTACACAAGAAGATCCTCAGGAGCCAGCCTTTCAGTATCTGCGCGGTTCTCGATTTTTTGAGTATTATCGGAGAGAGAGTCGTCTGATATGGGATCAATCAGGTCTATTTGATCTGGATAAATTTGCTCAAACTAATTTCGACAATGAAAGAGTCATATTTGACTTCATAAAGATATTTTTGGACGACACGACTTCGGCAGAAGCCCTTTCACCCAAAGTTGCTTCAATTCTGCGCTGCGATCGGAGTCCCTATGCGTGAACTGCTCAAGTATTTTTCTCTCTCCATCTTCGGAATAGATAAGTCGCAGGCGATACTGTCCGAATTACCTCTCTTGATCTTGGAGTCTGACGTGCTCCAGCACCCCTATGGATTTTATGTTATGAGACCTGGTATTGCTGTAGGCAGATATCAGCTTCGAATTCATGTGTGGCTTGCAGGAGAACGCAATCGCCAGAATCCCGACTGGCCACCTCATACACACAATTCGGTGCTTCATAGTTTAGTCGTTAAGGGTGCGGTCGTCAGCCGAACTTGGGATTGGATTGAACAGCCAGATGGTCGCTATGTACAATACGAGGTTGGCTACGATGGCTCTAATAGCATCCTTTCTCGAACTTCCTCAGTCGGCGCACTTCAGAATGAGTCAAGTGCTCTTGTTGAGGCCGGCATGTCTTATACAGTTCCTCCGCATTTGTTTCATGCAACGGACGTGTCCGAACTGATAGAAGCGGTGACATTGGTCCTCGTAGCAACCGAGGTGTCTGGGAATGCGGTGGTCGCGGGCGATAGTAATGGCTTAAACCAATATATTTTTGAGAGAGCCGCTGTGAATGAAGAAAGGCGCAAGATGGCAAAGGATGCCGCCTTGAGTGCTATAACCGGTGCGTTTCGAGTCTGAAGTTTAGAAGCTCAGTACCTGCGTACCCCTGGATTCAACGTGCCACGTACCATTTGCGCCGTTAGCCGTTTCGGTACCGGATCCAACGCCTCTCTTCGCTTTGTTATCCATGCCGGGCAGTTGCCTGCCGCAATATCGGGATACCATGCTCATTTAACCCTCAACCCTCGAAGTCGTGCTCACGGTGACCCGCCCGGTTGCCCGCGACCGCGGCTTGCTGCGGATGACGATCTCGACGTCCTGGTCCAGCGCGGTGAGGAACGTCATCAGGCGCTCGACCGAGAAGCCGTCGAGTCGGTAATTCGCCAATGCCGACACCTTCGGCTGATTGACGCCCATCCTGGCCGCCGCTGCAGCCTGGGTCAGGCGCCGGCGCTTGATCAGCGCGTTAAGCGCTTGGGCAAGCCGCAGCTTGGTCTGCCGCTCCTCGGCGTCTGGATAGCCCAGATCGGCGAACAGGTTGCCCGTGCCGCGGGTGATCGCCTCCTCGTCGGCGTCCGCCGTCTCGACCTCACCGCTTGCCATGGCGTGCCTCTTCGTAGTCCTGCTGGGCCAGCTTCAGCCGCCGCCCGATCAGCGCGACGTCGCCGCGAGCGGTACGGACGCCCGTGGGGAGACTTCTTCTGAAAGGCGTGCAGCACGTAGACGACCTCGCGAAATCTGACTGTGTAGACCGCGCGATAGGTATCCCCGTCGAAGTCCTCGACCAGCTCGAACACCCCGGGCCCCTGCCCTTGCCAGCTTGGCCGCCGGATGTCTGCGGCCGAGCTGCGCCAGCCCCAACGCATTGCCCATCTCGTCCTTCACTCGCTCGGGAAAGGCCAGGAAGTCCCGCTTGGCCGAGCCGACCCAGTCGAGCGGCCGCTCGCCCTTCGCCAACGGTCGCGACATCGATACCATCCCAGTTCCGGGATGAAGCGTCAACCCGGGTCGGATGCCGTTGGCATAGGATCACCATCCCTGACGATAATCAACCTTCAGGCGATAAACTGGGATTGCTGGAAACTCCTGTGGAGTGCACCCCTTGAGTGCGGCACGGAGTGGGTGACAGTCCTCGGTGAGGAGGACTTGATGGCCTGTGGCGCGGCCCGGCAATTCGACCGGGCATTCAAGATGGCGGCGTTGGAGCGGATAGAGGCCGGGGAGAATGTCAGCGTGCTGACCGCTTGGGCGAGCCGCCGCTTGGTCTGACGCTCCTCCGCATCCGAATAGCCCAGATCGGCGAACAAATCGCCCGTGCCGCGGGTGATCGCCGCCTCGCCGGCGGCTGGAGACTCGCACGCACAGGCGGCGCGTCGCATGAGCGGCGGTCTCGCGCCCGTTCAGCGCGGCGGTCGCGCCGTGGCAAACGGCAGCGCCAGCCGTCAGGCTGCCAGCAGCACCGCCCCAGCCGCTCGGCCGTCCGCGACGCCCTTCGCTCAGGCCTGCTGGATCGCGGCCAACCGCCAGGGCGCGCCGCGCTCGCGGGCGAAGGTCCACAGCTCGGTCGCCTCGGTCGGGCGCTCGGGATCGCCCTCGACCACGCGGCCCGCGGCGTCGGTGCTCCAGTCGCGCAGCGAAAAGCGCATCGCCACGGTCGCGTACTCGGCCCGGGCCTCGCGCCAGGATTCGGCGACGTCGCCCTGCAGCAGCTTCACGTCGGCGATGTGGTTGACCACGCCGCGCCGCTCGTCCTGGCCCAGCTCCTCGGCCAGGAAGCCCACCACCTCGGGCGTCGCTACCCGGTCGAGCGCTGCGAGGTCGCGCGCGCCATAGGCCCGCTGCACCTCGCCGAGCGTGCGCTCGAACTGGTCGAGATCGGCCTGGGTGACCGGCACCTGCTCGCGGCCACGCGCGGCACCCGTGGCGCCGCCGCCGCCCGCCGGGG
>JBGAKU010000423.1:0-2149 GCA_044224255.1 Geminicoccaceae bacterium
CTTCGTCTGGACCGCCGAGCCCGAAGCCATCCTCGCCAAGGTCAAACGCGGGCATCAAGCGTTGGAGACAATCCACTAGGTCAGCAACGCCGCGACATTGACGGCAAGCTCTGGCACCGACGTCGTGTTAACCTTACGGGGGCGCTTCAATCGGACCGCTCTCCCACATCAGCTCATGTCCGTCGCCCGCCAAATGTTCTTGCCGCCCTGTCGGTCGCTCGCATCGAGCTATTCGGCCAGCCACTGCGTGATCAGCGACTCGTAAGGCATGTCGCGCTGATTGGCGGCGAGCTTGATCGGCTTCAGAAGTGCCACGGGCAGGCGCAGCGAGATCGCCTTGGTCGAGGGCTTGAGGTTCGGCAGGCGGGCCGGGCGTGCCCTGCTCCAGTCGACATAGTCGGCCGTGTCGTGCGTTTCCCAGAACGCCCGCTCCGGGGCCTCGCCGACAAAGTCAGGCATCTGCCTGCGTGGCTTGTCCATGGACCTTCCGCTCCCGACAGCTCGACCCGCGCCTACCATGGGTCGAGGGATGGCAGGCCCAGCGGTTTCAAGCCATGAACTCGGACCCCTACCCCATGCGACGGTGCGCTCTGATCTCTCACGCGACGTTGCCGCCGGCCGCTCCCTGCTGCTCCGGCCACCAGTCGCCGACGACCTGATGCAACGTGTACGGGCAGTCGGGTGGCAAGCGGGCAGCGATATTGCCTTCGCCGAAGCGGTCCAGCTCGGTGGTGAGCTGCCGGCGTGCCTGGTCGTAGAGGGTGGGCAGGCGGCGGGCGAGGTCGGCACGCAGGGTTCGGGTCTGTCGCGCCGCGATCTCGGCGCGGAAGTTGATCACTTCGCGAGTCCAGTGCCGGCGGGGCTCGGTGGCCAGGGAGTGCTGGAGCAGGAGCAGGTGTTCCAGGATGCGCACGGTCCAGCTGCGAAGGGCATTGCGCTGCTCCCTGCCCAAGTCGGCGATCTCCTCGGCGATGTGGGCGAGGTCGAGGTCGAGATTGGGTCGGGTGGCGGCCCAGCGGCGCAGCTCGCTCGCCTGGCGACGGGTCCAGGCGTAGAAGTCGCGCTCGTAGAGGTCCTCGCGTGATGCGCGCATGAGCTGACTTTAGCCGCGATCGCGGTGCGGCGAAACCGCGAAGGCTTTGTGGGGTCGGACCCCTCCGCCGACTTCGCCCACGGCCTCAGCCGAGCCCGTGCTCCTTCGCCACCTCGTGCACGGCGCGGGCGGTGGCCTCGACGGCGCGGTCGAGCTGGTCCTGGGTCGCGGTGAGCGGCGGCGCCAGCTCGAAGGCGTGGCCGATGGTGCAGGCGAGGACGCCGCTCTCGTCGCGCATGTGTCGTACCACGGCCGCGACCAGGCCGGCCGCAGGCGGGGTCCTCGCCTGCTTGTCGGCGGTCAGCTCGACCGCGTGCCAGTGGCCGATGCCGCGCACCTGGCCGACGATCGGGTGTCGGCCGACTGCGTCCTCGAGCGCCTGGCGCAGGTAGGTGCCGTTCTGGCGGGCGCGGGCGATCAGGCCGTCACGCTCCTTGATCCGGATCGCCGTGTTGGCGGCGGCGGCGCAGCCGGCGTGGCCGCTGAAGGTGTGGACGTGGCGGAACATGGGCAGCGCGTCCGCGATCTCCGCGCGCGTGATCACCGCCCCCATCGGCGCGTAGCCGGCGGTGAGCGCCTTGGCCATGGTCATGATGTCGGGCTCGAGGCCGAAATGCTCGCAGGCGAACCAAGCGCCGGTGCGGCCGAAGCCGGTGATCACCTCGTCGGCGATCAGCAGCACGCCATGGCGGTCGCAGATCTCGCGCACGCGCTGCCAGTAATGGCGCGGCGGGATCTGGACGCCGTGGGCCTGCATGATCGGCTCGCCGATGAAGGCTGCGACATGCTCCGGCCCCTCGAGCTCGATCTGCCGTTCGAGTGCCGTGGCGCAGAGATCGGCATAGGCCTCGTCCTCCATGCCGAAGGCGTTGCGCCAGTTGGTCGGGTTGGGGACGAAGCTGTGCCCGGGCACGCGCGGGTCCGCGACCTCGCGCACCGGCAGCCAGTCGGTGACCGAGAGGGCACCCATGGTGGCACCATGATAGGCGGTCCAGCGGGAGATCGTCTTGTAGGCCCTGGGCTTGCGGCCTGAGGCCTGCTGGTACTGGCGGGCGA
>JBGAKU010000100.1:0-17734 GCA_044224255.1 Geminicoccaceae bacterium
GACGCCGATGATTCTGGTCGCGCCCATCAGCTTCGCCCCCACGGTCGCGCACAGCCCGATCGGGCCTTGCGCGAACACGGCGACGAAGTCGCCAATCCGCACGCCGCCGCTCTCCGCACCAGAGAAGCCGGTCGACATGATGTCCGGGCACATCAGGACCTGCTCGTCGCTGAGCTCGTCGGGCACGCGCGCCAGATTGGCCATCGCGTCGGGCACCAGCACATAGTCCGCCTGGCAGCCGTCGATGGTGTTGCCGAACTTCCAGCCGCCGATCGCCTTCCAGCCATGCGCGGTGCCAGGGCCGTCCTGCGAGTGGCAGCCGCACAGGCTGGCGTTGCTGTAGCCCGAAGGCGTGATCGCGCCGGCGATCACGCGCTCACCCTCGTGGTAGCCCCGGACGGCCGAGCCCAGCCGCTCGATCACGCCGACCGGCTCGTGGCCCACGGTCAGCTCCTTGGCCACCGGATACTCGCCCTTGAGGATGTGAACGTCGGTACCGCAGATGGTCGTGGTCGTCACCCGGAGCAGCGCATCCAAGGGCCCGACCTCGGGTACCGGCTTCTCGTCCAGGACGATCCGTCCGGGCTCGACGAACACGGCTGCACGCATCTTCGTGGCCATGCGGACCTCCCGAGAGTCGATCTCGAGCGAGGCTAGCCGACCTCGCCACCCAGGGCACCAGACGATCAGTCGCCCTTCGGCAAGAGGAAGATCGCGGTGCCTATGGCGAGGCTGCCGAAGGTCACGGCGAACCCGGCCGCGGCGAGGATCAGCGTCAGGAGCCAGTGCTCCGAGGCGAACAGGAGCTCGCCCAGACGACCGACGTCGAGCAGGACCAGCCCGCCGAGCAGGGCCCAGCCGGCCGCGATGCCGAGCAGGCAATGGCGCGCAAGGAACGCGATCAATCTCGGGGGTGACGTCAAGCTCAAGGACCTCCCGCCCATACAGGTCGATGTCGGCCGGTCATCGCACGCGTCAAGGGACGTGCAGCGTGGCCGGGCGACACTTGTGCTCCGACCTGCGCTCCACTACCGGCATGAGGCTGCGGACGAGACAGGGTCTGGCGGTCGGATGCACGCATTGATCTTGCGAGTGGGCATCATGCTGGCGCTGCTCGCGCCGACGGTGGCTCGAGCCCAGTTCATGGGTGTCTACGACTATCCCTTCGTCAGCCCGCTCGCCGCCACGGTGGCCGCCACGCCGCCCGCCAACCGCGCGTCCCAGATCCCACGCCGCGAGTTCCTGCAGCTGGCCGACGTGCGGCGTGTCACGCTCTTCCCGGCGCGCCCGATCCCGCAAGTGTTCTGGTGGCTCGGCCAGGGCATGCCCTACACGCTGTTCAAGCAGCCTCGGGCGCGGGCACCCCTGTTCTTCATCATCGGCGGCACCGGTGCGGACCACGATTCGGCCAAGTCCTACGGCATGGCCAACGCGCTCTATCAGGCGGGCTTCCATGTGGTCACCTTGCCGAGCCCGACCCACCCCAGCTTCATCGTCACGGCGTCGAGCACGAGCATCCCGGGCCAGCTCGATCTGGATGCCAAGGATCTCTACCGCGCGATGGGGCTGATCGCGACCGGGCTTGCGGGCGAGCTGGACGTCTCGGGCTACTATGTCGGCGGCTACAGCCTGGGCGGCACCCATGCCGCCTATGTCGGCGAGCTGGATTCGCGCGAGCATCGCTTCGACTTCCGTCGGACGGTGGTGATCAATCCGGCGGTCAGCCTCTACAATTCGGTCAACCGCCTCGACCACATGGTCAGCGACAATCTCGCCCGGGACCCGGCGGCGGTGGACGCGTTCATCGACCACCTGTTCCAACAGGTAGCGACGCTCTACAGCTCGACCGAGCAGGTCGGCTTCAGCGACCCGGAGTTCCTCTACCGCGCCTACGCCACGCTCGAGCCACCCGAGAGCGAGCTCGAGCTGCTGATCGGGCTCACCTTCCGGCTCACCTCGAACGACATGGCGTTCACGAGCGACGTCATGACCCGCTCGGGCTATCTGGTGGCGAAGGACGCGCACCTGACCAGCACGACCTCGCTGACCGACGTGCTGCTCGTGGGTCTGACCTTGAACTTCGTCGACTTCTTCGACGGGGTCTATGTGCCGAGCGCCCTGGCCAGGGAGCCCGGCATGACGCGCGAGGCCCTGATCGAGCGGGAAAGCCTGCGGCGGATCGAGGGCTATCTGCGGCATGACCCGAACATCGTCCTTTTGGGGACGCAGGACGACGTCATCCTGTCGCGCGAGGAGATGCTCTGGCTCGCGGGCGTGTTCGGCGATCGGGCCCATCTGTTCCCCACCGGCGGCCATTGCGGCAGCATGGACCAGCGCGAGTTCGTGGCCGAGATGCTGAAGCTGCTGCCCGATGCGGGGGCGCGCTCATGACCCTGCGTCCGCTCGCGGCGCTGCTGCTCGCAGCCGGGCTTGCCGCCTGCGCGGCGGTGCCCGCCGAGCAGCTCGGCACCACGCCGCCCATGCACCAGCTCACCCCCGCCGAGGACAAGGCCGCGGAATCGCTCAGGATCTGGGACCCGATCGAGGGCACGAACCGTAGCTTCTACAATTTCAACGCCCAGTTCGATCGCTACATCTTCCTGCCGGCCGTGCGGGCCTACGAGTTCGTCACGCCCGATTTCGTCGAGAACCGGGTGACCCATTTCTTCTCCAATCTGTCCGAGTTCCGCAACGCCTCGAACGGCCTGCTGCAGGCCCGCCCCGACGCCGCCGGCCGGGCGGTGATCCGGCTGGCGCTCAACTCGACCATCGGGCTGCTCGGGCTGTTCGACGTCGCCACGCGCCTGGGTGTCACGCAGGAGCCGCTGGATTTCGGCCTGACCCTCGGCCGCTGGGGCATGGGCAACGGGCCTTATCTGGTCGTCCCGGTGCTCGGCCCCTCGAACGGGCGCGACTTCTCGGGGCTCCTCGTGGATACGGCGATCGCCAACTACGTGCCGCCGGAATCGATCGTCACCGACTATGTCTTCTTCAATCCCCTGGTCTACGTGCTCTATGCCATCGACCTCAGGCGCAACATCAATTTCCGCTACTTCGGTTCGGGCTCGCCGTTCGAGTACGACTATGTCCGCTTCCTCTACACACGGAAGCGGGAGCTGCAGATCCAGGCCCTGCGGGGCGGTCCGGTCGAGCCCACGGAGCCGTCACCCTATCGCCTGGCCCCCGATCCCAGCGAGATGGCGCTGCCATCCTCGACCATGCCGCATCAGGTGCCGGCGGGCCGGCTCCTGCCGTAGGCGAGCAGCTCGGGCTGAGTATCGACGTGCCGATATTCAGCGGAACGGCCGTGAGCGCCCGTACAGCAGCATCATGACAATGATTACGGCGCCATAGATTACTTGACGGCCAGCATCGTCGATTTGCATCACCGACAATATCGACTGCAGGAGCGTAATGAGGATCACGCCGGCGACTGTGCCCACATAGGAACCGGAGCCGCCGAGGATCGAGGTGCCGCCGAGGACCACGGCCGCGATCGACGGCAGGAGATAGGCGTCGCCCATCGCCTGCGCCGCCTTGCTGGCGTAGCCGGCCAGGAGCACGCCACCGAAGGCCGACAAGCCGCCCGAGATCGCGAAAGCCAGCATCACCACGCGCTGGGTCGCGGCCCCGGACAGATAGGCCGCGCGCTCGCGGTTGCCGATCGCATAGATCGAGCGGCCGAAGGTCGTCCGGGTCAGCAGGAAGACGGCGCTGCCGCCGATCGCCGCCCAGACGACCAGCGCGTTGGGAATGCCGAGGATGGTGGTGCCGGTGGCGAGGAAGCGCATCGCGCCCGAGGCGGAATCCTGGGGCGAGAAGCCGCCGGTATAGGCCACCATCAGACCCTGGGCGACGGCGTTGACCGCCAGCGTGATGATCATGGATGGGATGCGCAGATAGGCGACGCCGATGCCGTTGACGAAGCCGAGCGCGACGCCGCAGAGGATGCCGAATGGAATGGCCAGCGCCTCCCCGGCGGCGCCGTACGCTGTCGCCGCCGAGGACATCATGCCGCCGACGGCGACCACCCAGGGCACCGACAGGTCGATCTCGCCCAGAAGGATGACCAGCATCATTCCGGTCGCGATCACGCCCAGGAACGAGGCGACCTTGAGCTGCTGCAGCAGGTATGCGGGCGACAGGAAGCTGGACGAGTAGAGGCTGCCCAGCAACAGCAGGACCAGGATGCAGCCGAATGCGGTGGCGACCGCAGGGTCGATCCGCCGCATGGTCGTCGAGTCTCCGGTGGGGGCGGGGTGGACGTCAGCCAAGCGCGTTCGGGCCTCTCATCGGAACAGATCGAGCTGATTCCTGACCTGGAACAGCCTGAACGAGCCGAGGCTGACGGCAAGCAGGAGGATGCAGCCCTGAAACAGCGGCTGCCAGAGCGGCTCCAGGTCGAACACGAACAGCAGGTCCCCGATGGTACGGAAGGCGAGGGCGCCAAAGATCGCGCCGATCGCGCTGCCGGTGCCGCCGAACAGCGACACGCCGCCGAGCACCACGGCAGCGATCGAGTAGAGCGTGTAGGTGTTGCCGTTGGCCGCCGAGGCCTCGCCGGAATAGGTGAAGAAGGTGAGGAACAGGCCGCCCATCGCGGCGAGCAGCCCGGACAGGGCGTAGGCCGCGAGCTTGGCACGTCGGATCGGCACGCCGGACATGTAGGCGGCGACCTCGGACGAGCCCGTGGCGTAGGCGGCGCGGCCGAGCGGGGAGCGGCGGAACGGCAGCCACACCAGCGCCACGACCGCGGCCAGCAGGATCAGGCTTGCCGGCACGCCGCCGGGAAGCTGGCCCGTAAGGGCGTCGGCCAGGCCGGAGCTGAAGTCGTCCGCGCCGCCCGGAACGCCGCGGAGCCAGAGCGCGATGCCGAAGAAGACTGCGCCGGTGGCGATCGTCGTGACGATCGGCTGCAGCCGGCCGTAGATCACCACCAGCCCGTTCGCGACGCCGCAGGCGAGGCCGGCCGCGAGCACGGCGCCAACGCCGAGCGTGGTGGTCAGGACGGAGCCGGCGACCGTATAGGAGGCTAGGCAATTGCTGAGAATGAACACCATGCCGACCGAGAGGTCGATACCGCCGGTCACCACGACCATGGTTTGCGCCATCGCGACCAGCGCCAGCAGCACGCCCTTGTTCGCCGCCGTGTTGACGACGTTGGCCGTCAGCCCGGCAGGATGGTTGGTGACGTAGATGGTGAACATCGCCGCGAACATCAGCAGCGCCAGCAGGGTGCCGCGCTGTTCGGCAAGGCGGTAGCGCCAGTCGCTCATGCGTGCGCGGCCGGCGGCTCGCCGGTCGCGGCGATGTTGAGCGCGCTGCTGATCAGCGCCCGCTCGGTGATTTCGGCGCCGACCAGCTCGCGTTTGATCGCCCCGTCGTAGAGGACCAGGACACGGTCGCAGCAGCCGATCAGCTCGTCATAGTCGGTCGAGTAGAAGACGATCGCGGCTCCCGCGTCGGCCAGCTTACGCAGCAGCTGGTAGATCTCCTGCTTGGTGCCGACGTCGATGCCGCGCGTGGGATCGTTGAGTAGGATGATCCTGGGAGCGACCATCAGCCACTTGGCGATCACCACCTTCTGCTGGTTGCCACCGGACAGTGACCCCACCGGCACGCCGACGCCGTCGCTGCGGATGGCGAGGAGCCGGATCATCTCGTCGATGGCGGCCCGCTCGGCCGCGCGGTCGATCAGCCCGAACGGCGCGAGCCGGTCGAGCGCGGCGAAGGACAGGTTGTCTCGGACCGACATCGGCAGCATCAGGCCTTCGGTCTTGCGATCCTCGGGGATCAGCGCCATCCCGATGCGACGAGCCTTGGCGGCGCGCGGCCCAGCGATCGGCACCGGTTGGCCATCGACCAGGATCTGCCCCGTGACGGAGCGCAGCACGCCGAACAGGGCCAGCAGCAGCTCGCGCTGACCCTGGCCGTCGAGCCCGCCCAACCCGACCACCTCGCCGGCACGCGCGGCGAACGAGATGCCATGCAGCCGATCGGCCCAAGAGAGGTCGCGGACCTCGACGACCGGTACCCCTTGTCGCGCGGGCGCCGTCGGCTTGGGCGGAAAGATGTGACTGTACTCGCGCCCGATCATCATCTCGACGACCTCGTTGTCGGTCCTCGTACCCGCCTCGAAGGTCGCGACGTTGTGGCCGTTGCGAAACACCGTACAGTCATCGGCGATTTCCGCGATCTCGTGCATGCGGTGCGAGATGTAGAGCAGCGCGAGGCCTTCCGACCGCAACCGCTTCAGCACGGCGAAGACCTTGGCCACGTCGGCAGCGGTCAGCGCCGAGGTGGCCTCGTCGAGGATCAGGATCCGCGGCTTGCGGGCCAGCGCCTTGGCGATCTCCACGATCTGACGTCGCGACAGCGGCAGGTCCTTGATCGGCGCAAGCGGATGGATGTCCTCGCCACCGGCGCGGGCGAGCGCGGCCTCGGCGATCCGGCGCTGGGCGCGCCGGTCGATCAGGCCGAGGCGCGTCGGCGGGTCGCTGATGACGATATTGTCGGCGACCGAAAGGTCCGGGATCAGCGACAGCTCCTGGAAGATGCAGACGATGCCGGCTCGGTTTGCCGCTGCGGGCGAGGCGAAGGTGACCTCGGCGCCGTCGAGCCGCATCACCCCTTCGTCGGGCGCGACCACGCCGGCCATGACCTTGATCAGCGTCGACTTGCCCGCACCGTTCTCGCCGAGCACGGCATGGACACGGCCAGACGCCACCGACAGCTCGGCGCGGTCCAGTGCCCGCACGCCGCCATAGCGCTTGGAGACACGCTCCATCCGAAAGAGCTGAGCTGCCGCGTCCATCACCAACCCTGAGAGGATGCCGCCGGCATGCGCCGGCGGCACAGCCCGATCAGCGCCGTGGTCGGTTATTGGTTCTTTTCCGATTGGCCCATGATCTCTTGGGCGGTGAAGTTGATGCCGCAAGTTGGGAAGGCGTTGCCGACAAAGAAATTGTCGGACTGATCGGCATAATAGTTGACTCCATCTTTGAAGTCCGGATCCTCGACGATCGCCAGCGGCAGCTTCACGGACTGCGGTACCACGTTGCCCTCGAGTGCGTCGATTGCCGTCTTGATGGCGACCGCAACCTGGGCCGGCCCGGTGCCCGCCGATGAGCACTTCAAGCCATCGCCCGAGTATTGGCCGCAGAACTTCCGGAAGCCGTTCTCGGTCTCACCGCCGAAGGGCACGAACGGATGCTTCGCGTCGATCATCGCCTGGACCACGCCGGTGTCGCCGCCCTGGGCGGTGATACCGTCGAACTTCTTCTGCACCGCGATCGCGTCGGCGGTCACCTTTTGGGCAGTTGGATCGTCCCACTTGCCGATCACCTCGATGACATCCCACGTCTTGCCTGACGCGTTGAGTGTCTCATGGATGCCATTGTGACGGTCGGTGTCGACCGACGTGCCGGTCACGCCGCGCACCTCGAGGATCTTGCCGCCATCCGGGACGTGCTTGATCAGCCAATCGGCCCACAGCACGCCGAGCCCCTTCTGATCGACGTTCACGTTGATCGCGTCCTGGGTGTCGAGGATATTGTCGAACGCGACCAATACCACCCCGGCGTCCTTGGCGCGCTTGATCACCGGCCCGAACGCCTTCGGGTTCTGCGCGTTGACGACGATCGCGTCGTAGCCGGAATCGATGAAGTTGTTGATGGCCGAGATCTGCGCCGCGACGTCCTCGCCGGTCGAGACGACCTTGAACTCCTTGAGCTTCGCTGCGACGTCCGGCTGTGCGGCATAGGCCTTGGCCGTCTTGATCATCTGGATGCGCCAGGTGTTCGCGATGTAGCCGTTAGCCAGGGCGATCCGGTAGGGGCCTTCCTTGGCCGGGAATTTGAAGAACTTGGTCTGATCCGTCCACGGCACGTAGCATTCTGGATCGGCACTCGGGCCCGAGACGACCTCCGGGCCGGCGGCGTGCGCCACGGTTCCAGCAAGAAGAACTGCAGTCACTGCGCCCAAGACACCCTTGTGACAGGCCGCCGTGCGCGCGGCCAACGCGCCGTGGATATCCACCGACCAATTCCTGAGCAGCATCATCGAAACCTCTCCGATCCTGGGACATCGGTCCCTTGTTATTGCCCGCGTCGCTACTCCGCCGCGATCCTCACGTCGCGGGCATAGGCCCGCGGGTCCTTGTAGATCGCGCCGTCCTTCATGATCATCGCGAACCGTGAGCGGTCGGCCATGATGCCGATATCGGCGAGCGGGTTGCCGTCGACCAGCAGAAGGTCGGCGAGATAGCCCTCGCGCACCTGCCCCAGCTCGTCCCCCAGCCGCATCAGCTCGCCGCCGTGCCGCGTGGCACAGATGATCGTGTCCATCGGCGAGTAACCGAACAGATCGACGAAGTGCTTGAGGTCGCGGGCGTTCGTGCCCTGCGGCGTCCAGGCGAAGCCATAGTCGCCGCCGACCACGACGCGGATGCCGCGCTTCTTGACCTCGGCATAGGTCTCGGCGGTCTTCTCCAGGTTGCGCCGCATGCCCATCTTCTCGACGATCTCGGGCGTGATGCCCCAGGGCTCGGCCTCGTAGACCGTGTTGTGGAGCAGGCCGACGGCCGGGCCCAGGAAGATCCGATCCCTGGCCGCCTCCATCATGTCGAGCGCCTCCTCGTCGGCGAACTCGCAGTGATAGATGCAGTCGACGCCGTTGCGGACCGAGAGCTTGACGCTGTTGGCCGAGCGTGAGTGGGTCGCGACCTGCTTGCCGAACTCATGGGCGATCTCGCAGGCCATCTTGACCTCGTCGTCCATGTAGGTCGTGCAGCCGGCCGGCGCGTGCGGGTAGAAGTCGTCACCCGAAACGTTGAGCTTGATGTTGTCCACGCCCTCGCGGATGCAGGTGCGCACCGCGCGGCGGATCTCCTCCGGCCCGTCGGCGATGAGCGCGAAGCTCTCGCGATGCAGATGGAGCTGCCGCTCGTCGCCGAGCCCGCCGGTCGCCACCAGCTCCGGGCTCGCCGCGCGCATCCTGGGGCCGGGAATCTCGCCGGCATTGACCGCGTTGCGCACCACGACGTCGAGCCGCGGCTTGGCCGAGGCGGCGCAGTAGATGCTGGTGAAGCCGCACTCGAGCAGGAGCTTGACGTTCGCCGCGGTCTTGAGCGTGTGCTCCTCAGGCGGGATCATGCCGAGGTGGAACGGCATCGAGACGCCGGTGAAGGAGGGATGGCAGTGCCCCTCGACCATGCCCGGCATGAGCGTCATGCCGTGGCCTTCGATGACCGTCTGGGCCTGCTCGCGCGCGATCTGGTTCCGGCCCTTCGCGACCTTGCGGATCCGGTTGCCCTGGACGAGCACCTCGCCAGGAAAGGGCTCAGCACCGGAGGCGTCGAGCACCTCGACGTCGGTCAACAGGATCGATCCCACTACAGCCTCCCTGGGGCCTGCCGCGCGCTCGCGGCCGAGATCGTTGATTGCTTGGGAGGATCGCGGACCGCAGGTCCGGTGTCAATGCGAGAGCGCGGCACTCCGGGGCGTACGCCAACCGTCGCGCAGGGCGAGCGCCAGCACCAGCGCGCCGAGCAGCAGCGGGGGCAGCCAGCCGGCGATCACCGGGCGGATCAGCCCGACCTCGCCCAGGGCGCTGGCGACCCCGCTGCCGATGAGCAGGGTGAAGCCGATCGCGACCCCGGCCATGAACACGGGCGCGATCGAGGCGGTGCGGCTGAAGCGGCGGACCAGCGCGAAGGCCAGCATCATCAGGAACATCGGCACGAGCGCGCCCGCGATCCGCTGGTGCATCCAGGTCAGGTAAGGCTCGGGCGGCCGCAGGCCGTAGCCGCCCGCGACGATGATGTCCCAGAGCTGCCCCATCCCGAGCTCGCGCGGCGGGCGTGCCAGGAGCTGGATCCGCTCGACATCGATCTTGCCGGGCCAGTCGAGGGTCGCCAGCCGCTCGATGGTCCGGTCCGCGACCTGCGTGCGGACGACGTCGTAGAGGCGCCATCCGCCCTCGATGTCGCTGGCCTTGGCCGCATCGATGCGCTCGGTGAGGATGTCGTCCGGGCCGCGCCTGAAGATGGTGAGATCGGTGACCGCGCCCGCGGAGATCGCGTTGGCAGAGATCCGGACGATGTCGTCGCCGCTGCGCAGCCAGTAGAACTGCCCGGCCGCACCTTCGGCCGGCCGATGGCGATACTCGCCGATCCCCCACAGTCGGAGCTGCTCGGTGGCGTGCGGCAGCACCTGATCGTCGATCAGCAGCTTGCTGCCGACCAGGCCGAGGCCGGCGGGCACGAGCATCCACAGCACCACGATCGGGCGCACCCCGGCACTCCAGATCACCACGAGCTCGCGGTGGCGCAGAAGGTCGGCCACGGCGAGCAGGCCGGCGATCAGGGCGGCGAGCGGCATCATCTCGGAGAGCATGATCGGCAGGCGCAGACCGTAATAGCGCAGGCCTGCGGCCAAGGCGCCCTCGGGGGCCTGGACCAGCTCGGGCCCGACGTCGATCAGGTCGATCACGGTGGCGAAGCCGATCACGCCGAACAGGACGACGAGAAAGCGCACGAGGAACATGCGGTTCAGGTAGCGGGCGAGAACGCTCATGCGCGCGACGACGCCGGGCCGCGTCGCTTGGGCAGGAACCGTCCGAGCCGATCGAACTGGCGGTCGAGCCAGATGCCCAGCCGCGGATCGGGAACTCGGCGCGCCGCCCGCAGGAACATCGCGAGCGAGATCGTGGTGAAGACCAGGAACGGCAGCCAAAGGCCGGCCCAGGAGGGGATCTTGTTGTTGTCGGCGAGGGCCTCGCCCACCTGCAAGAGCTGGTGGAAGGCGATCAGCATGGCGAGGCCGAGCACGAGACCGTAGGAGCGCTGGCCGCGCACCCGGTCGATCGCCAGAGGGATCGCCATCAGCGGCAGGACCGGCAGGATCAGGATCCGCACCAGGCGGCCGTGCAGCTCCGAGCTGATCTCCCAAGGATCGATGTTGGCGGGCGGATTGCCGGACGCCATCCAGAGCTCGTAGAGGGTCATCTCGCGCTCGTCCTCGCCGCGCGGGCGGAAATCCTCGTTCGGGTCGGTGAGCGTGGTCTCGAAGTCGCGGAACCGGACGATGACCGGGGTCCCGCTCGATCGGGATCCGACGCCGTCCTGCGCCGGCTGGAGCTGCTGCAGCCCGTTGTGGAGCCGCAGGATGATCGGCTCGGTCGGGCCCTGACGCTCCGCCTCGCCCGACCCCGCCGTGATCGTGATCTCGTCCTTGCCGGCGCCGCCCTGGTAGAGGAACACGCCGGTCATCTCCCGTTTGTCGTCGGAGATGTGGTCGACCATGTAGGTCGTGTCGCCGAGGGAGGTGAACAGGCCATCCTGCAGGAGCGTGGTGAACGAGGCGTTGGTCAGGGCGTAGGTCGCGGCGCGGTAGGCGTAGCGCGCATAGGGCTGCAGCAGGCTCACCAGCACCGCGACGGTGAGCGCCAGGGCCAGGGAGGCTGCGAGGATCGGCCGGAGGAGC
Source organism: Geminicoccaceae bacterium (assembly GCA_044224255.1). Taxonomy (GTDB): domain Bacteria; phylum Pseudomonadota; class Alphaproteobacteria; order Geminicoccales; family Geminicoccaceae; genus Benzoatithermus. The sequence continues at coordinate 11,484 of JBGAKU010000100.1, forward strand.
TGCGGCAGGCCGGCGCCCGAGGCGTTCATCGCGGCCAGCTCGCCCTCGCGGCTCAGCCGGCTGAAGGTGAGCAGGATCCCGAGGAAGAACGCGACCGGCAGGGCGAGACCCATATAGTGCGGGATCAGGTAGCCCAGCATCTCGAACACGACGAACAGGCTGCCACGCCAGCCGACGACGAGATCGATCACCCGCAGCGTGCGCTCGGCGAGCAGGGCGATCAGCGCCACGAGGATCGCCGTCACCATGGGGCGGGCGATCTGCGCCAGGAGATACCGGCTGTAGATGGACATAACCGTCTACCGTTACCCGATCGCGGCCGGCACGCCTAGGCCGTCGCCTCCAGGCGGATCGGGGCCGAGCCGGTGCCTGTCTGGACCCGGCGCTTGAACACGGAATCGAATCGTCCCGATTCCAGCTCGAAGCGCCGCAGCTCGAGATCGATGGCCCAGCCGTTCGCGGACGGGGCGAGGTCGTAGATCAGATAGCCGCCTTCGTGATGACGGTCACCCCCATGCAGCGAGGCCGAGGGTGCGCCGACCACCGGGATCGCGGCGCCGTCCGAGTGCAGCCCGCCGAGCTGAAAGATGTGCTGATGGCCGCACAGGACCAGCTCGACCGGATAGTCCTCGAGCACGTCGGCGAGCTCGTCCGCATCGACCAGGCGCCGGCGGTAGTCGGTCATGGTCGCCACCGGCGGGTGGTGCAGGAGCAGAACCCGGCAGCATGCGTCGCCGTCCAGCGCCGCCAGCATCTCTTCCAGCCGGTAGAGCTGCGGGCGCCCCAGCCGGCCGGTGGCGAAGGTCGGCGGTGTCGCCACGGCGGTCGACATGCCGATCAGGGCGATCGGGCCGCGCCGGCGCAGGAAGGGGAAGCCGTCGGGCTCGCCGCCACCGCCGCCGTCGCCGCACATATAGTCGGACCAGTGCGCCCAGGCCTCGCGCCACTTCACCTCGACATAGGCATCGTGGTTGCCGGGGATCACCGTGATGCCGTCCGGCTCGCCGAGCTGGCGCAGCCAGACGGCGGCCTGCACGAACTCGGCCGGCAGCGAGATGTTGACCAGATCACCGGTGATCGCGACGTGGTCCGGCTCCTGCCGGCGCAGATCCTCGACCAGCGCATCCAGCACCTCGCGCCGGTGCACGCGATAGCGTCGGCGCTGCCAGGACAGATAGCCGAGCACGCGCTGGTTCATCAGCGCCCGCGGGCTGACGCGGGGCATCGGCCCCAGATGCAGGTCGGACAGGTGGGCGAGGCGGTACGTCATCGCTGGCCCGTATCCTACCTGCACGGGCGCGGTCTCAGCCAGCTTGCGTTGCCTCGGACAGAAGCCCGCGCACCCGCGTGACGACCCGGGCGAGATCGTCGAGCGGCCGGGGTGCCGCCACCGGCCCGTCGCCGCCGAGCCGGACCAGGAGGCCGCGCGCCTCGAGCGAGCGATGCAGCGCGTTCAGATCGCGCGGCCGGAAGAACAGCCCGCGCGTCGTGAGCCAGTCCATGAACCGGCCCGGGATATGCTGCTGCAGCGGCGTTCCGCGATAGGTGTCGCCGCCGAGAAGCCGCAGCAGGCTGCCCACCAGAGGCTTCACCAACGGCAGCTCATCATACCACCGGGGCAGCTCGAACAGGGCGATCGGCCGGCCGGTCAGCGTCGCCTCGGCCAGCATCTCGGTGTCGCCGGCCGTCAGGACGAACTGGTCGGCGGCGGCGATCGCGCCGAGACGCGGATCTTGCGCGCCGTCCGGCACCGTGGCGGGGCCGGCAGTCTCACGCACCGCGGCCAGGAGCTTCGGCGAGAGGGCCGGATCGGCCGCGATCACGAGCGAGCCGCCGTGGCGAGCCACCTCGGCGGCCGCCGCACGGCCGAGCTCGCGGGCCCTGGCCTCGTCGAACCGGTAGGGGCCGAGCGCGGACGAGAGCAGGAGGGCGAGCACAGGAGCGGCAGCCGACGGGGACGCCGCCGTCGACGGGTTGGCATCGGTCAGCTGGGCGGCGACCTGGAGCACGTTCGGGCGGATGGGCAGCCGGTCGTCCGGGGTGGCGATGATCAGGTCGAACAGCTCGAACGGCCCGCCCGGGCGGCCGAGCTGGACCAGACGGGTACGGCCGCCCGACTGGGCGCGGACCCAGCGCGCCACCGGCGCTGTGCGCTTGCCGCTGGCGATCAGCACGTCGGGCCAGGGCGGTGCGAGCGGGTCGCAGCCGGCGGGGTCGAGTCCGCCGACGGTGCTTCCAAGCACCAGGCCGCGCAGGCCTGCAAGCGGGCCGAATGCCAGCCGCTTCTCCTCGAGCCGGCCGGCCAGCGCCGCCCCGATCCGCAGCACCTGGCGGTCGGCGGCGGGCCCATCGCCGGTCAGGGCCCACACCAGCGGCTGCTCCGGCGGGGTCACGCGGCGGACCTGGGTCGCCTCGACCGCGAACGAGCCGGTCGCGAGCCGGTGGACCGCATCGAGCTGCCAGCTGACCTTGGGATGGTGGGCGGCGATCGCCTCGATCCGCCGGCGCCACCAGTCCTCGCAGCCGACACCGATCTCGGCCGTCGTCGTGATCCGCAAGACGAGCGCGCGGCCGGCCTTGGCGAACAGCTCGTGCAGCACCCAGTTGGCGTCGGCACCGGGGATGCGCTCGAAGATGCCGGCTGCCACCACCGCGTCGAACGGCCCCTCCGGCAGCCTCCCGCCGGCGCGCGCGAAATCGTGGCGCGTCGGCTGCGGCGCATCGGCGCCGAGGGGCGCATTCTCCGCACCGTCCATCCCGGTGACCAGGAGCGAGCCTGCGCCGACGGTGCGCAGGAGCGCGGCGGCGGATGACGAGAGCAGGGGACGGGCGGGTGCCGCCGGCGGGGGCTGGTTGGAGCCCAGCACCGCCGCGAACAGGGGGCTGGGCGAGGCCTGCGTGAACACCTCGTAGCCGGCCTCGTCGGCGCTCCGCTCCAGGTCGTGCCAGATATAGGCCAGCGGGTTCTCGTGGTAGGAATAGGCCTCGGGGAAGGGATTCCAGGGCTGCTGGTGCAGGGCGGTGTAGTGCAGGCACTTGGTGCGCCCCTCGGCATATTCGAGGTCGCGCGCATTCCAGTGGCCGTCGAGCTCGCCCCAAAGCCCCGGCACCTCGGCCGGCTTTTTGGTCAGCGGGCCCTTCGCGCCATGCGCCGAGGCCGCCGCACGGTTCCACCAGGTCAGCATCTTCTCGCAGTCGATGAGCATCACCGAGGTGTCGCGCGCGTCGATCGCGAGATAGCCGTGGCCGTCCAGCGGCAGGTCGAACAGGAGCGCCGGGTCGGCGAGATAGATCTGGTCGACGTCGTTGTAGATCGCCTTGCCGGTGCGGCCGGCGAAGTCGGGGATGGCGAAGCGGTAGCAGGTGAAGCCGGTGCGCCAGCCGCGGCGGTCGAAGCCGGCCACGTTCTTCATCAGGTGGATCTCGTAGACCCGGGACGGGTCGCGCACCTGCAGGATCGACCAGACGAACACGCGCTCGGCGCGGTACTGGCCCTCTTCGGTCCCGAGAAAGATCCGGACGGGTGGCAGCGTCGATGGCGTGCAACCGGGCTCGACGCCCAGCACCACCAGGTCGGGCTGCTCGCGCTCGTAGGGCCAAGACCCCTCAAGGAGTGTCGACACCGATCCTCGTCTCCATGGGCGCGCTGCGCGCGCCGGCTTTTACGCAGTTGAGGAATGAGCGTCAAACCATGCCGCGCGACCGGTAGGGGTCGAAACACGCTTCGAGGTGCCGAATTGGTATGACTTCATCAATAGTCGACTGATGAAAGATGAATATTGCGAGGCAAATTGAAGCAATACCATTCGGCGCCCCGAATAGGGCCGCAATAATATCGACCATGTGCTGTCAAGTTCTGTTCCAGCTCCAGGCGAGATTGAATCGTTTGCAGAATGGGCAGGCTCTCCTCGGAATGCCCGACTGCTTCACGATTGCCACCCTCTGCTTGATAGGTGTCGCCCAGCTCAAGTTGCGGCAGCATGGCGCGCTCGGTATGGGACATCGCCTGATGGCCGCGGCCAATCATCTCCGGACTCAAGAGTGCTCCCGAGTGGTCCCGAAACGATCGAAAAGGTCACCGAGCCGCAACGTGGACCCTGGCGTGTGCATGGGGCCATGATAGCTCGCCGCGCCAGGTGCCGCGCCTTGGTTTGTGGCAGTCGGATCGCTATATCAGGCACGCGCCGGCCCGACGGAAGGCGCAGCATCTGGGCCGCGCCCTCAACTCCCGCCCGAGCGATTCCATGGAACTGCGCAACATCGCGATCATCGCGCACGTCGATCACGGCAAGACCACCCTGGTCGACCGCCTCCTGCAGCAATCCGGCACCTTCCGCGAGAACCAGCAGGTGCAGGAACGCGCGATGGACAGCAACGATCTCGAGCGCGAGCGCGGGATCACCATCCTGGCGAAATGCACGTCCGTGGTCTGGAAGGGCGTGCGCATCAACATCGTCGACACGCCGGGTCACGCCGACTTCGGCGGCGAGGTCGAGCGCATCCTCTCGATGGTCGACAGCTGCCTCTTGCTGGTCGACGCGGCCGAGGGCCCGATGCCGCAGACCAAGTTCGTCCTCGGCAAGGCGCTGCGGCAGGGGCTCCGCCCGATCGCCGTGATCAACAAGGTCGACAAGCCCGAGCAGCGGTCGGACGAGGTCCTCAACGAGATCTTCGACCTCTTCGCGGCCTTGGACGCGGAAGAGCAGCAGCTCGACTTCCCGCACATCTATGCCAGCGCCAAGCAGGGTTGGGCGGTGCGCGAGCTCGGCGACGAGCGGACCGACCTCGCCCCTCTGTTCGACCTGATCCTCGAGCATGTGCCGGCGCCGCGCGCGGAATCGGCCGGCCCGTTCCGCATGCTCGCGACCACGCTCGAGGCCAATCCCTATCTGGGCCGGCTGCTGACCGGACGGATCGAGTCCGGCCGGGTGCGGGCCAACATGGCCTTCAAGGCGCTGAGCCGCGACGGCGAGCTCATCGAACAGGGCCGGGTGACCAAGATCCTGGCGTTCCGCGGCTTGGACAGGCAGCCGGTCGAGGAGGCGGAAGCCGGTGACATCGTGGCTATCGCCGGCCTGTCGAAGGCGACCGTCGCCGACACGCTGTGCGAGCCGGCGGTCGAGACCCCGCTGCCGGCGCAGCCGATCGATCCCTCGACCATCGCCATGACCTTCTCGGTCAATGACGGCCCCTATTCGGGCCAGGACGGGACCAAGGTCACCTCGCGGCAGATCTGGGACCGGCTGCAGCGCGAGGCCGAGGGCAATGTCGCGATCCGGGTGACCCAGAGCGAGGAGCGCGACGCGTTCGAGGTCGCCGGCCGCGGCGAGCTGCAGCTCGCCGTGCTGATCGAGACCATGCGGCGCGAGGGCTTCGAGCTGTGCGTCGGCCGGCCGCGGGTCCTGTTCCAGACCGATCCCACGAGCGGCGAGCGGCTCGAGCCGATCGAGGAGGTCGTGGTCGACGTCGACGAGGAGTATTCGGGCGTCGTGGTCGAGAAGCTGACCGCCCGACGCGCCGAGCTCAAGGACATGCGGCCGGCCGGGGCCGGCAAGCAGCGGATCGTGTTCCACGCCCCGTCGCGGGCGCTGATCGGCTATCACGGCGAGTTCCTGACCGACACGCGCGGCACCGGCGTGCTGAACCGGGTGTTCGCCGCCTACGAGCCGTTCAAGGGTGCCATCCAGCAGCGGCACACCGGCGTGCTGATCTCCTCCGAGCTCGGCGAGGCGACCGGCTATGCCCTGTTCGGCCTGGAGGACCGCGGCCCGATGTTCATCGGCCCGGGCGAGAAGATCTATCCCGGCATGGTCATCGGTGAGCACACCCGCGGCAACGATCTCGACGTCAATCCGCTGCGGGCGAAGAAGCTCACCAACATCCGCGCCGCCGGCAAGGACGACAACATCCTGCTGACGCCGCCGGTGCGCATGACGCTCGAGCGCTCGATCGCCTATGTCGCCGACGACGAGCTGGTCGAGGTGACGCCCAAGGCGGTGCGCCTGCGCAAGCGCCACCTCGATGCCAACGACCGCAAGCGGATGGCGCGGCAGAAGGAGGTCGCCTGACCCCTGCCGCTCCGGCGGCTATGGCGTGAATGCAACCCTCGGGTGGTCCGTGATCGGGTCCTGTTGATCCGACTATCGTTGCTGCTGCATCCCGGTACACCTTGCCCCGACATTGCTGGGCGGCGGGCGAGCGAGCGGCACGCCGCCAGCGGGATCAGGGCGACAAGGACATCACGGGCCATG
>JBGAKU010000424.1:0-2126 GCA_044224255.1 Geminicoccaceae bacterium
AGGCGGAGCTTGAGGTAGTAGCCGCCGGGGGTGTCGGAGAAGCGGCTCTGGATCAGGCGCTCGAGCTGGCGGACCGAGATGCCGGCGCGGGCGGCGAGCTGGCGCGGCGGCAGGGGCTGATCGAGATGCGCCTCCATGTCGGCGACGATGCCGGCGATGCGGCGGTCGACCGAGGCGACGTGGCCGCCGATCGCGGTGCGCTGCGGCTCGAAGCCCGAGCGCTGGCGCTCGTGGACCAGGCCGGTGCGGACCACCTCGGCCAGATCGTGGCCGTGCTTGGTGCGGATCAGCTCGAGCATCAGGTCGAGCGTGGCGATGCCGCCTGCGCAGGTGAGGCGGTTGCGGTCGCTGAGGAACAGCTGCTCGGCGACCTCGATCTCGGGATGGCGCTCGTGGAACAGCTGCACCGCCTCCCAGTGCAGGGTGACCCGGTAGCCGTCGAGCAGGCCGGCGGCGGCCAGCGCGAAGGCGCCGGTGTCGATGGCACCCAGCAGCGTGCCGTGCCGGTCGAGGCGGCGCAGCCAGGCGAGCAGGCCGCGGCCGAGATGCTGGGTCGGCTGGTTGCCCGCGACCACCAGCACGGTCGGGCAGAACCGGACCTCGGCGATGCCGCTGTCGGGCGCGAGCTCGGCGCCGCTGCCGGCGGCCACGGGCTTGCCGTCGGCCGTGAACAGGCGGGTCGCGAACAGCCGGCGGCCGGCGTTCTGGTTGGCGACCCGCAGCGCTTCCACCGCCAGGATCAAGGCGTAGATCGGGAACTCGGGCAGGAGGAGAAAGCCGATCTCCTCGGTCGCATGCTCGTCGCTCATGACGCCCAGGATCACGAGCGTGCCGCCCCAGGTCAAGCTAGATTGCCGCGTCGGCACGACTATCCGCGTCGGCATCGAGCAGGGGAAGGCAGGCGACAGGTATGGATTTCGCGCGCGCCAGGCAGCGTCTCGCCGGCTGCTACATCACCATTCCGACCATGTTCAAGGACCCGGAGCTGGAGCTCGACCTGCCGGCGATCCGGCGTCACGTGCACTGGCTGGTTGGCCGGGGCATCGACGCCCGCTACGGCACGTTCCTGGCTGGAGGTGCCGCCGGCGACTTCTCGACCATGACCTTCGACGAGCGGGTGCGCGTCGCCGAGACCGTGGTCGAGGCGGCGGATGGGCGCGTGCCGGTCGCCATGGGTGCTCAGACCACGTCCACCATGGAGCTGCGCCGGCTGGCCAAGGCGGCAGCGGGACTGGCGCGGGCGACTTCTCGACCATGACCTTCGACGAGCGCCTGCGCGTCGCCGAGACCGTGGTGGAGGCGGCGGGCGGGCGCGTGCCGGTGGCGATGGGGGCGCAGACCACCTCGACCCTGGAGCTGCGCCGGCTGGCCAAGGCCGCCCAGCGCCTGGGCTGCGAGTTCATCCAGGTGAGCTGCCCGTTCTACTTCATGCACACCGAGGAGGATTTCTACGAGTATGTCTGCGAGGCCGCGGACGCCGCCGACGTCGGCATCATCCTCTACAACACCTTCTGGACCTCGGCCGGGGTCTCGTTCGGCCTGGTCGAGCGGCTGGTCGAGCGGGTGCCGGCGCTGGTCGGGCTGAAATGGGCCTGCCCGCGCACCGACGCCATGGAGTTCGAGGACGTCGTCAATACGTTCTCATCGAAGCTCACGCTGATCGACAACCACCTGATGTTCGCCCTCAGCGCCATGCTGGGAGCCAAGGCGTTCGAGGTCCATCTCGCCAACTACTGGCCGGAGTGGGGCATCAGGCTGATCGACGCCGCGGACGCGGGGCGCTGGCGCGAGATCCAGCGCATGCTGGTCGACGAGGCGATGCCGTTCTACAAGCTGTGGATCGAGATCGAGAAGGGCTACACTTCCGGCGACGGCTATCTCGACAAGCTGTGCATGGAGCTGGTGGGTCTCGATTCCAGCCGCTGCCGGCCCCCCACCCGCGACGTGCGCGAGAATTTCCGCGAGCGCTGCCGCCAGATGATGCTGGCGACCGGCGTTCCCGGCGTGGTCGCGGCCTGATGCTCAGCCCGTTCATGAAGCTCGCCCACGACGACGATGTCGGCGTCGCGATCCGCAAGATCCCGCCTGGCACCGTGGTCGGCGATCTGACCGTGCGTGACGAGGTG
>JBGAKU010000101.1:0-17574 GCA_044224255.1 Geminicoccaceae bacterium
AGCACGTCCGGCACCGCGCGCCCCTCCCACACCTGCGGCCTGGTGTAGTGGGGGTATTCCAGAAGGCCCGCGGCGAAGCTCTCCTCGGCGAGCGAGGCGGCAGTGCCCAGCACACCGGGGAGCAGACGCACGCAGGCGTCGATCAGGGTCATGGCGGCAAGCTCGCCGCCGGAGAGGACGAAATCGCCGAGCGAGACCTCGCGGAAGCCGCGCGCCTCGATCACGCGATGGTCCACGCCCTCGTAGCGCCCGCACAGCAGCACCACGCCGGGGCCGGCGGCGAGCTCGGTCACGAGCTGCTGGCGCAATGGCTCGCCGCGCGGGCTGAGATAGACGAGCGGGCCGACAGCACCGGCCGCGACCACGGCATCCGCGGCCTTGGCGACGATGTCGGGGCGCATCACCATGCCCGCGCCGCCACCGAAGGGAGTGTCGTCGACGGTCTGGTGGCGGTCCTCGGTGAAGCGGCGCAGGTCGACCGCGTCCAGCCGCCAGTCGCCGCGCTGCAGCGCCCTGCCGGCGAGCGACAGGCCGAGCGGCCCGGGGAACATCTCCGGGAAGATGGTGAGCACGGTGGCGGCCCAGGCGCTCACGGCAGCACCAGCTCGACCGTGCCGGCGGCAAGATCGACCGCGGGCACGGCCGCGCGCGTGAACGGAACCAGCTCGGTCCGGCCGGGCTCCAGCTCGACCTCGAGGATGTCGCCCGCACCGTGATTGTGTACCGCGATCACCCGGCCGAGCGATGTGCCGTCGGGAGCGCGGGCGGTGAGGCCGACCAGATCCTCGTGGTAGAACTCATCCTCCTCGGTCGCAGGCAGGCGGTCGCGCGGGACGAAGAGGCGCAGGCCGCGCAGGGCCTCGGCGGCGTCGCGATCCGCGATCCCGGGGGCAGCGGCGATCAGGCCGCCCTTGGCCTCGGCGAGGATGCGCAGGGCGAACAGGGGCCTGCCGGCCTCGTCGTGGACCGGCCCGTAGGCGGCGACGTTCTCCGGCACCTCGGTGAAGCACCGAAGCCGGAACGCGCCGCGCACCCCGTGCGGGGCGCCGATCTGGGCCACGCAGACCATCGCCTTGTCCTGCGCCATCGCCTACGGGATCAGGCCGCCTTTTCGGCCTCGGCGGCGGCCTTCTTGGCCGCGAGCTCGGCCGCACGCTTGCCGGTGCCGCGCTGACGGGTGGCACCCGGCGCGATACCAGCCTTGTCGAGGAAGCGGGCGACGCGGTCGCTGACCTGAGCGCCCTGGCTCAGCCAGTAGCGGATGCGCTCCTCGTTCAGCACGATGCGGTTGGCATCCTCGCTGTTCAGGAGCGGGTTGTAGCTGCCCAGGCGCTCGAGGAAGCGGCCGTCGCGCGGGCTGCGCGCATCCGCGGCGACGATGCGGTAGAAGGGGCGCTTCTTGGCGCCGCCACGCGCCAGACGAATCCGAACGGCCATTGGTCGATCCCTAGCTCCGGGTTGCGGCCGCGATCAGCGCGGCAGGAGGCCCGGCGGGAAGCCGCCGCGGCCGAAAAGATTCTGGATGCCGCCGGCCTTCTTCATCCGCTTCATCATGTCCTGCATCTGCCGGTGCTGCTTGAGCAGCCGGTTGACGTCCTGGACCGAGGTGCCGGAGCCGGCGGCGATGCGCCGCTTGCGCGACGCGTTGATCAGGTCGGCGTTCTTGCGCTCCTTGGGCGTCATCGAATCGATGATCGCGCACTGGCGGCCGATCACCTTCTCGTCGACATTGGCCTGCTCGAGCTGCTTTTGCATCTTCTGCACGCCGGGCAGCTTGCCGAGGATGCCCTTCATCCCGCCCATCTTGCGCATCTGCTGCAGCTGGGAGCGCAGATCGCCGAGATCGAAGCTGCCCTTGGCCAGCTTCCTCGCGAGCTTCTCCGCATCCTCCTTGTCGACCAGCTCGGCCGCCTGCTCGACCAGCGAGACGACGTCGCCCATGTCGAGGATGCGCGCGGCCACCCGGTCGGGGTGGAAGGGCTCGAGCGCGTCCAGCTTCTCGCCCATGCCGACCAGCTTGATCGGCTGGCCGGTGACGTGGCGCATGCTCAGCGCCGCACCACCGCGGCCGTCGCCGTCCAGGCGGGTCAGCACGATGCCCGAGACGCCGATGCGCTCGTGGAAGATGCGGGCGGTGTTGACTGCGTCCTGGCCGGTCAGCGCGTCGGCGACCAAGAGCGTCTCGGCCGGGTGCGACAGGTCACGGACCTGGGCCAGCTCGGTCATCAGCGCGTCGTCGATGCTGAGCCGGCCGGCGGTGTCGAGGATCAGGACGTCGTAGCCCTCGCGCCGTGCGGTCTCGAGCGCGCGGCGGGCGATGTCGAGCGCACCCTGGCCCGGCACGATCGGCAGGCTCGCCACCTCGCACTGGCCCGCCAGCACCTCGAGCTGGGTCTGGGCGGCCGGGCGCTGGGTGTCGAGCGAGGCCAGGAGCACCTTCTTGTGCTCCTTCAGGCGCAGGCGGCGGGCGAGCTTCGCACTGGTCGTGGTCTTGCCCGAGCCCTGCAGGCCGGCCATCAGGATCACGGCCGGCGGCGAGGCGAGGCGCAGCTCGCCGGTCTCGGCCCCCAGGATCGCCACGAGCTCGTCGTGGACGATCTTCACCACCATCTGGCCGGGGGTGATGCTTTTTATCACCTCCTGGCCGACCGCGCGCTCGCGCACGCGCGCCACCAGGTCCTTGACCACCGGCAGCGCGACGTCGGCCTCCAGCAAGGCGACGCGGATCTCCCGCATCGCCTCGTAGACGTCGTCCTCGGTCAAGGCGCCGCGCCGCTTGAGGCGGTCGAGCACGCCGGTGAGGCGGGTGGTCAGGCTCTCGAACATCAACGCCAACCGCGCGCTCCGCACCACCGCCTTTCCGGGGGTGCCGGGCGCGCTCGCTCTCCTGTCCGTCAGATATGGTGCCGCGGCACCGCCGCAAGCCGCACGCTTCTGATGCGGGAGGGCAGGAAAGTCAAGCGGGGGTGGAGTTCAGCCGGGTCTCGGTCTAGAATCCCATCGGTCCACTGCGGCCCAACAACGCGCCCCGCAATCGCCACCACCGTCGCGCTCGCCAACCGCCGTCACTTGGTGGATCTGGCTGTTGCCGCTCGACCCGAAAGGTCGCCCGGGGTCAGTCGCTGGCCAGCAGGCCCAGCGCGTACAGAGCGAGGATCAGACCGGCCAACATCAGAACTGACTTCAGCGCCCATGCGGCCTGCCAGTCGTGAAGCCGGTCGTCGAGCCAAGCGGAGAGCCCGCCACGCGGTCGAGGGAGCACCTCAGAGAGGTCCCTGCGCCGCGGCCGGGGCAACGCGCAAATTGGTGGCCCAGACGCGGCCGCTCGTGCCGCGCACCGAATCGAAGCCGAGCCGATCGCCCTTGCTGGGCCGGCTCAGCCCCGCCTGCTTGGCGACCTCGGCGTCCAGCAGCACCACGGGCGAGCCGTCATCCGGGGCGATGGCGCCGTACCCGAGAACGGAATGAAACCACTTGATCACGCCTTCGGCCATCTCGAGTCCTCGATGAGGGAGGTCCTGCGTTGCCGTTGCCGACCCAGGTCAGCTGTCGTCCTGCTCCGGTTCCGCTCTGGTCAGAGCCAAGCTTCCGGCACCTTCGCCGGCGTCGCGGTGCCTCTCCGCCTTCCTGGCCGCTTCCCTGCGTAGGTCAGCGACCCGGCGGCCCTCGCCGGCGGCTGCCTCCGCGCTTCTGGCTATCTTGGGGGGCATCGCTCATCTCCAGCATGGTCGCGGGGACGAAGAGCCCGGCGGACAGAAGTCCCGCCTGCCCGATCGGCCCAGCGCCGTCATGAGTCGGTGAGCAGCGGCTCGCGAGAGCCCTGCCGCTTCCCGGGCATCGCATTGTCGTGCTGGTGACTGGTTATCACGCGTACCCCCACGGCCTCAGGGGGAGCGCATGCCTCTCTCAGCCGCCGGCGTCCTGTCATATTAGCCGACTGTGACGTGACCCTAGCAGTTGGCCGACGCAAAGTCATCAAGGGAACGTTCATGCTCTGGCGCCAGGCTGGCCCGGCGCCAGCAGGGACCGTGCCAAAAGCCTACGGTACCGTGATCGTGATCCTCTCTGACATCAGAGGAGGATTGAACGAGATGTGGTTCTGGTCGGCGAGCAGGAGCTGCAGGGTGTGAGTGCCGGGGGGCAGGTCGATCGTGGTCTCGGTCTGGCCGCCGCCGAAATGCTTGTGGTGGTCGTCGGCGGGGATCGGCTCGTCGAGGGGCGGCAGGTCGGGCGTGTCGATCAGCAGGTGGTGATGGCCGGTGTTGGCCTTGTCGATGCCGGCGGGGGCGACGCCCATGCCCTTGAGGCCGAATCGGACGGTGATCGGATCGGCGAGCGTCTCGCCGTCGGCGGGGGTGATGAAGTAGACGGCGGCACCCGACGGAGCCGGCGTGCGGTCGGCGGCGAGCGCCGGGCCGGCCAGCAGTAGAGCCATCGTCAGCATCGTCGACCGGATCATGTCCTATCTCCCTTGGGCAGCCGGCGACGCATATAGCTCAGGCCGCGCTCGGCGCCAGCTTCACGGCGGGCGGAGGTTGCGTGTGCGGCGGTGCGCGTCTATCCCCCCGGCGCATGGAGCCCGTTCCGTTCGAGAAGATGCACGGCTGCGGCAACGACTTCGTCGTGCTGGACGGGCGGCGTGCGCCGATTCCGCTGACGCCCGAGGCGGTACGACGGATCGGGGACCGGCATCGCGGAGTCGGGTTCGATCAGCTGCTGCTGATCGAGCGCGACGAGGCGGCTGACGCGCGGCTGCGCTTCTTCAACGTCGACGGCAGCGAGTCCGGGGCGTGCGGCAATGGCACGCGCTGCGTGGCGCGCTACCTGTTCGACCAAGGAGCGCCGCCACTTCTGCGGCTGGTGGTGGGCGAGCGCCGGCTTATGGCCGAGCTGCTGCCCGACGGCCGGATCGCGGTGGTCATGGGCGAGCCCGTACTCGACTGGCAGGGCATCCCGCTGGCCGAAGCGTGCGACACCGTCGAGGTGCCGCTGGACGTGCCGGGGCTGCCGCGGCCGGTGGCGGTGGGCATGGGCAATCCGCATCTGGTGTTCCTGGTACCGGACGTCGGCGCGATCGACGTCGCGGGCCTGGGCGCCGAGCTGGAGCGCCACCCGATCCTGCCCGAGCGCGGCAATATCGGCTTCGCGCAGCTCACCGGCCCGGAGCGGCTGCGGCTGCGGGTGTTCGAGCGCGGGGCTGGGCTGACGCTCGCCTGCGGCAGCGGCTCCTGTGCGGCGATGGTGGCCGCACGGCGGCGCGGGCTGGTGGGCGAACGGGTGCGGCTCGTGCTCGACGGCGGCGAGGTCGAGGTGGCGTGGCCGGGCGAGGGGCCGGTGACGCTGATCGGGCCGACCGCGCGGGCGTTCTCGGGAACGCTGGCGCCGGAGCTTTTCGATGACCGCTGAGGTCGAGGTCGTCACCTTCGGCTGCCGGCTCAACAGCTTCGAGTCCGAGGTGATGCGCCGGCATGCGCTTGCCGCGGCGCTGACCGACACGGTGATCGTGCACACCTGCACCGTCACGGCCGAGGCCGACCGGCAGGCGCGGCAGACCATCCGCCGGCTGCGGCGCGAGCGGCCGGAGGCACGGATCGTGGTCACGGGCTGCGGGGTGCAGGTCGCGACCGCCGCCTACGAGGCGATGCCGGAGATCGACCATCTGGTCGGCAATGCCGAGAAGCTGCGGCCGGAGACCTGGGCCGGGCTGGAGGTGGCAGCACCGCGCCGGCAGGTCGCCGACATCATGGCGGTGCACGAGACGACGCACCATCTGGTCGACGGGCTGGAAGGGCGGACACGGGCGTTCCTGCAGGTGCAGCAGGGCTGCGACCATCGCTGCACCTTCTGCATCATCCCCTACGGGCGCGGGCCGAGCCGCAGCGTGCCGTTGGCGGCGATCGCCGAGCAGGCCCGGGCGCTGCTTGCGGCTGGCCATGCCGAGCTGGTGGTGACCGGAGTCGACATCGCCTCCTACGGTCGCGACCTTCCGGAGCAGCCGTCCTTGGGCGCCATGCTGACGGCGCTCCTGTCGGAGGTGCCCGAGCTGACAAGGCTGCGGCTCTCCTCCTACGATCCGGCGGTGCCGGACCCGGCGCTGTGGAAGCTCGTGGCGACGGAACCGCGGCTGCTGCCGCATTTCCATCTGTCGGTGCAGGCGGGCGACGATCTCGTGCTCAAGCGGATGAAGCGGCGCCATCTGCGCGGCGACGTGATCCGGCTGGCGCGCGAGCTGCGCGCGTTGCGGCCGGATCTCGTGTTCGGTGCGGACCTGATCGCGGGCTTTCCAACCGAGGACGAGGCGATGTTCAGGAATACGCTGGACCTGGTCGAGGAGGCGGGCCTGACCTTCCTGCACGTCTTTCCCTACTCGCCGCGCACCGGCACGCCGGCGGCGCGGATGCCGCAAGTGGCGCCAGCGCTGCGCAAGGAGCGGGCGGCAAGGCTGCGCGCGCGGGGCGAGGCGGCGCTCGACGCCTTCCTGCGCGGCCAGCTCGGCCAGCGGCGTCGTGCGCTGCTGGAACGGAACGGGGCCGGCCACACGGATCAGTTCGCCCCGGTGCGGATCGGGGCGGGCTCGCAGATGCCGGCCGCCGGTGCCGTGACGGAGCTGGCGATCCGGGAAGTCGAGGACGGCATGCTGGTGGGGTTCGCCGAGGCATGAGCGGTCCCAGGGGTTGGTTCTCGCGGCTCAAGGCGGGGCTGTCGCGCACGTCGAGCAGCCTGACCGAGCGCATCGCCGAGGTGGTGGTCGCGCGTCGCAAGCTCGACGCTGCGACGCTCGAGGAGCTCGAGGAGGCCCTGATCCTGGCCGACCTCGGCGTCGACACCGCGGCGGCGCTGGTCAAGGAGGTCGGCAAGGACCGCTTCGGCCGCGAGGTGACCGACAGCGAGATCCGTGAGGCGCTGGCCGCGGCCGTGGCCAAGGTGCTGGAGCCGGTGGCGGAGCCGCTGCCGCACCGGGCCAGGTTCCGGCCGCAGGTGGTGCTGGTCTGCGGCGTCAACGGTACCGGCAAGACCACGACCATCGGCAAGCTCGCCAACCAGGCGGTCGGAGCCGGCCTCAAGGTGGTGCTGGCGGCCTGCGACACCTTCCGCGCCGCGGCGGTCGAGCAGCTCGAGATCTGGGGCCGGCGCAACGGCGTGCCGGTGATCCGCGGCAAGGAGGGCGCCGACCCCGCCGGGCTCGCCTTCGACGCGCTGGAGCAGGCACGAGCGGAAGGGGCGGATCTCCTCCTGATCGACACCGCCGGCCGGCTGCAGAACAAGCAGGGCCTGATGGACGAGCTGCGCAAGATCGTGCGCGTGATCAAGAAGGTCGATCCCGAGGCGCCGCACGACGTGGTGCTGGTGCTGGATGCCACGACCGGTCAGAACGCCCACAATCAGGTCGAGGTGTTCAAGGACATGGTCGACCTGACCGGGCTGATCGTGACCAAGCTCGACGGCACCGCCAAGGGCGGGGTGGTGGTGGCGCTGGCGCGGCGCTTCGGGCTGCCGATCCATGCGATCGGCGTCGGCGAGGCGATCGACGATCTGCGCTCGTTCGAGGCCGCCGCGTTCGCGCGCGCTCTCCTCGGGCTGGAATCCGCGAAGAGCGGCTGAGGAAAACGGAACGCATGTCCCGCAACTATGTCGAGACCCTGCTCGGCGCCGCCGTGCTCGCCGTGGCGCTGGGCTTTCTGGCCTGGGCCTATGGCCGTAGCGACGCGGGCGATCCCGGCGGCTACACGCTGCGCGCCAAGTTCGACCGGGTCGACGGGCTGGAGATCGGTGGCGATGTGCGGATCTCGGGCATCAAGGTCGGCCGGATTCTGGCGCAGGGGCTCGATCCCCAGACCTTCCGCGCCGAGGTGACCTTCAGCGTCCGCAATGGCATCGAGCTGCCCTCCGACAGCTCGGCCGCGATCGTCAGCAGTGGCTTGCTCGGCGGCAAATATCTGGCGGTGGTGCCGGGCGGTGAGGACCAGGTCCTGGCGGACGGCGGCGAGATCAAGCTGACCCAGTCCTCGGTCAATCTCGAGGACCTGATCGGGCGCTACATCTTCAGCAGCCAGGGCGGGCAGAGCGGGCAAGGCGGTGCCGCCGGGGCGGACGGGACCCAGTGAGGCGCATCGCCTGTCTGGCCATCGGTGCCGCATTGCTCCTGCCGGCGGTCGCGCAGGCCGACGGGCCGGTGCGGCCGCATCTGGTGGCGGTGCTGCAGGCGCTCGACAAGATCACGGCGCGCACGACCGAGCTGCGGCTGCCGATCGGCGAGGAGGTCGCCTACGGCACCTTGCGGATCACCGCGCGCGCCTGCCTGACCACGCCGCCGACCGAGCCGCCCGAGAGTGCGGTGTTCCTCGAGATCGCGGTCGCCGAGCCCGAGCGCGAGCGGCAGGTCGCGTTCACCGGCTGGATGTTCGCCTCCAGCCCGTCTCTGTCGGCCCTGGAGCATCCCGTCTACGATGTCTGGCTGATCGCCTGCGCGGAGCCGCTCGAGCCCGATCTGCCACCGCCCGAGCCGTCGCTGCCGTTGCCGCTGCCGTCACCGAAGCCGAGCCAGGGCTGAGCCTCAGAAGGGCTGGGTGAGGAGCGCGCCCGAGGAGACCACCGGGCCGGTCGGCTGGCCCGTGGGCGATCCACCCGGGGGCTCCAGGCTGACGGCCAGAGCGGCTCCCGGCTCCAGCAGCGCCTGCGCCGGCGCCGGCAGGGAGCGGCGGTTGTTGCCCTGTCGGTCGAGGACGCCCAGAGAGACCGGTGGGCGGCCGTCGCGCGGCAGAAGCCACAGCTCGGGGACTTGCGCCTGCCCGTCCGGCACGCCCAGCGGCCGCGCCACGAGGCGGCTCGCATCGGCGCCCGCGCTGATGATCCACAGCGGCTGGCCGTTGCTGTCGTTGAGGACCGCGACCAGCTGGGGCGCCGGCGGCCGCTCGATTCCCAGTAGGACCAGGAGCCCGAACGCGGCCGCCGTTGCGGCCAGCGCCCAGCCGCGCCACAGCGCGAGCCGGTTCCACCCAGCCCTGCGCGGTGGCGGCCGCCGCGGTTGGATCGGCCGCGGTTGGATCGACTGGGCGATCCGGCGCCACACCTCCGGTCTCGGTTCGACCGGCGCCAGCCCCTCGTCCAGCGGCAGCAGGCGCGCCTGCCACTCCTCCACCAGGCGCGCGAGCGCGGGCTCGCGGACCATCCGCAGCTCGAACGCGGCCCGCTCCGCGGCGTCGAGCACGCCCAGCACATACTCGCCCGCCAGCACCTCCGGCAGATCGTCCTCGGCCATCACCCGGCCTCCAGGCACGCCCGCAGCCGCTGCAGGCTGCGGCGCACCCAGCTCTTGATTGTCCCGGTCGGGCGCTTGAGCATGATCGACAGCTCGTCGTAGCTGTATCCGCCCTGGTAGGCGAGCAGGACGCAGCGGCGGGGCTCGGGCTCAAGGCGGTCAAGACAGGCCAGAAGCGCGCGGCGGGCGAGCGACAGGCCGGCATCGCTTGCCGGGTCGGCCAGCTCCTCGATCGGATCGACCAGACTCGCCAGCTCGCGCCGGTAGCGGCGATGATGGTCGAAGGCGATGTTGCGCGCGATCGCCACCAGCCAACCCATGGCGGAGCCGCGCGCCGGGTCGAAGCTCGCGGCACGATGCCAGACGCGCACGAACACGTCATGCAGCGCCTCCTCGGCGAGCTCGCGTCGGTGCAGCAGACGCACCAGCACCGCCATCAGCCGGGGCGCGGTCTGGCCGTAGAGGATCGCCAGCGCATCGCGCTCACCACGCCCGATCGCGACCAGCCACTCGGCCAGAGCCGCGTCGGGCGGATTCTCCTCGGCTGGCTGCGACAGCGATGCCCTCCCCGCGATCGGGTCGCCACCCAGCGCACCCGGCCCGCATGATCGGGTCATTCCCTCGAATGGGGAAGGACCCGAAGAGACCTCCAACCCATCTACGCAGGCGGGCGCACGAGAGTTGCAGGCGAGGGGAAGGTGGCCGGGGCCTGCAGGGCCTCGCGGAGACGGGCGAGATAGGCCGCACGGCCGATCTCGATGGCGCCGAACCGCTGCAGGTGGGTGGTCAGGAACTGCGCGTCGAGCAGGCGGAAGCCGCCGGCGTTGAGGAGCTCGACCAGATGCACGAGGGCGATCTTGCTGCTGTCCGTGACGCGCGAGAACATGCTCTCGCCGAAGAAGGCGCCGCCCAGGCGGACACCGTAGAGTCCGCCGACCAGGGCACCGTCGCGCCAGATCTCGACGCTGTGGGCGAAGCCGGCGTCTGCGAGGGCGGTGTAGGAGCGGATCAGCGCCTCGTTGAGCCAGGTGCGCGGCCGGTCCGGTGCGGGGGTGGCGCAGGCGCGGATCACGGTCTCGAAGTTGTGGTCCAGGCGGAGCTCGTAGCCGCCGCGGCGCATCGTCCGGCGGAGGCTGCGGGGAACGTGGAAAGCGTCCAGCGGGATGATTCCCCGCCGGCGCGGCTCGATCCAGTCGATCCGTTGGCTGAGATGGTCCTCGGCCATCGGGAACACGCCGACGGCATAGGCCCGCAGGAGCAGCTCCAGCGGCGGATCGAGCGGCGTCACCGCGGCCCGGTCACTCGCTCCAGCCGGCCAGGAAGCGGCCGAGCCAGCCGGTGTCGAACTCCGACTCGCGGACGTCGTCGGTGGCGAAGATGGCGCGCAGCAGCGGCACGGTGGAGGGGATGCCGTCGATCACGACCTCCTCCAGGCACCGCTCCAGGCGGCGGATCGCGGTTCGCCGGTCGACGTCGTGGACGATCAGCTTGGCGATCAGGCTGTCGTAGTAGGGTGGCACCGTGTAGCCGGCGTAAAGGGCCGAATCCATGCGCACGCCCGGCCCGCCGGGAGCATGGAACGCGGTCACGCGGCCCGGTGAGGGCAGGAGGGTGCGGGGGTCCTCGGCGTTGATCCGCACCTCGATGGCGTGGCCCTCGAACCGGATGTCGGCCTGGGTGAGGGCCAGGGGCTCTCCCGCCGCCAGCCGGATCTGCTCGCGGACCAGGTCGATCCCGGTGATCAGCTCGGTGACCGGATGCTCGACCTGGAGCCGGGTGTTCATCTCGATGAAGTAGAACTCGCCGTCCTGGTACAGGAACTCGACCGTGCCCAGGCTGCGGTAGGTGAGCTTGCGCAGGGCCTCGGTGACGATGAGGCCGAGTCGCTCGCGCTGCTCGCCGCTCAGGACGGGCGAGGGAGCCTCCTCGACCACCTTCTGGTGGCGGCGCTGCAGGGAGCAGTCGCGCTCGCCCAGATGGACGACCCGGCCGCGGCCGTCGCCGATCACCTGGACCTCGATGTGGCGCGGATGGTCGAGGAAGCGCTCGACATAGACCCGGTCGTCGCCGAATGCGGCCCTGGCCTCGTTGCGCGCCATGCGTACGGCGTCACCCAGCTCGTCCGCGCTCCTGACCACGGTCATGCCGCGGCCGCCGCCGCCGGCCACGGCCTTGATCAGGACCGGAAAGCCGATCTCGTGCGCGAGCTCGACCGCCTCCGCCTCGGTGAGGACGGGGCCGTCGCTGCCGGGCACGGTCGGGATGCCGAGATCGCGCGCGGTGGCCTTGGCGACGATCTTGTCGCCCATGAGCCGGATATGCTCGGGCGAGGGGCCGATGAACGCGAAGCCGTGCTCCTCGACCATCTGGGCGAAGTCGGCGTTCTCGGAGAGGAAGCCGTAGCCCGGATGGATCGCGTCGGCGCCGGTGATCTCGGCCGCAGCCAGGATCGCCAGCGGGTTGAGGTAGCTGTCGGCGGCCTTGGGCGGGCCGATGCACACGCTTTCGTCGGCGAGCCGCACGTGCATGGCCTGCGAATCGGCGGTCGAGTGCACCGCGACCGAGGCGATGTCCAGCTCGCGGCAGGCGCGCAGGATGCGCAGCGCCACCTCGCCGCGATTGGCGATTAGGACCTTGCCGAACACGCAGGCTACTCGATCACCAGGAGCGGCTCGCCATACTCGACGGGCGCCGCGTTGGTCACGAAGACTCGGGTGACCCTGCCGGCCTGCGGGGCGCGGATCTGGTTCATCACCTTCATCGCCTCGATGATCAGGAGCGTCTGGCCCTCCTTCACCGTGTCGCCGACCTTGACGAAGGCCGGCGCGCCCGGCTCGGGGCAGAGATAGGCCGTGCCGACCATGGGCGAGGTGACCGCCCCTGGGTGACCGGGCTCCGGCGCGGCGGCAGCCGCGACGGGTGCCGCGGCGGCCGCGACGGGGGCGGCCTGGACATACTCGATGCTGGTGGCCGTCTGCCGCGCCACCCGGATGCGGGCTTCTCCCTGGCAGATCTCGATCTCGCTCAGGCCGGTGCGCGCGAGCAGCTCGGCCAACTTCTCGACATAGTCGGTCTCGATCTCGATCTTGGGCATCGCTTGTTATGTTCCAGGTGCGCGCCGGCACATGGGCAAGCCCGGCGACGAGGTCGCGCGGCATGGGCGGCGCTTTGGCCCGGGAACGACCGAACAGGGCGCACACCCCGATGCGGGGCGGCGCCAGAGGGGCACCCAGGGCAAGTTCATCGACAGCGTTCGTTCTGACCAGCGCTGGTCGGTCGTTACCAGACGAGCACACCGGCCGGACCGGCACATCGCGCCGGCAGCCGCCAATCACGAAGGCAGGTGCTATAGCACAGCGGCCTGATCACGCAATGCGGCAGCGCAGCAGGGGCCTGGGGCACCGCTCAGGCCCGGGTGTCGACGACCAGGCGGCCCTGCACCTTGCCGGCCAGGAACTCGGGTGCCACGGCGGGCACCTCGCCGAGCGGGATGGTCCGGGTCATCCGGGCGAGCAGGTCGAGGTCGAGGTCGCGGGCGAGGCGTGCCCACACCGCCGGGCGCTCGGCGGCCGGGAAATAGACCGAATCGATGCCGATCAGCCGGACTCCGCGCAGGATGAAGGGGAACACCGTGGCGTTGAAGGCTGCCCCGCCGGCGAGCCCGCAGGCGGCAACGACGCCGTGATAGCGCATGCCCTTGAGCAGGTTGACCAAGGTCGAGCCGCCCACGGTATCGATGGCGCCGGCCCAGACCGCCGAATCGAGCGGCGCCTTGCTGCCTTCGCTGAACTGGCTCCGGTCAATCACCCGATGGGCGCCGAGGTCGGTCAGATAGTCCGCGAGCTCCGTCCGCCCCGTCGAGGCGACCACCGTGAAGCCTGCGCGGCGCAGGAGGGGGATGGCGACACTGCCGACCCCGCCCGCGGCCCCGGTGACGACGACCTCGCCCTCGCCTGGGCGCACGCCCTGATCCTCCAGCGCCCGCACGCTGAGCATCGCGGTGAAACCGGCGGTGCCGATCGCCATGGTCTGGGCCAGGGTCAGGCCGTCCGGCTTGGGCAGCAGCCAGTCCGCCTTGACGCGGGCGCGCTCGGCGAGGCCGCCCCAATGGCGCTCGCCGACGCCCCAGCCGGTGAGCAGCACCTCCTGGCCGGGGCTGAACCGCGGATCGGTCGAGCTGCGGACGGTCCCGGCGAGGTCGATCCCCGGCACGAAGGGGAACTCGCGCACGATCTTGCCCACACCGGTGATCGCCAGTGCGTCCTTGTAGTTCAGGGTCGAATGGCTGACCTCGACCTCGACCTCGCCGGGCGGCAGGTCGGCAGCCGCGATCCCGGTCACGCTCGCCACCGTGGCCTTATCCGCCTGCTCCAGCCGCACCGCCCTGAAGCTGTCCGTCATCGTCGCGTCTCCCCCTGCGCTGCGCCCGCCCATGCCCGCCGGTGTCAGTCCGGCCCGGCCGCGAACGGTCGCCAGAACGGCCCGTCCAGTCGCTCGAGGGGCGCGAAGCGCGCCTTGTAGGCCATCTTGCGGCTCTCGCCGATCCAATAGCCGAGATAGACGTATGGCAGGCCGAGCCGGCGCGCATGCTCGACATGCCACAGGATGATGAAGGTGCCCAGGGAGCGCTGCGGCGAATCGGGCTCGTAGAACTTGTAGACCCCAGACAGGCCCGAGCGGACGAAATCGGTCAGGCTGACGCCGACGAGCTGCCCGGACGGGTCGCGGAACTCGATCAGCCGCGTCGAGGCCGGCGCCACCTCGACCATCTCGGCATAGGCGCCGCGGTCCATGCGGACCATGCCACCGTCCTGATGCCGGTGGCGCAGATAGCGATGGAACAGCTCGAACTGCTCGTCCGTGGCGATCGTATCCGTCTCGCGTGCGCCGAGATCGCGATTGCGCGCGAGCACCTTGCGAAAGCTACGCCCGGGGCTGAACCCGTCCACGGCGATCCGCACCGGCACGCAGCGCCGGCAGTCCGGGCAGACCGGCTTGTAGAGATAGCCCTGGCTGCGCCGGAAGCCGGCCTCGGTGAGAAGATCGAGCCGGTCGTTGCTCTCCTCGCCCTCGACCAGCGCGACCAGGCGGCGCTCCTGTCGCTCGGGCAAATAGGGGCATGGGGCAAGGTCGGTGCTGTAGAACCGATGGAGCCGTCCGTCCGTCTCGTTGCCCATCGCCGCTCCGCGACCGGGACGATGCGCCCGACCGTAGCGATTAGATGGAATGGCTCGAGGTTGCAGGCAAGCGAGAGATCAGGGTGTGCCCAGCGTGAGCTGCCGCTCGTCGATCCGAATCGGCCCGAACCGCCCCAGCAGATCGGCGCCGAGGACCGAGGCGTCGGCGTCGGACACCGGCAGCGTCAGGGGCCCCGCGACCACGCCGCCGAGCCGCATCTGGTCGACCGTGATCGGATCCGCGGCGACGTCGGGCGCGGCGAGGAGCCGTGCATCGCGCGCCGCCAGGAACGAGGCCGCGCTGTCGGGGGCGAGCCGCATGGTCACGGCGATGCCGTCGAGCAGGACCGGCGCGTAGAAGCCCCGATCGGCGGCGCGCGGCACAGTGAGCCCACCAACTGGCCCGGCGGCCGGCTCGATGAGAGTGGGGCCACGCCCGAGCCGGGCCTGCGTCATGCCGGCCCGATCGGATGCCGGCCCCCAGGCCGCGGGCAACACCCCGCCCACTCCGGTACCGAGGATGGCGGCGAGCACCACGAGCGTCAGCGGCGAGGGCCGGAAGGCCGACGGCTGAGGGCCGATATACTCGTCCCGCCGCACGATGTTGACCGAGAAGCGCTCCGCCGGTCGCAACATCCCTTGCCGCTCCATGAACCGCCTGGACGGGTCCGGTATAGTTTCCCGGATGTTAAGGAGCGACTAACGATGCGGCCGGAGGTGGCGAAACGGTGCCGAGATCATATCCGGGTGCCTTTGCTCGTCTCAGGCGGCGGCCGGACGGGGCTCGACCGCCGCCACCGGCGCGGGCCTGAAGTGCAGGCTCACCTGCAACCCGGGATGACTGTCGTCCAAGGACAGCCTCGCATGATGGAGCTTGGCCACGGCGTCGACGAGGCTGAGGCCGAGGCCGCTGCCCGGCGTGCTGCGCTGCGCGTCGAGCCGGACGAAGCGTTGCTTGGCGTGCTCGCGCAGCTCGGCCGGAATGCCGGGCCCGGTGTCGGTGACCGTGATCCGGGGCAGGGGATCGGAGGCGGTCGCTATGGTGACCGTGCCGCCCGCCGGCGTGTACTTGATCGCGTTGTCGGCGACGTTGGCGATCGCCTGCGAGACGAGCTGGCGATGGCAGAGGATCACGGCGCCCGGCCGCAGATCGAGCCGCAGCCGGATGTCGCCCTCCTCGGCCAGGGGTTCGTAGAGCTCGGCGACGTCGCGTGCGATCTCGGTCAGGTCCAGCCGCTCCCAGTCGCCCTGCTGCGCACCCGCCTCCGCACGCGCGATCGCCAAGAGCGCGTTGAAGGTCTCGATCAGCCGGTCCGCATCCTGCAGCGTCTGCTCGAGCAGGGCGCGCGCTTCGTCGGTGTCCGGCGAGCCCATCAGGGCGACCTCGATGCGCGAGCGGATCCGGTTGAGCGGCGTGCGCAGGTCGTGCGCGATGTCCTCGCTCACCTGCCGCATGCCGGCAAGCAGCCGCTCGATGCGCTCGAGCATGACGTTGAGATTCTCGGCGAGATTGTCGAACTCGTCGCCATTGCCCTCGATCGCGATCCGCCGCCCGAACTCGCCGGCCATGATGCGGGAGGTCGAGCGGTTGATACGCTCCAGGCGGGCCAGCATCCAGCGGCTGAGGATGAAGCCGCCGACGAGGCCCAGCACCACGATAGCCGCGATGCCGAGCAGGCTCGCGGTCTTGATCTGCTGTTGCGACTGCACGAGGTCGTAGACGTCTCGCCCGACCAGGAGCCTGAAGCCGAGCTCGTCATAGGCCACCTTGGCGAGGGCGGGATGCGACCGTGCCTTGGCAGCGCCTCCTTCGTGAACGTCGACGGTGAACGAGACGAAGTTGTCGTCGTCGGCGACGCTTACGGGCCAACCCACCAGGTTGCCGACAATCAGATTGCCGAGCGGATCGGTCAGGACGTAGATCGCGCGCCGATTGGGCTCGACGGCCGCCCGCTCGGCGATCAGCTTCTGCAGGCCCACCAGCCCCCTGGGGCGGGCCTGCTCGAGGAGCAGCGCCATGTCCTCCTCGATCACCGCGCGGACCTGCCGGTCGTTGAAGCGGGCCGTCATCCAATTGATGGCCCCGAGGAGAATGGCGCTGGAGAGCCCGAACAGGCCAAGATAGGCCAGGGTGAGGCGAAAGGTCGAGCTTCTAAGCGGCTTGGTCGGGGGCACGCAGACTGTATCCGGCGCCGCGCACGGTCTGGATCAGCGCCTGGGCGTGACCGCGGTCGATCTTCTGCCGCAGGCGGCTGATGTGGACGTCGATCACGTTGGTCTGCGGGTCAAAGCGGTAGTCCCAGACCTTCTCCAGCAGCATGGTGCGGGTCATCACCTGGCCCGCATGGCGCATCAGGACCTCGAGCAGCTTGAACTCGCGCGGCTGCAGGTCGATCGGCCGGCCGGCGCGCACGACCCGCCGCGCCAGGAGGTCCAGGCTGAGGTCCTGATAGTGCAGCACGGTCTCGGGCGCCACGGCGGTGCCGGTCGAGCTGCGCCGCACCAGCGACTCGAGCCGGGCGAGCAGCTCGGAGAAGGCATAGGGCTTGGCGAGATAGTCGTCACCGCCGCTGCGCAGGCCCTTCACCCGCTCGTCGACATCGCCGAGCGCGCTGACGAACAGGACCGGCGTCTGGTTGCCGGTGGCGCGCAGGGTGCGCACCAGGCTGAGGCCGTCGAGCTCGGGCAGCATCCGGTCGACGATCAGGGCGTCGTAGTCGGCGCCGGCGGCCATCAGCAGACCGTCCTTGCCGCTGTTGACGACCTCGACATTGTGACCGCTCTCTTTCAGCCCCTTGGCCATGTAGCCGGCGGCGTCGCGGTCGTCCTCGATGATCAAGACATGCATCGGCTACAGGGCTCCTACCTTGCACGCGCCGCCGCGTCGCGACGGCGAGCGGGCCGCCGGGGCATTCCCCGGCGGCCGCGCCTGATCAGGAAGTGGCCAGTGGAACGGCCTCGAAGCGCTCGTTGCCGTCACGCGAGACGAACAGCAGGACCGACTTGGCACCCGTCTCGTGCGCCTTGCGGATCGCGGCCACGACGTCACGCGGTTCGGCGACCGGCTTGCGGTCGATCGAGAGGATGACGTCGCCGGGGCGCAGGCCCTTGGCCTCGGCCGGGCCGCCGGGCACCACC
>JBGAKU010000001.1:0-90455 GCA_044224255.1 Geminicoccaceae bacterium
CCATCTCGGCCTCGGCACCGAAATTGGCGATCTGCTCCTTGAGGACCGCGGAGATCTCAGCGGCGCGGATGTCCATCAGCGTATCCCCCTCATGGAGAGCTCGAGATTGTGCAGTTTGGTCTTGAGCGAGGCGTCGATCATGCGCGAGCCGATCCGCACCACGATGCCGCCCAGAAGCGACGGGTCGACCGACGCGGTCAGCTGCACGGGCCGCCCGGCATAGCTCGCCACTGCGTCGCGCACGCTGCCCAGCTGGCCCTCGTCCAACGGCTGGGCCGAGGTCACCTCAGCCGTCTCCTCGCCCCGATGCGCGGCAAGAAGGCGCGCAAACTCGTCGATGATGGCGGGCAACGCGCCCAGGCGCCGCTGGTTGGCGAGGACGCCCAGGAAGTTCTTCACGGTCGCCGAGGCCCCGATCCGCTCGGCGAGGGCCGCCGTCGCCCGGGCATGCTCGTCGCGGCTGATGATCGGGCTGCGCAGCAGGCGGGCCAGATCGTCGCTTTCGCCGACGGCCTGCTGCAACGCGGCAAGATCAGCGCCGGCCTCGTCGAGGCCACCCCGTTCCTTGGCTAGATCAAACAATGCATTGGCGTAGCGGCTGGCCACACCGGAGGCCGTCGTGCTGGCAGGCACTCTTCGCTTCCCCGACTTGCTGCGAGATCGGCGGCCGCATCTTACGGTGCGGGGACACGACTCGTTATCCGTCGCCCGAGCGGCGTGCGGCAGATAACACAGGCCCCCATACCCGACAAGCACAGGGGCGAACGCAGAATCTAAGGCGGTTTGCCGCAGCGAGATAGGGACTTTCTTGCCCGGCCCCGCAGCCCGCGGGACTGCCTGTCCACGGCGTGCAAACCACAGCGGAGACTGGTAGAGATCCGCCAGCACGAAGGGCAACCGAGGACAGGGCAGCCGATTGATCACGCCATTGCTGGGCATAGTGCGAGCCTGGTTCCTGTGGAGCGCCCTGATCATGGCCTGCACGCCCGCCGGCGCACAGGACGCGGCCACAGCGGACGCGGCGCCCCCGGCCAAGGTCCGCGAGCTGCTGACCCTGATGGACGACCCGCAGGTGCGCCAGTGGCTCGGCCAGCAGCAGCAGCCTCCACCGACCGACACTCCGCCAGCTACGCCGGCCGGGACGATGATGGGGGACATGACTGCCCCTGCGATGGCCATCCGGCAGCATGTCCTGGCCTCGCTCGCAGCGCTGCCCGTCGCCCTGCCCGAGCTGACCCGAGTGGGCGGAGCCCTGTGGGCCGAGGTCGCGGCACAAGGCCTGTGGGAGACCGTGCTGCTCGTCGCGATGTTCCTGGGGCTGGGTATCCTGGTCGAGCGTCTCTACTGGCGCGCGACCACAGGCTTCCGCCGGCGGCTGATCGCGATGCCGCTCAACACCGTACAGGAGCGTCTGCGTGCGGTCGGGCGTCGACTCGCTTTCGGCCTGGGCTGGACGGCTTCCTTCGCGGTCGGCTCGCTCGGCGCCTTCCTCCTCTTCGACTGGCCACCGCTGCTGCACGCCTTGATCGCGCGCGTGCTACTGTTTGTGGTCGTCGTCTGGCTCACCACCATTCTTCTCCGGTTTGTGCTCGCGCCGGGGGCCGAGCGATTCCGCATTCTGCCGATGAGCACGGCCTCGGCCCGGCATTGGTATGTCTGGCTCACCATTGCCGTGGGCTGGTACCTCGGCGCCCATCTCGTGCACCATTTTCTGATCGATCTCGGCGTGTCGGAGCCCGTGCAGATCCTGGTCGCCGATACCTTCTCCCTCGTGTGGCTCTCCATCCTGCTCCTGGCGCTGTGGCGACGGCCGGCCCTGCATGCGGAGCAGGAGCCGAACGCGGAGCGGCGGGCCGCCGCGCGCACACGAAACGCGCTGCTCACGGTGGCGTTGGTTCTGGTCTGGCTGCTCGTGCCTGTTGGTGCCGTTCGTCCCTTCTACACCGTCGTCATTCTGGCGGGTCTGTTGGCGCTGCTGCGGATCACCAATCTGTCGGTCAGTCACATCCTGCGCCCCGCGGGCTCGGACCATGCGGAGGCAGTCCCACCGTTGGTCAGCGCCGTGCTGGATCGTGGCCTCCGCGCGCTGTGGGTCATCGGCGCCGCCTTGCTCCTTGCCTGGATCTGGGAGCTCGACGTCAACTCAATGGGCGGCGACACGACCCTGTCGCGGTTGCTGCGGGGCGGGCTGCATGCGGTCGTGATCGTGCTGGTGGTCGAGCTGGTCTGGCACGTCCTGCGAACGTGGATCGACCGCAACCTCGCGGAGGCGCAGGCCACGGCTGGTGCGGACACGCCCGAGGCAATTCAACGTCGCGCACGGGTACGGACCCTGCTGCCGATCGCACGCAACGTGCTGTTTGTGGTCCTGATCGTGATGGCCGTGCTGATGGCACTCTCGGCGCTGGGCATCGAGGTCGGGCCGCTGATCGCCGGTGCAGGCGTGGTCGGCGTCGCGATCGGCTTCGGGTCGCAGACGCTGGTCAAGGACGTGATCTCGGGTGTGTTCTTCCTGCTGGACGATGCGTTCCGAGTCGGGGAGTACATCGAGAGCGGCAGCATCCGCGGCACGGTCGAGGGCTTTTCGCTGCGGTCGATCAAGCTGCGGCACCATCGCGGCTATCTGCATACCGTGCCGTTCGGCTCGCTCGACAAGATCACCAACTATTCGCGCGACTGGGTGATCGACAAGGTTACGCTGGGGCTGACCTACGACACGGACCTCGACAAGGTGAAGCGGATCATCAAGCAGATCGGCAAGGAGCTGCTGGCCGATCCGGCGATGGGGCCGCATATCATCGACACCCTGAAGATGCAGGGCGTGGAGGAATACGGCGACTTCGCAATCAAGATTCGCCTGAAGCTGACGTGCAAGCCGGGGGAGCAGTTCGTGATCCGGCGGAGGGCCTACGCGATGATCAAGAAGGCATTCGACGAGAACGGCATCAAGTTCGCGTTCCCGACCGTCCAGGTCGCCGGTGGCGAGAGCGGTCCGGCGGCAGCACAACTCGCCGTCGAAGCGATGAACAAGCCGGCAACATGAGGACCGGCTGCGCGGCAACGATACCATTGATCTGCGACGGCCAACTCCGTGGCTGATGCTCGCGAGCTGGGACCAATGAACGGCCGGCTGCCCCACGGCCCGGACGTTGCGGGACAAGGAAGGCAAGGCCCGATGCGCAATATGATCCTTCCCTGGGTGTTGGCCTTGCTATGGGCGGTCTGCGCGGTGCCGGCGTCGGCGCAGCAGGTGGCCGCACCTGCCCAACCGCCGGCCGAGGTCCAACAGCTCGTGGACCTGCTGCGCAAGCCGGCCGTCCAGGACTGGCTGGCCCAGGGCGCGCCGGCGGCGGCAGCCGCGCCAAGCGCTGCGTCGCAGGATACGGTCGGCGGGCAGATCAAGCAGGAGGAAACCAACCTGGCGCGCGAGTTCCGCCGCTGGGTTGCAGCCACCCGCGCCCACGTTGCCGGAGTTCGCGACGGCGCCGCCCAACTTCCGAGCGAGCTGGGCATAATCGGCCAGAATCTGGCCACGGAGATCGCGGCCAAAGGCTTCTGGCAGATCCTAATCTTCGCCGTTGGCCTGCTCCTGCTCGGCTATGGCTGCCAGCAGGCCTACTGGAGCGGCACACGCGGGTGGCGCAAGCATGTGCTAGCAATCCCGCTCGACACGGTCGGCAACCGACTGAAGGTGGTCGGCCAACGCCTGACCTACAATCTGCTCTGGTTGCTCAGCTTCGCCATCGGCAGCCTAGGTGCCTTGCTGCTGTTCAGCTGGCCGCCCTATCTCAAGACCGCCCTGAGCGCGACTTTCCTCATCGTCATCATGACACTGCTATGGGCTGCCCTGGCGCGCTTCGTGCTGTCGCCCAACAATCCCACGCTGCGGGTCTTTCCGACCTTCGACGCCTCGGCCCGGCATTGGAGCCGCTGGGGCGTGGTCCTGCTGGCCTGGTTCTGCGGCGGCTACATGGCCATCCAGGTCCTGCAGGACTTCGACGTGGACGGGCCCGTGCGGCTGCCGATCGCCTACGCCCTTGGACTCGTCCTGTTCGTCCTCGCCATGGTGGCCCTGTGGCGCCGGCCGGCGATGGCCCACAGTGATCCCGACCTGCGCGACCGCGCCTTCAACATAACCGTCGCCGTGTCGGTGCTGTTCGCGTCCTTCTGGCTCTTGTGGGTGTTCGGCATGACCACGGCATTCTGGGTGCTCCTGGTCGCCGTCGGCCTCCCAGCCGCCATCAGCGTCGTCGACCGCTCGGTCGATCACATCCTGACACCGCCGGGCACGGTCGAGATCAAGGGCACGCCCAGCGTGATCGCCGCCGCGATCGAGCGGGGCGCGCGCGCACTCCTGGTCATCGGGGCGATCTGGCTGTTGGCCTGGGCATTCGGGGTCGACCTCGACACCCTCACGGCGGGCGAGACCATGACCATCCGGGTGATGCGCGGCGTGCTGAACGCGATCATCATCCTCCTGGTCGCCGATTTCGCCTGGCACGTGATCCGTACGCTGATCGATCGACACATCCACGCCAGCGCTGCGACGGACCACGACGCCGAACCCACGGAGGCAGGCCGGCGCGCACGGATGCGCACGCTGTTGCCCATCCTGCGCAACATCCTGTTCATCGTGTTCCTGGTCATGGCCATCCTCATGGCGCTCTCGGCCATGGGCGTGCAGATCGCTCCCCTGATCGCCGGCGCGGGCGTGGTCGGCGTCGCGGTGGGCTTCGGCGCCCAGACGCTGGTCAAGGACGTGATCTCCGGGATCTTCTACCTGCTGGACGACGCCTTCCGAGTGGGGGAGTACATCATCAGCGGCAGCTACAAGGGCACGGTCGAGAGCTTCTCGCTGCGCTCGATCAAGCTGCGCCACCATCGCGGCTATCTGTACACCGTGCCATTCGGCTCCCTCGGCGCGATCCAGAACATGAGCCGCGACTGGGTGATCGACAAACAGACCATCACCGTGCCGTTCGACACCGACCTCGATCAGCTGAAAAAGATCATCAAGCAGGTCGGCAAGGAGCTGGCCGCCGACCCGGACATCGGGCCGAACATCATCCAGCCGCTGAAGATGCAGGGCGTCGACGCGGTCGGCGAGC
Source organism: Geminicoccaceae bacterium (assembly GCA_044224255.1). Lineage (GTDB taxonomy): Bacteria > Pseudomonadota > Alphaproteobacteria > Geminicoccales > Geminicoccaceae > Benzoatithermus. The sequence continues at coordinate 5,109 of JBGAKU010000001.1, forward strand.
TGGGCATGCAGGTTCGGCTGAAGATGATGACCAAGCCCAGCCAGCAGTTCGTGCCGCGGCGGCGCGCCTACGCCATGCTCAAGAAGGCGTTCGCCGAAAACGGCATCAGCTTCGCCACGCCGACGGTCAATGTGGCCGGCGGCGAGCCCGGCGCAGCGGCGACGCACGCCTTGCGCCGGCAGACGGCGGCCGAGGCCGCCTGATCCTCGTCGGCGCGACCTTATCGCGGGCGGATCTCGAGACAGCGGTCGACGCCGGCAAGGTCGTGGTGCAGGCGGCAGGCGCCCACGATCGCCGTCGCCAGCGGCAGGAGCGCCTGCTCCTGGCCGCGGCCGATCTCCAGGAATGCCGCGCCGCCCGGGCCGAGCAGGGCTGGCAGCGCCGGCAGGATGACACGGTAGGCGTCGAGCCCGTCGCCGCCCCCGTCGAGCGCCCCCCGGGGCTCGTGTCGGCTCACCTCGGCCTGCAGGGTGTCGATCTCCCCGCGGGGGATGTAGGGCGGGTTGGCGACCACCACGTCGAACCGAGCATCGACATCCTCGATCCAGTCACCGACGCGGAGTTCCACCCGCGCGACCACGCCCAGCGCCTCGGCATTCCGCTGCGCGTAGGCAAGCGCTGCAGTGCTGCGGTCAATGCCGATGCCGCTGGCCAGGTCGAAGTGATGCAGCAGGGTCAGGAGCAGACAACCCGAGCCGACGCCCAGATCGAGGATACGCAAAGGGCGCGACCGGTCGTGGAAGGCCGCCAGTACCGCCTGGATCAGGGTCTCGCTGTCCGCCCGCGGCACCAAGACCCCCGGGCCGACGGAGAAATCGAGGCTCCAGAACTCCACCCGGCCCAGAACGTAGGCGAGAGGCTCGCGCCGGGCGCGGCGGGCGAGCCAGCCGCGAAAGCGCTCCGCGTCACAGGCAGCGACCGTCCGATCGGGATGAGCCAGCAGACCGGCACGGCTCGCACCTGTCGCCGCCTCCAGCAGGACACGCGCCTCGAAGCGTGGGCGCTCGATCCCGGCCGGCGACAGCGCCGCCGCGCCCTCCTCCAGCAGCGCCGCGACCGTGGTCAACCCGCCTCGGCCAGGAGTGCCGCCTGCTCCTCGTGGATGAGGGGCTCGATCACCTCGTCCAACGCATCGCCACCGATCACCTGCTCGAGCTTGTAGAGCGTCAGGTTGATCCGGTGGTCGGTCAGTCGGTTCTGAGGGAAATTGTAGGTGCGGATGCGCTCGGAGCGGTCGCCTGAGCCGACCTGGCCCTTGCGGTTTGCGGCACGCTCGGACGCCTTGGCCTCACGCTCCTGCTCGTAGAGGCGCGCCTTGAGGATCTTGAGCGCCTTGGCCTTGTTCTTGTGCTGGGACTTCTCGTCCTGGATGGCGACCACGAGCCCGGTCGGCAGGTGGGTGATGCGGACGGCACTCTCGGTCCGGTTCACGTGCTGGCCGCCCGCTCCGCTGGCCCGGTAGACGTCGATCCGCAGATCCTTCTCGTCCACCTGGATATCGACATCCTCGGCCTCGGGCAGCACCGCCACCGTCGCGGCCGACGTGTGGATCCGGCCGCTGGCCTCGGTCACGGGCACGCGCTGCACCCGATGGACGCCGGCCTCGTACTTCAGCCGCGCGAACACCCCCTGCCCCGAGATCTCGGCCACGACCTCCTTCAGGCCGCCGAGATCGCTCTCGCTCAGCGACAGGGCCTCGCAGCGCCAACCTTTCAGGTCGGCGTAGCGCTGGTACATGCGGAATAGGTCGCCGGCAAACAGCGCCGCTTCGTCCCCCCCGGTCCCGGCACGGATCTCGAGGATAGCGCTCTTCTCGTCGTCCACATCCTTGGGAAGCAGCAGAAGTCGGACCTGCCGCTCGAGATCGGGCAGCCTCGCCTCCAGCTCGCGATGCTCCTGCTCGGCGAGCTCGCGCATCTCGGGATCGCCGGCGAGCTGCTCGAGGTCGGCGAGCTCGCGCTTGGCACTCTGAAAGGACTCGATCGCCTCCACCACCGGGCCCAGATCGGAGAATTCCTTGGCGAGCCGCGCATATTCGCTCGGTTGGGCTTCGGCGAGCAGAGCCTGCAGCTCGTCGCGCCGCGCCAAGATCTGCCCGAGCCGGTCCTCGAACCCTGCCATGGTCAAGCGCCGAGCCGGGCGGCCAGCGCCTCCTGGCCCAGCTCCTCCTCGGACCCGCTGTCCAGATCGCGTAGCCTGACCACGCCGCGGGCGAGCTCGTCGCTGCCGAGCGAGACCGACCAGCGCGCCCCGATCCGGTCGGCGCGCTTCATCCGCTGTCCGGGTTTGCCTTTGAAGGCGAGGTCCACCGTGACACCCGCCCGGCGCAGCTCATGGGCGAGCACCCAGGCTCGGCTCTCGGCCTCACTGCCGATCGGGACAATGGCGACCGGGCGCGGCGTTGCCGGCGGCGCCCCGGCCAGCATGGCCAGTCGCTCGATTCCGGCGGCCCAACCGACGCCCGGCAGATCGGGCCCGCCCATCTCCTTCATCAGCCCGTCATAGCGTCCGCCAGCCATGACGGCGCCCTGCGCCCCGAGCGCCATCGTGACGAACTCGAACGCCGTGTGGGTGTAGTAATCCAGGCCTCGAACGAGGCGCGGGCTCAGCCGGAACGCGATGCCGAGCGTGGCAAGCCCATCCTGCACTCGCTCGAAAAAGTCGCGACTCGCTTGGTTGAGATGCTCGTGCAGCAGAGGTGCCTCGGCAACGACGGCGCGGTCGCCCTCGTCCTTGCTGTCGAGGATCCGCATCGGATTGCGCTCCAGGCGCAGCAGGCTGTCCTGAGAAAGCCGCTCGCGATGGCCCTCGAGATAGCTGACAAGGATGTCCCTGTATGCGCGACGGCTCTCACGGTCGCCGAGCGTGTTCAGCTCGAGCGTGGTGTCACCCAACACGCCCAACCGCTGCAGGATGTCGGCCCCGACGGCGATAACCTCGAGGTCGGCCTCGGGCTCAGGCGCACCGATCAGCTCCACGCCGATCTGGTGGAACTGGCGCAGCCGGCCCTTCTGCGGCCGCTCATAGCGGAACATCGGGCCGGCATAGAAGAAGCGCTGGGGCAGGTCCTGGGTGAGGCCACCGCTGATCAACGCACGGACGACGCCGGCGGTGTTCTCCGGGCGCAGCGTGATCTGCTCGCCGCCACGGTCGGTGAAGGTGTACATCTCCTTGGTGACGATGTCCGAGGTCTCGCCGAGAGTCCGCTGGAAGACCTCGGTGAACTCGAACACGGGCGTGGCGATCTCGCCATAGCCATAGCGCCCCGACACTGTCCGGCCGGTGTCGGCGACGTGGCGGTGACGGCGGATCTCGTCGCCGAGAAGGTCGTGGGTTCCGCGCGGTGGGCGGAGCTGGCTCATGATGATGATCTGCCGGATAGCGAGGGGTCAGGCGTCGACGGCGACCTTGCCGTAGCGACGCTGGACATAGTCGGCGACGATCGCCTGGAACTCCTCGGCGATGCGCTCACCGCGCAAGGTATGGGCCTTGCGGCCGTCGATGAAGACCGGGGCGGTGGGGCTCTCGCCCGTGCCGGGCAGGCTGATGCCGACATCGGCGTGCTTGCTCTCGCCGGGCCCGTTGACGATGCAGCCCATGACCGCGACGTTCATGCTCTCCACGCCCGGATAGCGGCGCTGCCACTCGGGCATCTGACTCCTGAGCCAGCCCTGGATCCGATCGGCCAGATCCTGAAAGACGGTGCTCGTGGTGCGGCCGCAGCCGGGGCATGCCGCGACCTGCGGCGTGAACGAGCGCAGGCCGAGAGCCTGCAGCAACTCCTGGCAGGCGACGACCTCGTTGGTGCGCGGCTCGTCCGGGCGCGGTGTAAGCGAGGCCCGGATCGTGTCGCCGATGCCATCCTGCAGCAGCAGCGCAAGGCCGGCGGCGGTGCCGACCAGCCCCTTGATGCCCATGCCGGCCTCGGTCAGGCCCACATGCAGCGCGTAGCTCGAGCGGCGGGCGAGCTCCCGATAGACCGACACGAGATCCTGCACGCGGCTGACCTTCGCGGAGATGACGATCCGGTCGGCCCCGAGGCCCAGGCGCTCGGCATAGGAGGCGCTGTCGAGAGCCGAGCGGACCAGCGCCTCCCGCAGCACGAAGTCGGCGGGCTGCGGTTCGGCGGCAGCCGCATTCTGATCCATCAGCCGCGCGGCGAGGTCCTGGTCCAGGCTGCCCCAGTTGACGCCGATCCGAACCGAGCGCTCGAAGCGGATCGCCGCCTCGATCATCATCTCGAACTGCCGGTCCCGCTTCTCGCCGAAGCCGACATTGCCAGGATTGATGCGAAACTTGGCGAGCGCGCGGGCCATCTCCGGGAAGTCGGCCAGCAGCCGGTGACCATTGTAATGGAAGTCGCCGACCAGAGGGACGTCGTGCCCGAGAATGTCGAGCCGTTCCCGGATCGACGGCACCGCGCGAGCCGCATCCTCGTTGTTGACCGTGAGCCGCACGATCTCCGAGCCGGCTCGCGCCAGATCGATCACCTGGCGCGTCGTCGCGGTGACGTCGGCGGTGTCGGTGTTGGTCATCGACTGGACGACCACCGGCGCACCGCCGCCCACGGTGACCTTGCCGACACGGACGGCGTGGGTGCGATGCCGCGTCCGCTCGCTCAGTGCCACCATGACAAACTCGGTTCCTACTCGCTCAGGATGGCCAGCCCTATGGCGCAGGCGGCGCGCACGGGCAAGCCTCAGCTGGCGGGCATGCGGGCGAGAAGCTCGTCCGGGTCCAGCGGCAGACCTCGAAGGACGCTGGCCGCCGGGCCGGCCGCGCCGATGCTTCGACCGTCGACCAGGATCTCGATGCTGCCCGCGTCGCCGGTCCACAGCGCCAGCCCGCGATAGGGCGGCAGGGGAATCCAATCACCTGGCCCGACCGTCCAGGAGCGCACGAAGTCGCCGGTCGAATCGCTCAAGCGGACCCATCCGGGCCCACGCCCGACAAGGATCACGCGTCCAGTGACCGAAGCAGCGGACACGGCACGCGAGCCCGCTTCGACATCGGCAGAGGCGAGAGCGACAGGCGGTGCCACTTCCGCCGCGCCAGCACTCAAGGTATCCGGAAAGGACGGGCCCGGCATCGGGCGAAAAGATGGCGTGCCGGCGAGAAGATAAGCACAGGCCCCGACCGCGCCGAGAAGGAGGATCGCCGCGGCGGCGGTCGCGTCCGGCAGATATTGCCGGCGCGGCGCAGGTCGCCGCGTGGGGCTGGACACGGCACGCAATCCTCGCGCCTCGTCGAAGCGGAGCGCCATGACGCTGCTATCCAGGCCGAGATGCTCCGCATAGCTACGCAGGAAGCCCTTGGCGTAGATCCCACGAGGCATCGCGGCCCGATCGCCTTCCTCCAGGGCGATCAGAAATGAGGGTCTGATCCGCAACCAGGATGCTACCTCGTCGAGCTCCTCGCCGCGCGCCATGCGGGCCGCGCGAAGATCCGCGCCGAGACGACATAGTCCACGATCCGCCGTGCCAAGAAAGGATTCCCCCTCGCAGGCTGCAACAGGCAAAATCATCCCCGATCGCTCCGCCGCAGGTCAAATGACGGAAGATCCGAGAGTTGATGTTAGCAGATAAGGAAGGCGGAATCGAACGCTTGCGGTTCTAGCGGTGACCTCAGATCGCTCAGAAAGGCTGATAGACGCGGGGCGGCAACACCACGTCGTGATCCTGGGCATAGGCCTGCAATCGGCCGCGCAGGCTGTGGTCCGGCAAATCGAGAAGTCCTCGCAGATAGCGGCCCAAGGCTGCGGCATCGAGGCTGCGCAGCATCGCCTTGACCGGCCCGACCTCGCTCGGGGTCAAGGAGAGATGGTGGATGCCGAGGCCGATCAGCGCCATCGCCTCCAGCGGACGGCTCGCCATCTCGCCGCAGACTGCCAGCCGCACCCCTGCCGCCCTGCATCGCTCGACCATGTCGCGGAAGAAGCTCAGAGCCGGCGGAGACAGCACATCGTAACGATCCGCCAGGGCGGGATTCCCGCGATCGCAGGCAAACAGGAACTGGAACAGATCGTTGCTGCCGATCGACAGGAAATCGACCCGCTTCAGCAATGCCTTCAGCTGCCAATAGAGTGACGGCACCTCGACCATCGCCCCAACCTCGATCGTGGCGGGCGGCTCGATGCCGCGCTCGACAGCACGCGCCAGCTCGATGTCGAGCAGCCTTCGCGCGGCATCGAGCTCAGCCACTTCCGCGACCATGGGGAACATCACCAGCAGGCGCCGGCCCGCCGCGGCGTGTATCAACGCGCGGAGCTGGCCGCGCAGCACCATCGGGCGATCCAGCACCATGCGGAGGGCGCGCCATCCCATGGCCGGATTGTCCTCGGGCGGCATGCGCCAATAGGGCAGATGCTTGTCGCTGCCGATGTCCAGGGTCCGGAACGCGACCGGCCGCGAGCCGGCCGTCTCCAATGCTTCGCGATAGTGGGCCGCCTGCGCCTCGACGTCGGGATAGCGGCTGCGCGTCATGAACGCGAACTCGGTCCGGAACAGGCCGCAGCCTTCGGCTCCGACCGCCTCCATCTCGGCTAGATCGATCAGGAATGCCGCGTTGATCGACAATGTGATCGGCATGCCGTCCCGTGTCACGGACGGCAGCTCGCGGATCTCGTCGAAAAAGCGCTTGCGCTCGGCCCTTGTGCGAACCGCGTTCTGGAAGGCGGCCAGTGTCTCGTCGTTCGGCCGGACGTAGACATGGCCGTTGTCGCCGTCGAGGGCGACCATGTTGCCCTGATCGATGGCGTCCATCACGCCTTCGATACGGCCAACCATGGGAATGCCGATCGCACGCGCGATGATCGTCACGTGGGCGGTCATCGACCCCTCCTCGAGCACGACGCCGCGCAGCTTGCGGCGGTCGTATTCGAGCAGATCGGCGGCGCCGAGGTTTCGCGCGACCAGGATCGTGTCCTCGGCCAGCCCCGAGGGATCGTGGCTCAGCGCCTTGCCGACCAGATGGCGCAGCAAGCGGTTGGCGATGTCGTCGAGATCGATCAGGCGCTCGCGCAGGTAGGGATCGCTGGCATGCCCGATGCGGACGCGGGTCTCCTCCTGCACACGACGCACGGCCGCCTCGGCCGAGAGGCCCGTGCCGATCGCCTCGCGCATCCGGCGCAGCCAGCCGCGATCCTGGGCGAACATCCGGTACGCCTCCAGGACCTCGCGCTGCTCGCCGCCGACGAGATCGCTGGTGGCGAGCATCTGGTCCAGCGACTCTCGCAGCGCATCGACGGCGCGCTCGAGCCGCTGCAGCTCTGCCTGCGGGCTCTCGGCCAGCAGGCGCGTGACCTCCACCCGCGGCTCGTGCAGCCAGGCGCGGCCAATTCCGACGCCTTCGACCAGCCTGGAGCCGTCCAGTCGGTGCATCACGGCCGTGTCGGCGGTGATGTCGGCGTATTTCGATGCGTCGATGAGCTCGCCCGAGGCGAACATCTCGGCGAGCAGCGAGGCGATGACCTGCATCGCCTCGATCTCCTCCTCGCCGTAGGCGAGCTGGGCGCGGTTCTGCACCGTCAGCACGCCGACGACCCGGCCGGCGCGAAGAATCGGCACGCCGAGAAAGGACTGGTAGATTTCCTCGCCCGTCTCCGGGAAGTACATGAAATTGGGGTGCATCTGGGCATCGGCCGTGTTGATGACCTTGCCCTGCGCGGCGATCGTGCCCACCAGGCCCTCGCCTACGCGCATCCGGGTCTGGTGCACGGCTTCGCGCGCCAGCCCCACCGTCGCGAACAGCTCCAACGTCTCGCCGGCGCGGTTGAAGTAGACCGAACAGACGTCGGCCACGCGGTTGCTGGCGATCAGCTCGACGATGCGATCCAGCCGCTGCTGCGGATGGACAGGCTCGGCGACGACCTCGACCAGACGCCGCAACAGCATCCGCGAGGCGGAGAACTCGGTCGACCGCCGCGTCTCGACGCCCTGGCCCGAACCGCCGCGACCGGCCGTCGGCGTCATCACGCCGCGGGCCGAGCAAGCGGCGGACCCTGGCCGCACCGCTCCAGCGCGTGCTCGGTCTGCTGCAGAAGCTCGGCCAGGATCTCGGCCACCGGCTGAATTCTGCGGACCAGGCCGACGCTCTGGCCCGCCATCAGCGAGCCGTTCTCGACGTCTCCCTCGACCACGGCGCGGCGCAACGCGCCCGCCCAGAAATGCTCGATGGCGAGCGACGCCTCCTCGTAGCTCAGCTCGCCGCGGCGATAGCGGCCGATGACCTCGATCTGCGTCTCGGTGAAGCGGCGCGTGGCATTGTTGGCGATCGCACGCACCGGGATCACCTTGAACTCCGGGTCGACCTGCACTGAAGGCACCGCGTCGCGCGCGGCCGCGCGCACGAAGGCCCGCTTGAAGGCCGGATGCGCGGTCGACTCCTCCGCGCAGACGAATGCCGTGCCCATCTGCACGCCTGCAGCGCCCATCTGCAGATAGGCGGCGATCATCTCGCCATGGCCAATGCCGCCGGCCACGAATACCGGTGCCTCATCGACGAAGGGCAGGATCTCCTGCGCCAGGACGGAGGTGGAAACTGGGCCGATATGCCCTCCCGCTTCCATGCCCTCGATCACTAGAGCGTCAGCACCAGAGCGGATGAGCTTCTTCGCGAGTGCCAGCGAGGGCGCGAAGCAGATCACCTTGGTGCCAGCCGCCTTGAGCTGCTGCATCACGTCGCGCGGCGGGAGACCACCGGCCAGCACCACGTGCTCGACGCCGTGCTCTACGCAGACCCGCGCCAACTCGGCGAGCTGCGGATGCATGACGATCAGATTCACGCCGAACGGACGCCCCGTCCGCTCACGGGTGGCCGCGATCTCCTCGCCGAGCCGATCCGGACCCATGGCGCCGCAGGCCAGTACACCGAACGCGCCCGCATTGCTGGTGGCCGCCACGAGCTGCCGTTCGGACACCCAGGTCATGGCGCCGCCCATGATCGCGAGCTCCGAGCCGAGGAACGCGCGACCCCGCCGGCTGAGGGCCTCGACGCGGGGGTAGACCGGCGTCATCTCAGTCCTTGTCCAGCCCGTAAGCCGAGTGCAGGGCGCGAAGGGCGAGCTCGGTGTACTCCTCGCCGATGATCACGCTGACCTTGATCTCCGACGTGGCGATGGCGTGGATGTTGATGCCCTTGGCTGCCAGCGTCTGAAACATCTTGTGAGCGATGCCGGCGTGCGAGCGCATGCCGACACCGACGATCGACACCTTGCACACGTCGGCATCCGCTCCCAGGGCATCGTAGCCGATCTCCGCCTTGGCGCGCTCGAGCACGGCCAAGGCGCGCGGCAGATCGGCGCGGCTGACGGTGAAGGTGAGATTGGCATAGACCCCGTCGCGGCTCACCGACTGAACGATCATGTCGACGTTGATGCCGGTCTCCGACAGCGGACCGAAGATGGCGGCGGCGACGCCGGGGCGGTCGTTCACGCCGAGCACGGTGATCCGCGCCTCATCGCGACTGTAGGCGATCCCGCTGACGATCTGGCTTTCCACGATCTCACCCTCATCGACGACCAGCGTTCCCGGCAGGTCGTCAAAGCTGGACAGCACCTGCACCGGAACACGATGTTGCATGGCCAGTGCCACGGAACGGGTCTGCAGGACCTTGGCACCGAGCGACGCCATCTCGAGCATCTCCTCGTAGGTGATGCGGTCGAGCTTGCGCGCCTTTGCCACGATGCGCGGATCGGTGGTGTAGACACCGTCGACGTCGGTGAAGATGTCGCAGCGATCGGCACGCAACGCCGCGGCGAGCGCCACCGCCGACGTGTCGGAGCCACCGCGCCCCAGTGTCGTCACCCGGCGGTCGGGGGCCATGCCCTGGAAGCCGGCAACGACGGCGACCTTGCCTTCGTCCAGGCAAGCGCGAACCGGCACCGGATCCACCTCGAGGATACGGGCCTTGCCATAGGCGGCATCAGTGCTGAAGCCAGCCTGCCAGCCAAGGAACGACCGCGCGGGCACCCCGATCGTCTGAAGCGCGATCGCGAGGAGGCCGATGGTCACCTGCTCGCCGGTCGCCACTACCTGATCGTACTCAGCCGTGTCGTAGCCCGCGGCGTCGAGGCCGTGGACCCAGCCGACAAGCTGATTGGTCGAGCCGGACATCGCGGAAACCACCACGGCGACCTGCTCACCCCGGTCGACGTGTCGCTTGACTCGCTGGGCGACCGCGCGAATGCGGTCTAGATCGGCGACCGAAGTGCCGCCATATTTCTGCACGACAAGGGTCACGGGAACGCTCGCAATCCGCGTAACGGCACAACAACGCCCCTGCGAGCCCGCGCGCCGGACCGCATGAACGGATCGCCCGCCTTGTAATCGCGCCCGGCAAGCTCGGCAAGGCATGACAATGGAGCAGCTTCAACCGTGGCGAGTATGACCGCGTCCGTCACTGCCAGTCTCGATCCGGCAGAGCTTGACAAGTTCGCAACCCTTGGTGGCGCATGGTGGGACACATCCGGACCGATGGCGCCGCTGCACAAGCTGAACCCTGTCAGGATCCGGTTCATCCTGGAGGAGGCTTGTCGGTCCTTCAACCGTGACCCGAGGGAGTTTGGGCCCCTTCGCGGTCTGCGTTTGCTCGACGTCGGTTGCGGCGGCGGCCTGCTGACGGAGCCCCTCGCCCGGCTCGGCGGGGTGGTTACGGGGATCGATCCGCTCGAGAGCAGCGTGGAGGCCGCCCGCGCACATGCCCAGGCGGCGGGCGTGGAAGTGGACTACCGTACAGAGTCCGTCGAGGCGCTCGGCCTGCGGGGCGAGCAGTTCGATCTCGTCGTGGCCTCCGAGGTGATCGAGCACGTCGCCGAACCGGCGGAGTTCGCGGACGCTCTGGCTGCCGTGACACGTCCCGCCGGGATGCTGGTGGTCACGACGCTGAACCGCACTCTGGCCAGCCTTGCGGGCGCCATCGTGGGAGCCGAATATCTGCTCGGCTGGCTGCCTCGTGGAACGCACGATTGGCGCCGCTTTCTGACGCCTGCGGAGCTGGCCCGGATGCTGAGAGCGAGCGGCTTTCGCCCAATTGCGGTTCGCGGTGCTTCCTACGACGGCGCGCGCGACGAGTTCCGCCTCGTGCGCGATCCGAGCGTCAACTATCTGCTGGCGGCCGTGCGCGGCTGATCATCCGTCGAGCTCGGGAACGTCTGGCAGAGGGCGAACCGAGATGCCCTCCTCGAGCAGTTCCTTCGCCTCCTCGAGCGTGGCGCGGCCGTAGATCTCACGCTCCTCGGACTCGCCGTAGTGGATCCGCCGCGCCTCCTCGGGGAAGCGCGTCCCGACATCCTCGAAATTCGCGACCACATGCGCGCGGAGCTGGCGCAGCATCGCCATTGCGATCGCGGCCTTCGCAGGATCGGGCGCCGGAGGCGCAGCCGGGGCCGGTTGCTCTTGGGCCGTCGCCGGAGCGCGCGAGCCTGAGCGGACGACTGCGGGTGCCATCATCGCCTTGCGCACGGACCGGTCGCCGCAGGTCGGACAGGCAATGTCGCCGGCCTGCGCCTGACGGTCATAGCTGGCACCGTCGCGAAACCAGCCTTCGAAGGTATGGTCGTTCGCACAGTGAAGCGAGAAGCAGATCATCCGGAACCACCCTTGGCCCGGCCGTTGACGACCTGACCCGCCAGCAACGGATCGAGCCCACCGGCCCGATCCAACGCATATAAATCGTCAGACCCGCCAAGGCCGCGACCGTCCACAAAGATTTGCGGCACCGTCCTTCGGCCCTGCGCCCGGTCGATCATCTCCTCGCGCCGCGCCGGCTCCTGCCAGAGATCGATCTCGACAAATGCGACGCCCTTGTTCGCCAAGAGGCGCTTCGCCCTGTGGCAGTAGGGGCACATCGGGGTGGTGTAGATCTCGACCGTGGCCATCGGGCACTCGGATTTGCCGTCACGCGGGCATCGCAGCGGCGCAACACTTCGATCATATAGGCACTGCCTCGTCCCTGACCACCCGTGCCAGGGTCAGCACGTCCACCGCTGTGGCCCCCGCACGCCTCAGGACGGTGGTGCAGGCGGAAACGGTAGCACCCGTGGTCAGCACGTCGTCGACAAGCAGGATCCGTGCCCCCGCGACGCGCTCGGGATGGCGAACCTGAAAGGCCGTGGAGTTGACGTTCTGCTGGCGCGCGGCGGCACCAAGCCCCTGCTGAGACCTGGTGGCACGTCGGCGCAGGAGGATACCGGGCGACCAGGGCCGATCCGCGAGCGCAGACAGGCGCTTGGCAAGCATCGCCGACTGATTGAAGCCACGACGCAGGAGCCGCCAGCGATGGATCGGCACTGGGATGATCAGGTCCGTGTCGGCGAACAGTTCCTCGCCGGCTGCATGCATCCAGCGTGCAAAGAGCGGCACGCCTTCGAGACGCCCGCCCCGCTTGAACCGCAAGATCAGGCCACCGCTCCGAGCGTCATAGCGTAGCGCGGCCCGCGCGCGATCATACTCCGGTGATTCCCGCGAACAGCCCGCACATAGGGGCGCGTCAATCGACGTGTGCGGAAGTGGAAATCCGCAGCAGCGGCAGCATGGGGCGCCCAGAAAGCGCAGCTCGCTCCAGCAGTCCGCGCACAGGCCGAGTGGATCGTCGATCTCGGTGCCGCAGGCGAGACAGCGGGGCGGCAGAACCAAATCGATGGCGCCCCAGGCCAAGCGCCGCAGCAGGGAGGGCGTCAAAGCAATCGTGGCGATCGTTCGACTCCGGTGAGCCTAATATTCTACTTATACGTTATAGCATTCTCGACATGAGGACCATCGCCCGATTCGGCAGCGATCCATGCGAGGTAGTCCGGGTTGCCGCCCATGATCGGCAGCAAGACGATGCAGGGGCACTCGTACGGGTGCAGAGCCGCAATGCGCGCGGACAGCCTGTCGGCCCTGTCGGTGCGCGACTTGAGGATCAGCAGCACTTCCGCGGCCTCACGCACAGCGCCGTCCCAGCGATAGATGGACCGCATCCCGGGCACGATGTTGCCACCTGCGGCGAGGTGCTCCTCGACAAGGGTTCGCGCCATCGCACGGGCGACTTCGAGATCCGGGCACGTTACGTAGCAGAGGACGGCATCGCTCACCTGATCGCTCCCCATCGCGCATGCTCCGGCGCCAGGCGGCGACGATTGCGCCCTCGCTGGGAAGATGTCATCCGTGCGCTGAAAGGCGGCTCGGCGCCGCGCGGGCGGCACAGTCGGGCCCCCGGGTGAGGGAGGTCTCCGTATGCAACGGAACCGGTGCGCAAAGATCGTGGCGACGCTCGGGCCAGCCACTTCAACCGTCGAGCGAATTCGCCAGCTCGCCGATGCCGGCGCCGACGTGTTCCGCTTCAACTTCAGCCACGGCTCGCACGAGGACCATGCCGCCCGCTTCGCCATGGTGCGGGAGGTCGAAGCCGCTCGCGGTCGCCCCATCGGCACCATCATGGACCTTCAAGGCCCCAAGCTCAGGGTCGGCCGATTCTCCGATGGTCGCGCGACGCTGAGCAAGGGCGACCATTTCCGTCTCGATCTGGTGGACGCGCTCGGGGATCCGAGCCGTGCGACCTTGCCGCATCCGGAGATCTTCGCGGTCCTGCAGCCCGGGCAGGACCTTCTCCTGGATGACGGCCGGATACGCTTGCGCGTCGACCGATGCGGACCTGATTTTGCCGAGACGACCGTGGCGATCGGCGGCGTGCTGTCCGATCGCAAGGGCGTGAACGTGCCCAATGCCGTGCTGCCGATCTCAGCCCTGACCAGGAAGGATCATGCGGATCTGAGCTTCGGCATCGAGCTGGGCTTCGACTGGGTGGCCCTGTCATTCGTCCAGCGGCCCGAGGACATCGCCGAGGCACGGCGCCTCGTCGCAGGGCGAGCCTCCATCCTGGCCAAGATCGAGAAGCCGGCGGCCATCGACCGCCTCGACGGAATCATCGAGCTGACCGACGCGGTCATGGTGGCGCGTGGCGATCTCGGCGTCGAGCTGCCGCCCGAGCTCGTGCCCGGCCTCCAAAAGCGCATCGTCCGGAAGTGCCGCGATCTAGGCAAGCCGGTGGTCGTGGCCACCCAGATGCTGGAGAGCATGATCACCTCGCCGTCGCCGACGCGCGCTGAGGCGTCGGACGTGGCGACGGCCGTCTATGACGGCGCGGATGCCGTGATGCTGTCGGCCGAGAGCGCGTCGGGAGACTATCCCGTCGAGGCGGTGGCGATCATGGATCGCATCATCGCCAGCGTCGAGCATGACGAGCTCTATCGTTCCTATATCGAGGCGCATCAGGCGCAGGCCGAACGGACGAGCGCTGATGCGATCACCCTCGCCGCCGAGCAGGTGGCGCATACGATGCAGTCGGCCGTGATCGTCACCTACACCACCTCGGGCGCCACTGCCCTACGCGCCTCGCGGGAACGACCGGACCGGCCCATCCTCGGGATGATCACCCGCATGGTGACGGCCCGTAAGCTGGCCCTGGCCTGGGGCGTGCATCCGGTGCACACGGCCGATGCGCACGACCTGGACGAGATGGTCGCCAAGGCGCGCCACCATGCGCGTGAGGAGGGCTTTGCGAAGCCCGGCGAGAGCATCGTCATCACGGCCGGTCTGCCTTTCGGCACGCCAGGTGCCACAAATTTGCTCAGGGTCGCCTGGATCAGCTGACCTTCTCGTCAGCTTGCTGCACAGTTCGCGGGCAGCGCCCTCGGCTGGCATCGAACTTGCTTCGTTCTTGAGCAACCCGGCAGGCGCGAGTGGCCCTCCTCCCTCGCGTCCGCGGGCGGGGCATGTCGTTCATCGCCTACACGACGTACCCCGCCCGTCCGGGACGATGCCGGCCCACCAGTTGCTGGATGCACGCATGCGAACGACAAACCTCATTCGGGTCCTACTCTTACTGGTGACCTTGACCTTCTCGAGCTTGGCTTGGTCTCAAGATGCTCCGACGACCGGCACCGAGACCGCCGTGGCTACCGAGGTCGCGGAAACGCCGTCGGAACCCACGCTCGATACTGGCGACACGGCGTGGATGATGGTCTCATCCGCGTTCGTGCTCATGATGTGCATCCCAGGCCTCGCGCTGTTCTATGGCGGCATGGTCCGCAAGAAGAACGTGCTCTCGGTGTTGATGCAGGTATTCGCGACTGCCTGTGTTCTGGCGCTGGTGTGGATGATCGTCGGCTACAGCCTCGCCTTCGGCGAAGGTAACGCGTATATCGGCGATCTGAGCAAGGCGCTTCTGTCCAGCCTGACCTTGGATTCCCTTTCCGGGACGATCCCAGAGTCAGTGTTCATGATGTTCCAGATGACATTCTTCATGATCACGCCGGCCCTGATCGTGGGCGCGTTCGTGGATCGCATGAAGTTCAGCGCCATGCTGGTGTTCATGATCCTCTGGTCGGTGGTCGTGTACGCTCCGATTGCGCACTGGGTCTGGGCATCATCGGGCTTCCTGTTCGGGCACGGCGTCCTCGACTTCGCGGGCGGCACCGTCGTGCACATCAATGCCGGCATCGCCGGGCTGGTGTGCTGCCTCGTCCTGGGCAAGCGGATCGGTTATGGCAGCGAGCCGATGGCCCCCCACAACCTGGTCCTGACCCTGATCGGCACGGCGCTGCTGTGGGTGGGTTGGTTCGGCTTCAACGCCGGCTCGGCGCTGGCTTCGGGGAGCCGCGCGGGCATGGCCTTCGCCGTGACCCACATCGGTGCGGCATCGGCCGCCGTGGCGTGGATGCTCGCCGAGTGGGTCGCCAAGGGCAAGCCGAGCCTGCTCGGGATCGCGTCCGGCGCCATCGCCGGCCTCGTCGCGATCACTCCGGCTGCCGGCTTCGTGCTGCCCAGCGGCGCCCTGGTCATCGGCCTGGTTGCGGGCATCGTCTGCTTCTTCACGGCGACGACGGTCAAGAACGCCCTCGGTTACGACGACTCGCTGGACGTGTTCGGCGTGCACGGCGTGGGCGGCATCGTCGGCGCCCTCCTGACCGGCGTGTTCGCGGTCGGCTCGGTCGGCGGCGATGCAGCGCGCGGCCTGCTGGACGGCAATCCGGGGCAGCTCTGGATCCAGATCGTCGGCGTGCTCTGGACGATCGGCTGGTGCGCCGTCGCCACCTTCGTCCTCCTGAAGGCCATCGACCTCGTCATGGGTCTGCGCGTGGACAAGGATGCCGAGCGTGAGGGCCTCGATCTGGCGCTCCACGGCGAGAGCATCGCCTGACCAAATCGTCCGGCTCTTCCATGCCTTCTTAATGGCGGGGCGCGTCCGAGGGCGCGTCCCCTCTTTTCCGCTAGAGCGGCAGTCCGCGCATGGCACGCGGCAGATCGCCGACGAGGCCCATGGCGTGCTGCATGAAGAAGCGCTTCAGTGGCCCGGTCCGCTGCACGGCGGCGAGACCAGCCTCGCGGACCAGACGGACCGGGAACACGTCGTTCGCGAATAGACGATTGATGCCGTCCGTCACCGCAACCAGCGTCGCGCCATCGAAGCGCCGCCAGGCGGCGTAGCGCTCCAGTGCGATGGCATCGCCGGGATCGAGCCCGAGGCGAAGGCGATCGGTGACGATCTCGGCCAGCGACGCGGCATCGCGGACCGCGAGATTCCAACCCTGACCCGCAATCGGATGTATGCCGCGTGCCGCGTCGCCGACCAGCGCCACCCGCTCCGCGGTATAGCGGTCGGCAAGAGCCAGGCTCAGCGGATAGGCCCAGCGCGGGCTGGCCAGCTCGAGAGCGCCAAGATCGGAGCCGAACCTCTCGGCCACCTCCCCGACAAACCCCTTATCGTCGAGCGCCAGCACAGCGCCGCTGATACCGTCGTCGAGCGCCCAAACAATCGAGCTGCGGTCGCCGGACATCGGGAGACGGGCAAAAGGCCCGTCAGGAAAAAACCGCTCGACCGCCAGCCCATGATGCGGCCGGGCATGCGCGAGTGTGCAGACAATGCCGGTCTGGCCGTAGCGCCATTCGCGAACGCCGATCCCGAGACGCTCGCGGGTGCTCGACTGCCGCCCCTCGCACAAGGCAACCAGCGGTGCCTGGGCTTTGCGGCCGTCGACCAGCTCGATCGTGACTCGCGCCACGCCGCGTTCCAGCTCCGCGAGCTGGCCCGGCGCGACGACCGTGATCTTGGGAAGGGCTTGCACCCTGGCGATCAAGGCGGCCCGTATCCGTTGATTCTCGACGATGTAGCCGAGCGGCTCGGCACCGGCAGCACGGTGATCGTAGTGGACCTCGATGGGCGAGAAACCCTCACGCACGACGATGTCGAGAATCGGCTCGGCGCCATCGGCCATGTCCGACCAGGCCCCGATCGCAGCCAGGAACCGCTTGCTGCCTTGGGCGACCGCGGTCACCCGCCCGTCATGCGGGGCGGACAGCAGCTGCTGGTATCCGGATCGCTCGACCACCAGCACCCGGCCGCCGACCGAACCGACCGCGGCCGCCAGCGCCAAGCCGGTCATTCCACCGCCGAGTACGATCAGCTCGAAACCGTCGCCGTCACCGTCGCGCATGCTCGATCCAACATGGTCCCCGCTTGCCCAAGGATTGGGCTATCGCCTTCGATGTGGGCATCACCTCCGGCTCCGGCATCCCAAAGCCGCCAGCGCTGCCCACAGCGCGAATGGCACGGCGCTTGCTTTGCCATTAAGTGCGTTTCGGATGTTTGGACTGCCTCGTCGCGATATGCGCGCCAGCAAGCGTCAGCGCGCGTGGCGAGTTGGCGCAGGCAGGTCGTCCTCCCCCAGCATCCGCGGACGCATTGCAGTTTGGCCCGAGCGCCGTGGCATGACCCCGTGGTCAGCGCGGCCGACTGCGCCCGGGAGGCCCGGCCTTCCGGGCGTCTTCTTTTGCCTGGAGCCTCAACGCGACCATTGCCCGTGCATGCGCCGTGCAACAGAGTGCGCGCGCCGGCTTCGGGCCGGCTCTGTGGCAAAGAGGGGCGCAGATGGCTGAGTCGGGCACGGGCAGCCGGGCGAAAGGGGCCACCGACGGGGATCTCGATGCTCTCAGGGCCGATCTCGCGGCCTTGCGGACGGAGATGACCGCGGTGGTCGCGGCCGTGAAGCAGCTCGGCGAGACGGCGGTC
Organism: Geminicoccaceae bacterium; assembly: GCA_044224255.1. GTDB lineage: Bacteria > Pseudomonadota > Alphaproteobacteria > Geminicoccales > Geminicoccaceae > Benzoatithermus. The sequence continues at coordinate 23,157 of JBGAKU010000001.1, forward strand.
AAGGCGGCGAAGCGACAGCAACATGTGGCCGTAGACCGCCTGGCCACCGAGGCCGGCACGCTCGCCGACGATGTAGTCAGCGTCGGCCGGGACCAGCTCGCCCAGCTCGAATCGCGGATACGCGACCAGCCGCTCGCTGCGGTCGGCATCGCCTTCCTCGTGGGTCTCCTGTTCGGCAGCCTGCGGCGGTGAACCTCGTCGGCCTCCTCTTGAGGCTGCTCCCGACCCTTATCGATCTGGTCCCGAACCAGGCAGGCGCCGGCCGGCACTTGGCGGTGCGGCTCACTTTGCGCGCCGCCATCCTGATGGCGATCGTGTCCCTGGCGACGTTGGCCGTTCTGGCGGCGATCGCAGCCATGATCCTGGGGCTGGCAGAGACCTTCGGCTATCCCACCGCGCTCGGCATCTCGGCCCTGGTGCTGATGGCGACGGCGGGTATCCTCCTGGCGGCCCTGCTGCTGGTCGATCGCCGCGCGGACCGCCAAGCGGCCGCGGCACGCGAAGCAACGGTCGGAGCGGCCATGGCTCCCCTGCTGGCCATGGGCCGGCAGATCGATCGAAGTCCCGCCCAGAGCGTCCTGCTCGCCCTGGCGGTCGGCACCGCCTTGGGGCTGCTTCGCCGCCGCTAGAAGCTCTCCACCCAGGGGCGCAGCTCGACCTCCCAGGTCCAGGCACTGCGGTCCTGACGCAAGGTGGCGAGGTAGGTTCGGGCGATCGCGTCAGGGTCGAGATGAGCGCCGGGTGACGGCTCGGGGCGATCCGCGTGGTGAATCGCCCCGTCGATCACGAAGTGTGCAATGTGGATTCCCTGCGGGGCGAGCTCGCGCGCCATGCTCTGCGCCAAGCCGCGCAACGCAAACTTGCCCATCGCGAACGGGGCGGAAAGCTTGTAGCCCTTCACGCTCGCAGAGGCGCCGGTGAGCAGGATGGCACCCCTACCCTGCGGAAGCATCCGCCGAACAGCCTGTTGCGCGACAAGAAATCCCCCGAATGCGGACACCTCGAGACAACGGGCGACACCGTCCGAATCGAGGTCGACCAACGGCCCGCGCATCCGCATGCTCGCATTGTAGACGACGATATCGGGCGACGCTCCGAGCGCGCGGTCGATCGTATCGAACAGCGCCGCCACCTGGTCCGGTTTGCCGGCGTCGCAGGCGACCGTCACGGCTCCGGTCGCCTGCGCCAGGGCGGCGAGCTTGTCGACGTTGCGCGCGGCCAGCGCCACGCGAATGCCCTCGCGCACGAACAGCCGTGCGAGTGAGGCGCTGAGACCGTCGCCAGCACCGACGATCAGAGCCGATCTATACTCGCTCATGGTTCCTCCGAGCCGATCACTCGCCCTCGGCGACGCCCTCGCGTCGCGGATCCACGCCGCTGACGAGCTTGCCTTTGACGAACGCTATCGCGTGCAGGCCACTGTTGAGCGCCTTCACCTGCACCTTTTGTCCACGTGCGGCCAGCGCCGTCTGCAGGTCCGCTGCATTGGTCCCCTCCTCGAGCTCGGCGGGGCCGTTGCGGCTCAGCACATGGCCGGCAGCAACCGCTTGCTGCGGCGACATTCCCCAGTCGAGCATGCCGACCAGCGCCTGGGCCACATAGCCGATGATCTGGCTGCCGCCAGGCGAGCCCACCAGGAGCGCCGGATCGCCGCCACGATCGAAGACGATCGTGGGCGCCATCGAGCTGCGCGGCCGCTTGCCGCCCTCGACCCGGTTGGCCACCGGCCGACCGTCGGTCTGCGGGAGGAAGGAGAAATCCGTCAGCTCGTTGTTGAGCAGGAACCCGCCGACCATCAGATGACTGCCGAACCCGCTCTCGATGGTCGTGGTCAGGGAAATCGCATTCCCTTCCGCGTCGACGATGACGAGGTGGCTGGTGCCGGGGCGGCCCACGCTGTCGTCCGGAGCCCACAGCCCTGCCTCGCGCCAGGGCGGGTTGCCCGCGACCGCCTTCTCCATCGACGCATCGAGCCGGATCTGCTGCGCACGGACGGTGAGGTAGCCGGGGTCCACGAGCCCACGAACCGGCACTCGAACGAAGTCCGGGTCGGCGAGATAGAGGTTGCGGTCGGCGAACGCCAGCTTGGAAGCTTCGAGCAGCGCCTGATAGCCGTCCACTGTCGGCCCGAGAGCTGCCATGTCGAAATGCTCGAGCAGGCCCAGGATCTGGGCCAAGGCGACGCCGCCCGAGCTGGGCGGACCCATCCCGCAGACCCGGTAGGTGCGGTAGGGAGCGCATACCGGATCGCGCTCGACCACGCGGTAGCGGGCGAGGTCCTCCACGGTCATCAGGCCCGGGTTCGACGGGGACCCGCGCACCGTCGCCACCAGCGCGTCACCGAGCCGGCCTCGATAGAGCGGAGCGCTGCCCTCCTGGGCAATGGTGCGCAGGGTGCTGGCGAACTCGGGATTGCGCAGGATGGTACCCGTTTGGCGCGAAGTGCCCTCGCCGTCCAGGAAGTAGGCACGCGTCGCCGGGAATCTCGCAAGCTCGGCCGTGTCCTCGGCGATCGCCCCCGCCAGCCGCGGGGAGACTGGGAATCCCTTGTCCGCGAGCTCCGCGGCCGGAGCCACCAGCTCGGCCCAGGGCAGCCGGCCATAGCTGCGGTGCGCACGCTCGAGCAGCGCGAGCGTGCCGGGCACACCGACCGATCGTCCGCCCGGAACTGCCGCCTCGAACGACATGGCCTCGCCATTCGGCTCGAGGAAAAGGTTGCCGTCTGCCGCCGCCGGGGCCGTCTCGCGCCCGTCGAGCGAGGTCAGCGTGCGATTCCTGGCGTCCCAATAGAGCAGAAATGCTCCGCCGCCGATGCCCGAGGACTGTGGCTCCACCAAGTTCAGCATGAATTGGGCCGCCACCATCGCGTCCACTGCGGTCCCGCCCCGACGCAATGCATCGGCACCCGCCGCCGTCGCGTAGCCGTTGGCGGTGGCCACCATGAAACGCTCGGCCTCGACCACGTCGGGCTGGCGCAGACCGCTCGGCGATTCCGGCGCGGGGGGCTCCTGGGCCCGCACTGGATCGCCGGCATGGAAGGCGAGCGTACCAACGAGAGCCATGATCGCGAGCCGCACCGGGCGCATGGGCCATCCTCCCCATTCCTGCAGGCAGAAAGCTAAGCGATCGCGGCGGCCTGAGGAACGGTCCGGTTGTCCTCCGGGAAGCCGGTTCGCAAAACCTCGACCGCCTCGCCCTCGTCCTCCCTGATCTTGTTCCTCTCGGCTATGATCGCCGGGTGGGTGAGCGTTCGGGTGCTTAGGCATTTCCGGTCCCGCCACCCGGTAGGCCAGCACGGAAGGAGGCTTACGATGCAGCACCCCGACGTCACCGGCTTCTTCGATCAGTCGACCAACACGGTGAGCTACGTCGTCGTGGATCCCGCCACGCGCAAATGCGCGCTGGTGGATTCCGTGCTGGACTACGATCCCGCCTCCGGCAACACGGACCGCCACTCGGCCGATCAAATGATCGGATTCGTGCTCGGCCAAGGTCTGGAGGTCCAGTGGATCCTCGAGACCCATGTTCACGCCGACCATCTCTCGGCCGCTCCCTATCTGAAGCGCGAGGTGGGCGGGCTTCTCGCCATCGGTCGCAACATCACCGTCGTGCAGGACGTGTTCGGCAAGATCTTCAACGCCGGCACGGAGTTTCAGCGCGACGGCAGCCAGTTCGACCGACTGTTCGACGATGACGACGAGTTCATGCTCGGCTCGATCCATGCGCGTGCCATGCACACGCCCGGTCACACGCCGGCCTGCATGACCTACGTGATCGGCGACGCCGCCTTCGTCGGCGACACGCTGTTCATGCCCGACTATGGCACCGCCCGCTGCGACTTTCCGGGCGGCGATGCGCGCGAGCTCTACCGTTCGATCCGCAGGATCTTCGCCCTGCCGGAGGCGACCAGGCTGTTCCTGTGCCACGACTACAAGGCACCAGGCCGGGACGAGTACCGCTGGGAGACCACGATCGGCGAGGAGAAGGCCCACAATGTTCACGTGCGCGAGGGCATCTCGGAGGACGAGTTCGTCGCGATGCGCACCGCACGGGACAAGACCCTGGGCATGCCGAGGCTGATCCTGCCATCGGTTCAGGTCAACATGCGCGCGGGCCAGATGCCCCCGGCGGAGGAGAATGGCCAGCGCTACCTCAAAATACCGCTCGACGCGTTCTGAGCGGATCGACCCAAACCAAGACTGGAAGTCCGTGGTGACCCGCAACTATCTCGAGCTCGAGAAGGGCTACGTCGCCAATGCGCGAGCCCTTTACAAGGACGGCGGCGCGCCGCTTCAGGCGTTTCGGAGCCTGGTCCAGGCCGCCGGCACGGACGGCGCGCTGACCCATGCGCAGAAGGAGCTCATCGCGCTCGCGATCTCGATCGCCATCCGCTGTGAGGGATGCATCGTGTTCCATACGCGTGCATGCGTGAAACTCGGGGTGAGCCGGGCCGAACTGCTAGACATGCTGGGAGTGGCCGTCGAGATGGGCGGAGGGCCATCCAGCGTCTACGGTGCGCAGGCGCTGGCCTGCTACGATCAGATGGCTGCAGCCTGATGCCGGCTGACCAAGGGAGAATCGCGATGGGGGACGCGCACCGGGATTGGCGAAACCATGGCGTTCGCATCATCCATGCGGGCGAGCTTGACCCCAACACCGCCCAGACGCCGGGCATGAACCGGGCCGCGGCGATCAACTTCGCGAAGGCGGGTGCGCAGAAGCTCTGGGCGGGCACGGTGACCATCCATCCCGACGCCAAGACCGGCGCTCACCACCATGGCGCCCTGGAAAGCGTGATCTACGTCGTGCGGGGCAAGGCGCGAATGCGGTGGGGCGATCGGCTCGAATTTGTGGCGGAGGCGGGTCCGGGCGATTTCATCTTCGTGCCGCCCTACGTCCCGCACCAGGAGATCAACGCGAGCACGAACGAGCCCCTGGAATGCGTGCTGGTACGCAGTGACCAGGAGGCGGTCGTGGTCAACCTGGACATCGAGCCCGTCGAGAAGCCGGAGGCGGTGCGGTGGGTCGACCCGATCCACAAGGATTCCTGAGCCCGCCACGGCTTGCCGAACCGCCGGTCTCGTCTAGCATCGCTCCCATCAGGAACGACCCGATAGGCTCGGATGCGCGGCTGGCTCCAGAACTACTTCCGACCGCGCGAACGGATCGCGACGTCGGCACCCGTAGCCGACAAGGTGGTCCCGACCACCTGCTACATGTGCGCCTGCCGGTGCGGCATCCGCGTGCACCTCAAGGACGGGGCGATCCGCCACATCGACGGCAATCCCGACCACCCCGTCAACCGCGGCGTCATCTGCGGCAAGGGCGCCGCCGGGCTGAAGAACCACCTGTCCCCGGCGCGGCTCAGGACGCCGCTCCTGCGAACCGGCGAGCGCGGCGAGGGGCGGTTCAAGGCGATCTCCTGGGACGAGGCCCTCGAGCTCGCGGTCTCCTGGCTGGCCCCGGTACGGGCGAGCGACCCGAGGAAGCTCGCTTTTTTCACCGGCCGCGATCAGAGCCAGTCCTTGACCAGCCTGTGGGCCACGAGCTTCGGCACGCCCAACTGGGCGGCCCATGGTGGCTTCTGCTCGGTCAACATGGCCGCCGCCGGCCAGTACACCGTCGGCGGCAGCTTCTGGGAGTTTGGTGAGCCGGACTGGGAGCACACCCGCTACCTGCTGATGTTCGGGGTCGCCGAGGATCACGACAGCAACCCGATCAAGCGGGGCCTGGGGCAACTCAAGGCGCGCGGCGCGAAGGTGGTCGCGATCAACCCTGTCCGGACGGGCTATGCGGCGATTGCCGACGAGTGGATCGCCATTCGTCCCGGCACGGACGGCCTGTTCGTCCTGGCTCTCGTCCACGAGCTGCTCCGGTGCGGGCGGATCGATCTGGACTATCTCGCGACGCTGACGGATGCCGGCTGGCTCGTCGTGGACGCGCCGGGCGGCGATAGCGACGGGCTCTATGCGCGGGACGATCAGGGCCGGCCACTGGCCGTCGACGGAAGCACGGGGGAGATCCGCGCCGCGGAGACCATCCCGCAGCCACGTCTGGGCGGTTCGGCGATCCTTCCGGATGGGCGCAGGGCACGGCCGGTCTTTGCCCTCCTGGCTGAGCGCTATCGCGATCCAGGGCATTCTCCTGAAGCCGTCGCCGATCTCTGTGGAGTGCCCACAGCGATCATCCGCAGGATCGCGTCGGAGATCGGCCATGTAGCCTTCGAGCGACCGATCACCGTCGAGACACCCTGGACCGACATCCACGGCGAACGGCACGCCGCCTTTCTGGGGCGACCGGTGGCGATCCATGCCATGCGGGGCATCTCGGCCCATTCCAACGGCTTTCAGACCTGCCGGGCGCTGCATCTTCTTCAGCTTCTGATCGGCAGCGTCGATGTGCCCGGCGGCTGGCGCTACAAGGCACCCTACCCGCGTCCCTGCCCGCCCGGGCCGCGGCCGCATGGACGGCCGGAAGAGATCGTCCCCGGCAAGCCCCTCCCCGGCTCACCGCTGGGATTTCCGCGCGGCCCGGAGGATCTGCTCCTGCAGCCGGATGGAACCGCGGTCCGGATCGACAAGGCGTTCAGCTGGGATGCGCCGCTCGCCGTGCACGGCATGCTGCAGACCGTGATCGCCAATGCGTGGCGTGGGGATCCCTATCCGGTCGACGTCCTGTTTCTCTACATGGCCAACATGGCCTGGAACTCGGCCATGAACCCCGCCGAGACGATGCGGATGCTCGGCGACCGGGACCCGGCGACCGGCGACTACCGGATCAGGCATTTCATCTACGCCGACGCGTTCCATTCCGAGACCGTCGACTATGCGGACCTGGTGCTGCCGGACACCACCTATCTGGAGCGCTGGGACTGCATCTCGCTGCTCGACCGCCCGATCGGCTCCGCGCACGGCCCGGGCGACGCCATCCGTCAGCCGGTGGTGGCGCCTGATCGCGATGTACGCCCGTTCCAGGACGTTCTGATCGACCTCGGTGCCCGATTGAGGCTGCCGGCGTTCGCCCATCCGGATGGCGAGCCGCGCTATCCGGGCGGCTACACCGATTATCTGGTCAACCACCAGCGCAAGCCGGGCATCGGACCGCTTGCCGGCTGGCGGGGCCAGAAGGGGGACGCGCACGGGCGGGGCCTCCCCAACGAGCGCCAGCTCGAGGCCTACATCGCCAACGGTTGCTTCTGGCACTACGAGCTGGAGCCGGAGGAGCTGTATCTCAAGCCGATCAATCGGGCCTACCTCGCCCGGGCCCGCGAGCTTGGCCTTCTGGACACGGCCAATCCGATCAGGCTGCACCTCTACGCCGAGGCGCTGCAGCGCTTCCGGCTCGCCGCGGAAGGGCACGGTCCCATCCAACCGCCGGCGAGCCATCGTGACCGCATTCGTGCCCACTTCGACCCCCTGCCGACCTGGTACCCACCCTTCGAGCATGAGGCATTCGCGACAGCCGAATATCCGCTGCATGCGATCACGCAACGGCCGATGCCGATGTACCATAGTTGGGGCTCACAGAACGCCTGGCTGCGGCAGATCCTGGCCCGGAACCAACTCTACATGCATCGCGACACGGCCGCCGATCTCGGTCTCGTCAACGGCGATTGGGTCGATATCGAGAGCCCGCACGGGCGCACCCGCGCGCAGCTGCAGCTCATGACCGGCTGCGAGCGGCGCACGGTGTGGACTTGGAACGCGATCGGCAAACGGGCGGGCGCATGGGCGCTGTCGCCACGCGCGCCCGAGGTGCAGCGCGGCTTTCTGCTGAATCACGTGATCGGAGAGCTGCTGCCCGAGGCACGGGGATATGTGCACGCCAACGCCGACCCGATCACCGGTCAGGCGGCATGGTTCGATCTGCGGGTCCGCGTGCGCAAGTCGGCCGACCAGAGCGCCGGAGCGGCGGCACCGACCATGGCAGCGGCGACATGACTGAGTACGCCCCCGTCGCACCGGGACAGAAACAGCTCGGCCTGGTCATCGATCTCGACACCTGCGTCGGTTGCCAGGCCTGTGCCACCGCCTGCCGCTCCTGGAACGACCACGGTCATGGCGGACCGTTGGCGGAGCTCGAGCCCTATGGGGAGCGGCCCGACGGCGCTTGGCTGAACCGGGTGCACAGCTATGAGGCCGGCGAGGGCGATGCCGCCCGCACCGTCCATTTCCCCCGTTCCTGCCTCCACTGCGCGGAGCCGGCCTGCGTGACGGTCTGCCCGACCGGGGCCTCCTACAAGCGGGAGGAGGACGGCATCGTCCTGGTGAACGCCTCCCTATGCATCGGCTGCGGGCTGTGCGCCTGGGCTTGCCCCTATGGGGCGCGCGAGCTGGATCCGGTCGAGCACGTCATGCGCAAATGCACCCTGTGCGTCGACCGCATCTACAACGAATCGTTGCCCGTCAGCGAGCGTCAGCCCGCCTGTGTGCTCGCCTGCCCGACCAGGGCCCGCCACTTCGGCGATCTGGGGGATCCAACCTCCGACGTCAGTCGCCTGGTGACTGAGCGCGGCGGCATCTCGCTTCTGCCAGAGCTGGGCTATCAGCCGGTCAATCGGTACCTGCCGCCGCGTGACCCGGTCCGGATCGAACCCCGGGACGCCGCGCAAGTGGCCGAGCCCGGTTCGGCGCCGCGGCCCGGCGATCGGCTGTTCGCGTGGCTGGATCGGATCTTGAGCACCTGATCCTATGCGCCCAGCCTATTCGGTGATCCTGTTCACGACGCTTTCGGGCGCCGGCTACGGTCTGATGGCCGTGATGGCGATGCTGCTTGCATCTGGCGCGCAGCCGCCCAAGCCGCTCCTTGTTCTCGGGGCTGGATTGGTGCTGGTGACGGCGGGGCTGCTCGCCTCCACGTTTCATCTGGGCCGGCGTGACCGGGCTTGGCGGGCCTTCTCCCAATGGCGGACTTCATGGCTTTCACGCGAAGGCGTCATGGCAATCGTGACCTATGGCGTCGCAATGCCGGTCGCGCTTTCCATTCTGAGTGAAATGTCGGACCTGGCCTCGGCACGGATCGCCGCGGTGGCACTGGCAGTGGCTTGCGTCGGCACGGTTTTCTGCACCGCCATGATCTATGCCTCCCTGCGGCCGGTCCGGCAGTGGCGGCACTGGACCGTGCCGGCAGCCTATCTCCTGTTTGCGCTGGGCAGTGGCGGGCTGCTGCTGAACCCGCTCTTGGCGGCGTCAGGCCTCGAGCCAGGCTCGATCGCCGCCGCCTCGGTCCTTGCGCTCACGCTGGGCTGGATGGTGCGCGAGCTGAACTGGCGCACCTTGCATGCCGAGCCCGGTCCGCTCACCACGGCCGATGTCACCGGGCTTGCGCGATATGGGGAGGTGCGGCCGCTCGACCCCCCGCACACCGAGACGAATTATCTGCTGCGCGAGTTCGGCTTTCGTATCGCGCGACGGCATGCGGCCAAGCTGCGCGGACTGGCCCGCCTCCTCGGCTGGGCGATTCCGGCTGCCCTCACCTTCGCGGCGATCGCGCTCGCCCTGCCACAGCTGCTGGATACGTTGGTCCTGGCCGCTGCGGCAGGGTCGGCCCTGGTCGGCATTCTGATCGAGCGCTGGCTGTTCTTCGCCGAGGCGACCCACACCGTCGCGCTGTACTACCGTGCGCCCACCGCCTGACCGGGCGTGCTAGACGAAGAGTATATCGCTGCCGAAAGCGAGCGGCCCTGTGTAGTCGAGGATCGAGACCGAATCACCGGCAACGGTGGAGATCACGGTGTTTCCGCCGATCCGATCAATGTCCAAGTCGCCGGCCTGCAGCTCCCTGAACACGATTCGATCCTCGCCGTGCCGAAAATCGAGGATCCGATCGTCGCCGAAGCTGCTGCCGAAGTGGAATAGATCTCTCCCGCCGACCGCGGAATCGAGCAAACGTCCATCCCCCCAAAGGCGATCGTCCCCGGCGCCACTATAAAGATTGTCGTTGCCGCCGCGGCTTGAGCCGCGCAGCTCGGGCGCGTCACCAAACAGCTCATCGTTGCCCGCCCGGCCGCGGAGAACATCGTTGCCGCCAACTGCCGAGCCTCGCAGATCCTCGCCGCCGTCGCCGAACAGAATGTCGCTGCCCGACGCACCATTGAGCTGATCGTTGCCGCCCCTGCTGGTATCGCGAATGGAGACGGCGTCGCCCACCATGCGCGAGCCCAGCGAACTCGCCCACAGAGTGTCCGCGCCGCCGCGGCTGTCTTCGCTCATGACGCCAAGCGCGTCGCCGTACAGCCTGATGTTGGAGCCGACGGTGATATCCCGGGCGTCAACGACATCGCGCCCGCCGATCGCGTGGGTCAGGCTGGCGCCGTCGCCACTCATCTCGTCGCCGCCCTCGAGGCGATCGTCGCCGCCGCGCGCACCGCTGCCCAAGGCGAATGCATCGCCATAGACGACCTGCCGCGTCGAGCCGCCGGTCCCGGCATAGAGGATATCGTTTCCGCCGACGCCTCGCAGAGTCAGGCGGGCATCGCCATAGAGGGTGTCGACGCCGGTGCCGCCGAAGATCAAGTCGTCGCCACCACGGCCCGTGGCTGCAATGTTCAGGGCGTCGCCGATGACGACGTCGTTCCCTTCCAGTGCGAAGATCCGATCGTTGCCCCCTGCCCCGGCGAGGCCAGCGTCGGTGTCACCGAAGATCGTGTTGCTCTGGTTGGGGCGATCAACAAGCCGGATATTGTCACCTATGCCGCCGACGATAACGGCCATGGCGTCCCCTCACGATTGCCTCGAAAGCTCTGATCGGGCCAAGCGCACGACAGCGCGTGAACCACAGGCGGCTGTTCTATCGTCGCGTTTTCGGATTCACAACCCGAGGTATCTGCTGCCGAGGAGGCGCTCCCTCAGAGGGGAAGAGGGTGGCGCTGGCAACGCCCGCCATTCACCGGCTGTTAATGTCCGGCAGCTATGGTGCACGACGAGCCCGGTTCGGTACGGGAAAGGGCGCAGGCCCCAGCCCAGATCCGCAGCCGGCTCGTCCTCCCTGACGTTGTGATGCCTCCCTGTGCTTGTGGCCGTCGGCTCTCCGACGGCCACTTTTTTCTTGTGCCTACTGGCTGATCCAGAGGATGCGGGCGATCCATGCCAGCGTCGAGCCGTCGATCGACTGCTCGTCCTCCGGCCGCGTGAAGTGGCCGATCGAGACGCGCTGCGCCGTCCGCCGAAGCAGGATGCCCAACTCGATCTCGCCCGAAAGGCGCCGACACAGAATGCGGTCGTGACGGCGCACGCTGCTCCGCGGCGATACGATCAGCATGTCCCCCGCGCGAAGGACCGGCGGCGCCACATCGTGGTCAAGCTCGACGGCATAGGCGCCCTCGTCGCCGATACCGGGAAACTCGATGTCCTCCCAGGGTCCGGCCTGGGGAAAGCCGGACGCGTCGAAGGCCTGCTCACGCTCCAGCTGACTGAAACTGAGACAGCGAATGCGGCGGGTGGGCATCGCCCCGGCCTCGGAGCCATCATCGATCATGCCGACGAACTCGGCCATGGACGTGCTGGTGGCCTCGAGAATCTTCGAGACGCTTTCCGTGCTGGGCCAGCGCGACTTGCCCTGCTTGGTCGTACGCTTGCTCTTGTTGAAGGTGGTCGGATCCAGTCCAGCCTTCTTCGCCAGCCCAGAGGCCGATAGGCCCTTCCGCTCGGCAAGGTGATCAATGCCCCGCCAGATTGCCTTGTGGGTCAGCATGATCGGACAGCTTCCCTGCAGAATCGCTTTCTAATAGGAACAGTATCTTGACATTGAGCGGTTCTGTCAGTAGGCATATCATCCTACAATCAGCGATCGCATCCACGGTGATTGGACGGACGGTCGATGCCCTGCTGCGAGACGGCTGCGCATCCAACCATGTCCCGGAATGAGGCGCTGGTCGTGTTCGAGCACCGGGTGTCGACGTTCCCATGGCGCCTGCTGCGCCCTGGCTTCCGCCATTGCCTGTGCCTGGTGCGCGACGGTGCCGTCTGGAACCTCTGCGATCCGCTGAAGACTCGGATCGTGCTGAAGGCGGTGGAAGGCCTGTCGGAAGCGGAACTGCACGGGGCCCTTTCGGCTCGGGGCGCCATCGTGCTGCGCGGCTTAGTCTCGCCCGATACTCGTGATCGATCGACAAGACTGCCTGCGATGACCTGCGTCGAAGTGGTCAAGCGGGTGCTCAATGTCGACCTGCCCTGGGCCATCACACCTTACCAACTCTATCGCGGTCTCCAGCATCTTGCCGTGCCCTTCGTCCGCTTGGAGCGGCCAGCACGATCGAACTCCGAGCTTGACGTCGCGGGATAATAGGAATATCATCCTTGCATGATAGGAACCGCACCAAAGGGAAGTTGTCTATGACAGGTCTGACGCCCGCAGCGGTCCGCAGAGGATTCGAGCGCGCCCGCGAGCGTCGCGAGCCCTGGGAGCCCCTTTGGCGCGAGTGCTACGCCTATGCGCTGCCGCAGCGTGGCCTCGGCCTGGGTGGCGAGTTCGCCCCGGCTAGGCGCTATGCCGACGGTCTGTTCGATGGCACCGCCCCGGATGCCGTCGAGCAGCTTGCCGCGAGCCTGCTCGCCGAGCTCACGCCGCCCTGGTCCCAGTGGTTCGGGTTTCGTCCTGGGCATGACGTCGGTGCCGATGAGCGCACGGCAATGTCCGGCTATCTTGAGCACGTCGCCGACCGGGTGCGCGGCCACTTCGAGCGGTCAAGCTTCGCCGTCGAGATCCATCAGTGCTTTCTCGACCTGGTGACGGTAGGCACAGCGACTCTCCTCTTCCAGGAGGCCCCCGTCGGCGAGCCGACCGCGTTCCGCTTCTGCGCCGTGCCGGCAGCGGAGATGTACGTCGACGGCGACCAGAACGGCCAGATCCGGCATCACTATCGCGCCAGCAGCCTGACCATGTCGGCCCTGCGTGCCCGCTATCCGGAAGCACGCCTGCCCGCCGCCCTCGTCGAGGACGGCGAGGCGGACCCCGACCAGCGCTTCGAGGTTCTGGAAGCGGTTGTCCAGCAGGGGCAGGGCTTTACCTATCTCGCGATCCTGCGCAGCCCTCCACCGGGAACGGCGGACGTGCCACTGGCCGAGGGCAGCTTCGAGCAGTCACCTTTCGTGACCTTCCGGTGGATCAAGGGTGCCGGCGAGCTCTATGGCCGCTCGCCGGTGATGACAGCACTCCCCGACATCAAGACCGCCAACAAGGTCGTCGAGCTGATCCTCAAGAACGCCTCGATCGCGGTCACCGGGATCTGGCTGGCCGACGATGACGGCGTGCTCAATCCGGCGAACATCAAGCTGGTGCCCGGCAGCATCATCCCCAAGGCCGTCGGCTCGGCGGGCCTGACCCCGCTGCAGGCCCCCGGTCGGTTCGACGTGTCCCAGCTCGTCCTCGACGATCTGCGTGCGCGCATTCGACACACCCTGCTGACCGATCGTCTGGGCGCGATCAGCGACCGTCGGATGACCGCAACCGAGGTGCTCGAGCGCTCGGGCGAGATGACGCGATTGCTCGGCGCCATGTTCGGGCGCCTGCAGGCCGAACTCCTCTCGCCGCTGGTCCACCGGGCCGTCGCGATCCTGCGCAGACGCGGCGAGCTGCCGGGTTTCACGGTCGACGGACGGGAGGTCGAGCTCCAATCGCGGGCGCCACTGGCACGACTGCAGGCCCGTCAGGACGTCCAGAACGTGCTTCTGTGGCTCGACACCATCACCCGCCTCGGTCCCGAAGCGTCGGGTGTGCTCAATCTGGGCGAGGCAGCGCGCTGGCTCGCCACCATGCTGGGGGTGCCGGACGAGCTGGTCGGCGAGACCTCGCCGCTGGAGTCGCTGGCACGCGCGCTCGGCGGCAGCGGGGTTGGCCGTGTCGGCGCCTGAAGGCCCCGGCTGGGCGTGGCTCGAGACCGCACCGGTCGGCGCCGAGGCGACATCTGAACTATGCAGGGCGGCCGCCGCCAGCCTCGGCACGCCCGGCGGGCGCGCCGTCCTGCGTCACCTGCGCCAGAGCTTTCTCGACCGCCGGCTGGCGCCCACCGCCACCGACGCCGAGCTGCGTCATGTCGAGGGTCAGCGTTCGGTCGTGGCGCACCTGCTCCGCCTGGTCGAGCGCGGACGGGATGGCGTTCCGGTTCCCGATGGGATCGTTCACGAACAGGAGCCTTCGCGATGAGCGACGCTGCCATCGACGAATCAGCCGTGGCCTCACCCGAGTTCACCTCGCCCACGCCGGCTGAGCGCCCCGCGGAGGTGCCGGAGAAGTTCTGGGACGAGACGGCAGGAGCGGTCCGCCTCGACGCGCTGCTGAAATCCTACGGCGAGCTCGAGCGCAAGCTCGGCACCGGTCGCAGGAGTGACGAGACGATGATCGTCACCCCGGACACGCCCGAGCGCGACCCGGCGGCAGAGATGGTCGAGCCGGAGAGCTGGTCGATCGTGTCGCCCCATCCGCTGATCGAGTCGGACCACGAGATCAACGATCGGCTGCGACTGGCAGGCTTCAGCCAGAGCCAGGCGCAGCTCGTCTACGAGCTCGCGGCCGAGCGCCTGCTGCCCGTCATCCAGGACGCGCTGGGCGAGATCGAGGCCCAGCAGCAGGCAGACCGGCTGCGGCAGCATTTCGGCGGCACCGAGGCATGGGGCCACACCGCGCGCCAGCTCCGCAGCTGGGGCGCGGCCCATCTCGACCCGGCCGTCCTCGAGACGCTGGCCTCGAGCTACGAGGGCATTCTGGCACTGCATCAGATGATGCAGGCGAGCGAACCCGAGCTGATGGTCGGCGAGGCCGAGCCCGCCGTCGAGCTCGACGAGGCAGCGCTCGCCGAGCTGATGCGCGACCCGCGCTACTGGCGCCAGCGCGACCCCGAGTTCATTGCCCGCGTCACCGCAGGCTTCAAGCGCCTCTACGGCTGACGTTGGCGACACGCGCCGGACAACTGCGGCCCGCGCGGCCGCGGCCCGGCTCCCGTCCGACTGCCGCCAGAGCTGGCCCGCTCGAGGACAACCAGTCTCGTCCGGCACCTCCTCCAACCAAGGGATGTGCGTTCGATGTCCACATCGATCGACCAGGCTTTCGTCAAGCAGTTCGAGCGCGAGGTCCACGAGGCCTATCAGCGCCAGGGCTCCAAGCTGCGCGGCACCGTCCGCGTCAAGACCGGCGTCGTCGGTGGCGCCACGGTGTTCCAGCGGGTCGGCACCGCCGCGGCCCAGACCAAGGGCCGGCACGCCATGGTGCCGGTGACGGGGCTGGAACACAGCGCGATCGAGGTCCCGCTCGTCGACTTCTATGTCGGTGAATGGATCGACAAGCTCGATGAGCTCAAGACCAACATCGACGAGCGGCAGGTACTGGCGCACGCCGGCGCGTTCGCGCTGGGCCGCAAGACCGACGAGCTCATCGTCCAGGCGATGATGGGCGCCACCCTGACAGCCGGTGACGGCTCGACTGGCCTCAGCAAGGCGAAGGTGCTGCAGGCGTTCGAGGATCTCGGCACCGCCGACGTCCCCGACGATGGACAGCGCTTCGCGGTCATCGGCTGGCGGCAGTGGTCGGATCTCTTGGACCTGCAGGAGTTCGCCAGCGCCGAGTTCGTCGGCGACGATCAGCTCCCCTGGCGGGGCATCCAGGCCAAGCGCTGGCTCGGCACCACCTGGCTGCCGCATTCCGGCCTGCCGTTCGACGCCGGCGTGCGGACCTGCTTCTGGTACCATCGCAGCGCGGTCGGGCACGCCATCGGCCAGGAGATCACCAGCGACATCACCTGGCACGGCGATCGCGCCGCGCACTTCGTCGCCAACTCGATGTCCCAGGGCGCCGGCCTGATCGACGCCGCCGGCGTCGTCAAGCTGCCCTGTCTGGAGGACTGACCATGGCCTACCAGTCCAAGAGCCTGAGCGCGCTCGGCTACGCCAACGGCTTCACGCTCTGGCACTACCGCACTAGCGACCTCGCCGCCGAGGTCGACAATGCGGGCTACTTCAGCCCGGCGAGCCGGATGCTCCGCGTCGGCGACTTCATCCTGCTCAATGCCGGGGTCGACAGCACGCCGACCAACGGCGTGGCCGTCGTCGTCGCCAACTCCGGAACGGCGGTCGACGTGACCAACGTCACCACGTTCGGCGCGGTCAACACCGACTAGCCCCGCCCTGCCGCCGCCGCGCCCTCTTGGCCCGGCGGCGGCGCCTTCGGAATTCCGCCCATGTCCTGGACGCGTCACTGGCGCCGCGCCCTGCCGCGCGCCCTGTTCATCGCCACCACGCTGACGGCGACGCCCGCCGGGGCCTGCCCGTCCCTGTCCATCGCTCAGCTCGCCGAGCGGCTGACCGGCAGCGAGCGCTACGAGTTTGCCGGCCGTGCCCTGACGCCGTTCCTGGATCTCTGGATGCAGCGTGGCGAGAGCGCTCTGCCGGCGCCGACCGACGGCGTGACCCTCTTCGTGCGCCGCGACCGACCGATCCTGGTGGCCTTCCGCCGCGCCAACTGTCTCGTCGCGGTGCTGCCGAGCCGGCCTGCCGATGTGTGGCGGGCCTTGCGCCTCCGCCTCGGCGAGGTCGCCTGACCACCCCCATGCCCGGAGTACGCCCATGCCGATGACCGCGGTCGAGCTCTGCGCCGCAGCGCTCGTCAAGATCGGCGCGCGACCGTTCGCCGACTTTGCGGAGGAGACGGCCGAGGCTGCATGCGCGCGCCGGCTCTATCCGATCGCCCGCGACCTGCTCCTGGGGCTGCACCCCTGGTCGTTCACCCTCGCCCAGGTCCGGCTTGCGGCCGAGCCGGATTCGCCGCTTGCCGATTTCACGCATGCCTTCGCGCTGCCGGCCGATCACCTGCGCACCATCTCGGTCGGCACGGGCGGGCGGAGCCGTGGGATCGCCTACCGGGTCCAGGGTGACCGCATCCTGTGCAACGCGGCCGAGATCGTCCTCGGCTATCAGCGGCGCGTCCCCGAGGCTGAGTTGCCCCCGTTCTTCCTGCCGCTGCTCGTGACCCGGCTGGCGGCGGAGTTCTGCATCCCGCTCACCGAGGGGTCGAGCCGGGCCATGGACCTCTACCGCTTGGCGGAGGCCGAGCTGCGCAGCGCGCGCCTGATCGACAGCCAGCAGGCGACTCCGCAGGCGTTCGAGGATTTCACCCTGATCGGGGCGCGCCTCGGATGAGCCGGTCCTTCCTCACCAAGACCAGCTTCACCGCCGGCGAGCTCGATCCGCTTCTGCGCGGCCGGCTGGACCTCAAGGCGCAGGAGGACGGCGCCGCCAAGCTGCGCAACGTCGTCGTGCACCCGTCCGGCGGCGTCAGCCGCCGCCCAGGCCTGCGCTATCTCGCGACCCTGCCCGGTGCGCTGCGCCTCGTGGCATTCGATGGGCCCGACGGCGGCCAGCTGGTGGTGTTCGGCGCCCATCGTGTCGATGTGCTCGTCGATATCGCGGTGGTCGCGTCGTTCCCCGACACGCTTTGGGGCCCGAATGAGATCCCGGACCTGAGCACCGCACGATGGGGCGACCGGCTCCTGATCTGTCATCCTGCGATCCCGCCGAAGGAGCTGCTGCGCAACACCGTCTCCGGCTGGCAGCTGCGCGACTGGAGCTGGGAGCAGTCCCTCGACGACGACGGCCAGCCGCGCGACCTCTGTCCCTTCGCGCGTTTTGTTCGCCCCGAGATCGCGCTCCAGATCAATGACGGGGCCACAGCGGAGATCGCCGCCGGCAGCTATGTCAGCCTGCTCGCCAGCGAGCCCGTCTTCACGCCCGACCATATCGATTCCGTGATCGTCGCACGCGGCAAGCAGATCCGGATCGTGAACCCCGATCCGGTGGACCGCCAGCGCGCGTTCGGCGTGGCGCTGCAGAAGCTCCCCAACGGCAAGCCGACCCGGGACTGGCAGGAGCAGGCCTTCAGCGAGGCGCATGGCTGGCCCAGCTGCGTCGCCGTCCATCAAGAGCGGCTCGTCATCGGCGGGTCGCGCGACGTGCCGGACCGGCTATGGTTCTCCAGGACCGGCCATCCGTTCAACTTCGATCCCGGCACGGGGCTGGACGACGAGGCGATCAGCTTCCGGCTGAGCGGCGACGAGCAGCACGACATCCGCGGTCTCCTGCCCGGCCGCTTGCTGCAGGTATTCACCTCCAGCGGGGAGTGGATCGTCCGGGGTGCGCCGGTGACCCCAGGCTCCGTGGCCGTCGAGCTGCAGACCCGGATCGGGTCGTGGCCCGGGCGGCGGCTCGACCCCGTCGAGGTCGACGGGGCGGCGCTGTTCGTCGGCGCCTCCGGTCGGGAGCTGCGCGAGTTCCTCTACGCCGAGAGCGAGCAGGCCTATCAGGCGGCGGACATAGCGCTCCTCTCCCGGCATCTGATGGTGCAGCCCGCCTGCCTGCGCTTCGACCGCCGGCGCCGTTGGCTCCTGATCCTGCGCGCCGACGGCCGGCTGGCGACCGTCGTCCTCGACCGCAACAGCAACGTCGCCGCGTGGAGCATGCTCGAGGGATCGGGCCTGTTCCGCTCCGTCGCGGTGTGGCGCGGCGAACCCTACTTCCTAGTCGAGCTCAACGGGCAGACGCTGCTCGAGCGGTTCGAGGATGGCCTGGCCAGCGACCACGCGATGACCCTCGCCAGCGCCGCGCCGCGCACGGTCTGGTCCGGCCTCGCGTATCTCCAGGGCAGGTCGGTCGTGGTCGTAGGTGCCGGGCCGCCGCAGCGGGCCACCGTGACCGCTGGCTCGGTGACCACGGCCATGCCGGGAACCCAGGTCACGATCGGAGTCCCATTCGTGCATGAGATCGAGCCCATGGCCCCGGTGGTGCCCGGGCCCGCGGGCATCTCCCTGGATCGCCCCTACCGCCCGGTCCGGCTCGTCTTCCGCGTCCTCGGCACCGGCGCGCTGCAGGTCGACGCGGGCGACGGCCTCCGAGCGGTACTCCTGACGCCCGCCGACGCCGAGGGTCGGTTCTCGGGCGACGCGGAGCTGCGTGCCGCCGGCTGGCGCCGCGGGACGGACGAGCCGGTCTGGCGGGTCGAGCAGGACGACCCCCTGCCCTGCACCATCCTTTCGGTCACCTCCGAGATCATGGGGAACGTGTGATGGGTGCCTTCAACAGTCTCGCCAGCCTCGGGCTCAATCTCGCCCTGCAGCAGAGGGCGCAGGCGGCCGAGGACAGGCAGCTGCGCCAGGAGCGCAACCGCGAGCTCGCAGCGCTCCGCCTGGGGGACGCGGAAGACCGGCGTCAGCAGCAGCAGGCGTTGCGCCGCCGCCTGGCCGAGGAGCGGGCGCGCGCGGGCGGCGCCGGGGTCGGCTCTTCCGGCGGTGCCGCGGATGCGATCCTCAGCGGCCTGGTCGAGGAGAGCCGGCAGGTCGACGCGGCCCGCCGGAGCGAGTCCGCGCTGCGGGAGGAGGATATCCGGCGCAGCTTCGCGGACCGCCGGCGGCGCAGCCTGCTCGACTTCGCGGGCCGCTCGCTCTCGCTCGGCAGCGGCCTCGCCCGCGGCTCGAGCTCGCGGCGGAGCCTCCTCGATTGAGCGCCGGCGGGGACAGTACCGGGGCCGGGTCGATCGATTCGTTCGGCGGCCCGGCCGAGCGATGCCGCGGACCGCTCGCCGGTCTGTCGTTCACCCAGTTCGTCGTCGCCTGGGACGCCCAGCACGGTCGGGACACGCCCGACCTGCATCGGCGCATGGCGACATGGCTGGACAAACGCTGGGCGGCAGGCGACAGGCGCCTGCTGCTGATGGTGTTCCGCGACGCCGGCAAGTCGACGCTGGTGGGGCTGTTCTGCGCCTGGCTGCTCGGGCAGGATCCGAACCTGCGCGTGCTCGTGCTGTCCGCCGAGTCGAGCCTCGCCACCAAGATGACCCGCAACGTCCGGCGCGTGCTCGAGCGCAACATCCTGACCCGCCATCTGCTGCCGCAGCGCCGCGAGGAATGGGCGGTCGGCCAGTTCACGGTCGGGCGCGAGGCGGCGCATCGCGACCCCTCCCTGCTCGCGCGGAGCATCGGTGCCAACATCACGGGGTGCCGCGCCGACATCCTGATCTGCGACGACGTCGAGGTCCCCAGGACGGCCGACACCCCACACAAGCGCGACGAGCTGCGCGAGCGGCTGCGGGAGGCGTCCTTCGTCCTGACGCCGGACGGGACCCAGCTCTATATCGGCACGCCGCACAGCTACTACTCGATCTACGCCGACGAGGCCCGGGCCGAGCTGGGCGAGGCGGTCCCGTTCCTGGCGAGCTATGTCCGCCTGAAAATCCCCATGGTCGATTCGGCGCTGGCCGGCATGTGGCCAAATCGGTTCCCAGCGCCGGAGATCGACGGGCTCCAGGAGGCAGCCGGCCCGAACCGGTTCCGCAGCCAGATGATGCTGACGCCGGCCCAGGCACGCGGGATGCGGCTCGATCCCGATCGGCTGATCCGCTACGAGGCGCCGCTCGAGCTACGCGAGGCGGGCGGCGCGCCGCTGCTGACCATCGACGGCCGCCGCATGGTCGATGTCGCCTGCTGCTGGGACCCGGCCATGGGCCGGCCGGAGCGCGGTGACGCCAGCGTGATCGCGGCCGTGTTCACCGACGATGGCGGCGGCTACTGGCTGCACGCCATCCGCTATCTCACGGTCGATGAGAGCCCTTCCGGCGAGCCGGATCTGGCGCGCCAGCTCTGCCGCCAGGTGGCCGCCTTCGCCCGTGCCTTCCACATCCCCTCCGTGCGGATCGAGACCAACGGCATCGGCTCGTTCCTGCCCGGCACGCTGCGTCACCTGCTCGCCGAGGAGCGCCTCGCCGTCACGGTCGTCGAGCAGGCGACCAGCACCGCCAAGGTGACGCGGATCATGGGTGCTTTCGATTCCCTCCTCGCCGCGCGCGCGCTCCGGGCGCACGCCTCGGTCTGGGACACGCCGTTCATCCGTGAGATGCGCGAATGGCAGCCGGGTGGCTCCGGCCACGACGACGGCCTGGACGCGGTCAGCGCGTGCATCCTCGGCCAACCGCTCCGCCTGGGCCGCCGCGACGCGCCACCGCCGCGCCGCGACTGGCGCCACGGCACGCTCCACCGCGCAACCACCCTGATGGATCCCTAGCCGAACCGGACGCTTGCCCCCAAACGGCCCCATGCTATCAACCGGCCGCGAATGGATGGGTGGCCGAGCGGTCGATGGCAGCGGTCTTGAAAACCGCCAGGGGGCAACCCCTCGTGGGTTCGAATCCCACCCCATCCGCCAATTTCCCCCGTATGCCCTTGAATTTGCTGCCGTTTTATCAGGCCTTGCCCGATCTTCCCCACATTCTTCCCCATGTCGTGCTGCCGCTGGGCGTCGCTGGCACTCAATCTCGCGGCAGCATCAACAGATACAGCGAGTTGCCGACGCGGTTGCTGCAGCCGGCGCACCGCAGCCAGCGCGCCACGCCGAAAAGCCGCTCCGCCGGCTCCGGCTTGCGGCTGATCGCGTCCAGGCTGACACGGCCATCCCGGTGGCGCGGCCACGAATAGCTCGGCGGTGGCACAACGACCGGCCGACACGTCGGCGCGGTGGTCTACAGCGCTGCAGGCTGGGCGTGCGTCGCAGACGCCGTGCTCGAGCTCGCGTTCGGAAGCGATGGGGCGGACCCCGGCAGGAAGCCGGCCGCTTGCGTCGGCGTGCTCGTCCGGATCGACGCGCCGCCCGGGACGGCATCGAAGGGCGCCAGTATCGCCGGAGCGGTGCGCTGGTCGGACGCTGCGGGCGCGCTCGCCGCCGGGCTATGGCCGGTGGGCAACAGCTCGGGCCGGCAAAGGTGCTGCCACTCGGGATCGATGCAGGTTGCGAGGTTGGCCTCGTGCTCCGCCTGCTGGACGCGTGCTGCATCGTAGGGCGTGAGCTGCGCGTGGTCGCAGAAGGCGGGAAACCGGCCGTCCAGGCAGCCGGTCAGGTTCTCCTCGTATGCCCTCTGCTGGCCCTCCTGCGCCTCGGCGGCGGCCCGCTCCGGCGAGACGGGTGCGATGACGTAGATGACTTCCCGGGCGGGCTGGCCTGGTGCCCTCGCCTGCGCTGGCGCTGGCCGCCCATCCCCCGCATCCAGAGCGCGGAAGAGATCGTCCACCTCCTGGGTGTAGCCGCCGCGGGCGGCTGAAGCGGGCAATACCTGCCGTGGTGCCGGGGCGGCGCTGATCGCTGGCAATGCGACCGGACGCGGTTTGGATGACGCTGGCGGCGGTCCGGAGGCGCACGCGGCCAATGCCAGGAGCGATGCGACGGGCACAATCCGCCCCATGTTCGTTTCCCTTGAGGCGTTCCGCTGCGCCGTGCTTTGGCGATGCCGGCCCGGCGCAGCAATCTCCGCGATCAAATGCGGCAACTATAGCCTTCGGCGCGCCGGGCGGCTACAAGGCTGAACGCATCGTCAACCTATGGTCGATGATCTCGCCCTACCCTCGCCTGACCCAGCCGCTTGCTCACCTGCGGCATCCGCATCAGCTCCGACCGCTGGTCGCCGCCCTCGGCCTGGTTGCTGCGGTGTCATCGGCGATCCCTGCGCTGGCCGGCGAGCGCCTGGCTGGGCGCACTCACGTTCTCGACGGCGACACCGTCGTGGTCGGTGACATCACCATCCGGCTCAAGGGCATCGCGGCACCCGAGGTGGCGCACTTCGACGACCCGGGCGAGCCCGGCGGCCAGGGCGTTCCTGGTCGGGCTAGTCGAGGATCCCCCGGCCTACGGTTCTTCGAGACACCGCTTTGCAGGTAGAGGACAGCAAGGAGGTGGAGGATGGACGAGGACGTTGGGACGGGCGTGGACCCGTCGGAGCGCGCCCACCACGCTGGCGGAGGCAGGTCCACGCCCAAAGGCCGACGGCGGATGTCGGCGCGCCGCAAACAGGACGCCGTGCTGAGGCTGTTGCGGGGTGAGGATCTGGAATTGCTGTCGCGCCAGCTCGGGGTGACCGCCGCCGATCTGAGCGGCTGGCGGGTCGCCTTCCTGGCAGCTGGCGAGGTGGCGATGAAGACCCGGCCGGCAGACGCTCGGGACGCCGAGATCGGCCGTCTCAAGGCGAAGGTGGGCGACCTGACGATGGCCAACGAGCTGCTCGAGGCCAAGATCGAGCGGCTGGAGACCAGCCGCCCTTTGGCACCAAGGCGGTCGAGGCGATGAGCCGGCGGGTTTCGCCCTCGACGGCCCAGGTCTACGGCCTGCAGCGGGTGACGCGGATCTGGGGCGTGTCGCGAGCGACCGTCTACCGCCATCGCCACCAGCCGGAGGCGACCGAGCGCCGACGGCCTGGGCCGCTCGGTGCCATGGCGGACGAGGGGCTGGTGCGGGCGATCCGGCGTCTCCTGCAGGACAGCCCGTTCCACGGCGAAGGCTACCGCAAGCTATGGGTGCGACTGCGCTTTGCCGGCATCCGCACCAGCCGGCGCCGCGTCCTGCGGCTGATGCGCGAGCACGGCCTGCTGGCGCATCAGCGCGCGGGCCGGCCGCGGGGCTCGCGCGCCCACGACGGCACCATCACCACCGAGCGGGTCGATCTCATGTGGGGCACCGACCTGACCTCGGTCATGACCGGCGAGGGCCAAACGGCGGTGTTCGTGGCCGTCGATCATGGCTCGGCCGAATGCGTTGGCCTGCACGCCAGCCGCAGCGCCGATCGCTTCGAGGCGCTCGAGCCGATCCGGCAGGGCGTCCGCGAGCGCTTCGGCGCCTTTGGCCAGAACGTGGCCAGCGGCCTTGCCCTTCGCCACGATCACGGCTCTCAGTATGTGAGCCACCACTTCCAGGCCGAGATCGGCTTCCTCGGCATCGCAAGCTCGCCGGCCTTCGTCCGCGAGCCCGAAGGCAATGGCTGCGCCGAGCGCTTCATCCGGGTGCTGAAGGAAAACCTGCTCTGGGTCCGGCGCTTCGACACCATCGAGGAGCTGCGCCTGGCGCTCCAGGCGTTCAGGCAAATCTACAACCAGACCTGGATCATCGAGCGGCACGGCTACCGAACCCCAGCCCAGGTCAAAGCCGACCAGCTCGGTCGCATGCCCATGGCCGCGTAAGACCAGATCGGTGTCTCAAAACTGTGGACCGGTACACCATACCGCACCCCTACCGGGTCATCACTGCGGATGCGTTAAGCGGATAGTCAGGAAAGGGAATGCACAATAGTTGCCGTCCTACGCGGCCAGCGAATCAGCGCATTTGCGACGCCGAGGGAATGCAGATCAACAAACAAAATCTGTTGGTGGTAACACCGCGCTGGTTCGAGTCCGGCCAGGGGCACCAAGGGTCGCACGGCCCGTCTCAGCGCGACCGGTAGCCGTAGCGACCCATCATCGGCCAGCACAGCAAGAGCGTCGTGAGCTCGAGCCAGCGCGGCAGCGGCGGGCGGGAGCGTTCCTTGGCGGCATCGAAGCGCAGGCCATGCTCGAGCCTGATGCCGTTGCCGCCGATCACGTGGCCTGCCGACAATGGTGCGCCGATCCGGACCTGCTCGATCACGGCGCTCAGATCGAGGCCGAAGGCCGCCTCGATCCGCCGCAGCGCCGCCTGCGGGTCGTCCCGCAGATCCTCGTAGCGCAGCACCAGCACCCGGCCGCGCGCATGGCGCATCGCGATCTCGCCGAGGAGATTGCCGATGGTCCAGCTCGCGGCGGCCAAAATCAGAAAGAGCGGTGCCAGGGCGGGCTGTCGGCGGTCCTTGCGCAGGAAGTGGAAGTAGCCCTTGTCCCGCAGACGCCAGTAGTGACTGGCGACCGACGAGCACGGATGCCGCACGAGGCGCAGGAACCGCACCTGTGGGCAGTATTTCGCCAGGAACAGGGCCCGGGTCGGCTCCTTGCTCGAATCCAGCATGTGCGGCTTGCCCGACACCTCGCGCAGGGCGGTCTGGATGGCGTGGGTGATCACGGCCAACCGGCTTAGCCGCCGATCGTCCGGTCGCGCCAGCAGGGTGCGGAGAAAGCTGCGCACATGCGCCTGGCCGGTGCTCGCGGCGACAGCCTCCTCCCACGGAATCCCCGCCGCCGCGACCCGCTCGCGCACCTCCCGCCAGAATGGGCAATCGCCGATCGTCGCACCGCAGGCGCAGAAATCCGCGGTCTTGCCCATGCCCGAGACGAGCTGGCCGATCCCCGCCACCTCAGGGCCGTTGCCGAGCAGGATGTCGAGGATCGTGCTGCCGCTGTGCGGGCGGCCGACGACGTAGAAGTAGGTTCCCGCCACGCTCATCGGCCGATCTCCACGGCACGCCGCATGTGATGCCAGGCCACCGCGATCGTCGCCAGGAACGCGATGCAGCCGAGGCCGGAATAGAGCGCCACCGCAGCCAGCGGTCCGAGCGCCAGCAGCTGCGCGCCGCCGAAGCCTGCGGCCATGGCCGCGACGATGGCCACGGCCAGCGCGAGGTCGAGATCGTGGCGGCCGATGACATTGAGGACCTGCGAGACGGGCACCACCACGAACCGGGCAAGGTGAAGCGGCATCATGACCTGGACGATCTCGCCGGCCATGCGCCAATCGCGCCCGAAAACCAGGGCGAACAGCTGCGGGGCAAGCAGCAGGAGCGGCACCGTCCAGAGCAGGCCGAGGATCGCGAAGCGGGCGAGAGTCGTGGTGAACAGCCGGCGCAGCCCGGCCCGGTCGAGCTCGCCTGCCTCGGCCAGGAACGCCTGGCTGGTCGCCAGCCCGAGCATGCGCACCGGTGCTGTGAGCACACGCTGGCCGAGCCCGAACATGCCGCCGACCGCCGGGCCGTAAAGGGCGGTGATGATGATGGGCGGCAGGAACTGGGCGCCGAGCCGGAGCAGCATCGAGGGCGTGGCCATGATCGGGTAGCGGCGATGCTGCCACGCAGTCGCCGGCATGGCGCGCAGGTCGTCGCGCCGCAGGCGGGCCCAGAACGTCCGCCGCGTCGCGGCCGAGCGCCAGACGCAGCGCGGCAGAAGGCCGAGGACATAGCCCAGGCCCAGGCCGGCAGCACCCCAGCCAAGCACGCCCAGGGCCAGCTGCGTGCCGACCTGCGCCACCGATTGGACGACCTGGGTGACGCTGTTGATCCGGACCTCGCCCTGCCGCAGCGACCAGTGCGTGAAGGGCTGGGCAAGGCCGTAGAGAAGCACCCCCAGCGGCACGAGCCAGACGAGGCCGCCGAGATGCGACCAGTGCGCGGGCGACCAGCCGAGCACGCCCAGGCCGGTGCCGGCGGCCATCAGCAGCAACGTGACCGCCACGGTCGCCAGCAGGCACAGGAGCGTGGCCCTGATGGCGGCCCGCTCGTCGCGCTCGAGCAGGATCGGGGCTTCCAGCCGGAGCGTGACGACCGGCCCCAGGATCGAGATGTAGGCGCTGAGCACCGCGAACACGCCTAGCTCCGCCGGCGTGTACAGCCGCGTCAGCAGCGGCGAGCTGGCCACGATCACGAGCTGGCCCGCCGCCATCCCGCCCGACAGCGTCGCGAGCCGCCGCGTGAAGCGGTCCCGGTGCAACAGTCGCCGGGTGGCATTGCCGAGCCTGGCCGCGACGGCCTCGTTCATGGCACCGCCCTCAAGGACCCGGCGGCGCCGTCAGCCAGTGATCCAGCCGGCGGCCGAGGAGCTGCTCCAACAGCCTGACCTCGGGGGCGAACCGCTCGCGCAGCTCGGCCTCGAGCCACGCCGGAGGTGCCCGATGGCCGGCCTCCCTGGTGATCACGCGATCGAACAGGAATCGGCCCGGCCGCAGGCCCAGGGCGTTGACGGCGCGCTTGAGGCGCCAGTAGGCGGGCCCCCGCCGCGTGGCGCCATACCACAATCGGGTCAAGAGCTCGCTGCGGTTCACCCGGCTCGCATTGTGCGCCTCGAACCGATCGGGCAGACACAGCGGCACCTGCAGGAACGCGCAGGCTCGCCGGAGCGCCTCGGCCGGGGCCTGTGCGAGGTCGTCCAGCACGATCGGCAGCACGCGCTCCGCGCCGGCGAGATCGAGCAGCGTCCGGAGCTGCCGCCCAAGCGCGCAAGCATCGGCATAGGGGAAGCCCGGGATGGCGCGCTGCGTCAGCTCTTGCTCGGCGAGGTGGCCCTCGCGCTGGCCCTGCCAGGCGGCCGCGAAGCTCGGTGCCGGCTCGATGCCCGCCCGACGATGGTGATGGTAGAGCGACACCGCCATCCGGCTCGGATCCCGCAGGAGCACGATGAAGCGCGCATCGGGGTTGCGATCCAGAATGGCCGGCACCGCCGTGCGGGAATAGAGATACCAGGGCGAGGCCTCGCCCGCGATGCGCTCTCCGCCGGCGTCGGCGAACAGGGCGGCATAGTCGGGCTCGCTGGTGACATGCCGGAACGGCAGGTCCGCGCAGAAGAAGCCGGGCTCCTTCTCGGGCGCCAGAAATAGGGCTTCGTTGGCCTCGAGATACCGGAACAGCGTGGTGGTGCCGCATTTCGGCGCGCCGACGAGAAAGAAGTCGGGCCAGCGTGTGCTCACGCGATCCGGTCCGCCACCGCCCCCGGCCGCAGGCGCCAGGTCGTCTTCCGACGGCCAACGAGCCAGTCGGCCGAACCCTGGGCCATGGCCAGGATGTTGAGCACGAAGAACGCCCAGGCCGACAGTGCCGGCACCTCACGACCACGCCGAGCCAGCGCGGGTGCGAGTGGAACCACCGCATAGAGCAGGAGCTGGACGACGGCCGCGGCGGCGAACCAGCGGCTCTGCGGCGCGAGCGCGAGGCTCGCGACGAACAGGCCGGCGGCCGGCAGCCACATCAGCCAGCGGAGCAGCTTGTGGCTGACATACTGCCAGACCGCGGCCGGCCGACGGCCACGCCAGAGCTGGGCGAGGATGTAGCGGGTCGAGGACAGCGCACGGACGGTAATGCGGACCCGGGCGCGATAGACCTCGCGTGCGCCGACCCAGGGCGCGTCGTCGTAGGTGACGTCCGGGTCGAGCACCGCGTCGTAGCCCGCCCCGAGCGTCTGGGCGGGGTCGATCAGGTCGCGGATCATGTAGCCGGGCACGCTGCGATAGATCGACCGCCGCAGCGCATGCAGGCCGCCCGAGGCGTTCGGGACGTAACCGAGCAGGCTCGAGCCACGATCGACCAGACCCTCGACGCTCCAGTAACTGCGGTAGCTGTGCGGCCCGAACCCGTCCTCCAGCCAGTAGGCCTTGCGGGCCGAGATGCAGCCGATCTTCGGGTCGGCGAAGCCGCCGGCGAGGCGGCGGATCGCGGACCGCCGCCAGATCGCGGTGGCATCGGCAAAGATCAGGATCTCCCCCCGAGTGGCGGCGACGGCAGCGTCCAGCGACACGTTCTTGCCGACCTCGCCCGGTGCGGGCAGGCAGAGGGCGATGCCGCGATCCGCGTACTCGCGCACGATCGCCTGGGTCGCGTCGGTCGAGCCGGCGTCGCTCGCCACGACGAGCTCCAGCAGCTCGCGCGGATAGTCGACGCGCAGGAGCTGCTCCATCATCGCACGGATGTGCCGCTCCTCGTTGCAGGCGGCGACAATGATCGCGACCGACGGGTGGTGCGGGCCGCGGGGCAGCCTGTGGGCACAGAGAAGTCCGAGGAGCGCCATCAGGGCGGGATAGAGCGCCAGCGGGTAGAGCAGCGCGCCAGCGCACAGCCAGAACAGCGTGATCATCGGCCTGCGTCCCTGCGTGCGAGGATGTCGCGGCCGAGCCGGGCCGCGGTCGCGTGGTCCGGAACCAGCGGATGCCGGAGCAGGACCTCCGCGATCTCGTCGTCGCGGGGCTGGTCCGGCAGCGCGAGCGCGCCACGCTCATAGTCCGCCAGACGACGATGCAGCTCGCCTGGTCCCTGCGGCAAGGGCGGCTGCCGCAGCGGCGTGACTGCCCCGCCGCCGATTCTACAGGGCAGCTCGACGGCGATATCCTCGGCCACGCCCATCACGTTGACCACGAGCTCGGCCGGGCTGCAGCCGGCCCAGGCCGCCATGGCCGGCACGACCGCCTTGTCGTGCCAGTCCATGCGGCGGCGCGCCAGCAGATCGGCGATGGTGGCGTCGTCGGGACCCGGGTCGGCCAGATAGGCGGCGTCGAGCGCCTCGGCCCAGGCCATGACCTCCTCGCCGCGCGTGCGCTGCCGCGACCGCTGCTCCGCCAGGACCACGCTGCGCTCGTAGTGGAGGCGCAGATAGGCGACCGGAACCGCCTTCTCGGTGCGGATCACCGCGGCATCCACGGGCAGGATGTCGGCCGCGGCCGCGAGCTCGATGACCTCCTCCGTGCGGTCACGGCCCTCCAGGTCACGGAACTCGTACAGCCAGGACTGGTGGTTGGAGCCGAAATGGGCATGGCGCAGCGGCCCCAGCTCCGGCTCGGCCACCGCCCGCACCGCCGCGGAGGTGGTCGCGGGCAGCTCGCAAAGCCCAACGACCTGTCCGCCGTGGCCGGCCAGCCGTGCCACGGCCAGACCGAGCGGGCTGCTGAGCTGGAACAGCACCGCCTCGGGACAGGCGCCTGCCCATGCCTCGCCGATCCGATCGAGCAGCGACCGGCTGCGCAGATAGTTGGCGAGGCCCGCGGGGCCCAGACCCTCATCGGCGGGCACGCCAGCGGCGAGCGCCATGGCCTCGTCGCCCGCCCGGCCGGCCATGCCGCCGGCCCTGACCTGGCAGATCACGGCGTCGCAGCCCGTGAGCGCCGGGGTCAGGTCCCGGGCGAGGCTCAGCCGCACGGGGGCGGCACAGTCCGTGCCCGCCCCGGGCAGCATGGCCGATGCGTAAGCGATCATGGCACGGCCTCGCGCCAGCGCGCGGCCATAGAGGCGCAGGTCGAGGCGCGGCAGCCCGCGGTCTTGCACCGCGCGGGCGAGCGCTTCTATCAGGGCGGGAGTACCGACGCTCGTGCCGCCGAGAACGGCGACCGCCAGGCGACCGTTCTCCTGCCCTAGGGACTGGTGATGACCGGTGTGCCGACCGACGTTCATGCGTTCGTCCAGGCCGGCGGCAAGGGCTTGCGGCTGCGTCCGGCCACGCTCGACCGACCCAAGCCGATGCTGCCGGTCGGCGGCGTCCCCATGGTCGAGCGGCTGATCCGGCAACTCCTGGCCGCCGGAATCCGGCGCGTCACCGTGATCACCGGGTACCGCGGCGACGTCGTGCGGGCGCATCTGACCGGCCTTCCCGACCTCGTGGCCGATGCGGCGATCGACTTCTTCGCCGAGGAGGAGCCGCTGGGCAATGTGGGCGCCCTGGGGCGGATTCCGGTCGAGCGTCCCCTTGCGCTGCTCGCCTTCGGGGATCTGGTCACCGACCTCGACTTCGCCGAGATGATCCGGCGACGGGCGTCAGCCGGCATGGACGTGCTCCTGGCCAGCCACGTCGAGGAGCATCGCCTGCAGCTGGGCGAGCTGCTGGTCGAGGGCGAGCGGGTGACCGGCTATCAGGAGAAGCCGCTCAAGCATTTCCTGATCTGCAGCGGGATCGGCGTCATGCGCCAGAAGGTGCTCGGGGTGATCCCGACCGACGGCACGCCCACGGGCATCTCCGACCTGATCACCGCCGCCCTGCGCACCGGCCACACGATCGCCCACTGGCAGCACGGCGCGTTCTGGATGGACGTCAACTCGCCCGAGGCGCTCGAGCTCGCCAACGCACGGGTCCAGGCGCTCACAGCCGCTCATCGGCCCGCCACACCCCCCTCATCGTAGCGCCGCCGCCCGCGTCGAGCAGGCGAGCACCGGTGGCCCGCAGCTCTTCGACCGCGAGTTCGGCGTCGCCGCTCAGCACCACGATCGCGTCCGCGGCGAGGCCGGCGATGTGGTCGGGCGCGATGCGCGGCACCGGCTCGCCGTCGACCACGAGCTGCGGGACGAGTCGGTCGAGATAGCTCACCGCGCAACCGGCGGCCCGGAGCAGCCGACAGACGGGCTCCGCCGGCGTCTCGGTCAGGTCGGCCGAACCCGGCTTGAATCCCACGCCGACCAGCACGACGCGCGCGGCCGCGAGCTCGCAGCAGCCCCGCAGCCGTTCCACCACCAGCCGTGGCAGCGCGCCCGCCACCTCGGCGATGCCGTCGAGCATCGGCGCCTCGAGCCCGAGGCCCGCGCCGGTCTGGCGCAGCAGGTCGAGATCGTTGCGCAGGCAATGGCCACCGATGCCGGCACCCGGATGGAACGCCATGAAGCCGTGGGGCTTGGTCGCGGCCGCACCCGTGACCTCGTGCGCGGAGACGCCGAGCGACAGGGCGAGCTTGGTGATCTCGCCGACCAGCGCGATGTTGGTGGTGAGGAAGGCGTTCTCGAACAGCTTGGCCAGCTCGGACACCTCGGGGGCACTCACCGGCACCGGACGCAGGCCGGCCTCCGCGAGCAGCGCGCAGCCGCGCTCGGTGGCGCGCGCGGTGAGGCCGCCGACCAACCGCGGGACGGAGCGCAGCGCCAGATCCGCATCGCCGACGCGCAGCCGCTCCGGCGCGTGGGCGACCTCGATCCCGGGCCGGTCCAGCCAGGAGGCGAACCGGCGGGTCGTGCCCGGCGGCAGGGTGCTCTCGATCAGCACGAGCTGCCCGTCCTCGCCATGGCGGCGCAACATGGCCGCCACCTCCTCGAGCGGCTCGGTGGCGAAGCGGCCCTCCTGATCGCGCGTCAGCCGCACCGCGACGAAGATGGCCTCGGCGGCCCCGACGAGCTGCGGGTCGGTCCCGACCTCCCACGAGGCGTCGGCGTCCAGTTCACGCGAGAGCGCCTCCCGGGCCGCCTGGACGGCCCGCTCCGACCGATCATAGCCGTGGACGGCCATCCCTGCGGCGGCGAGATAGCGGGCGGTGGCGCCGCCGACGAAGCCGAGCCCCACCACAGCGACGTGTCGGAGGGTGGCCGGCATCAGGCCACGTTGCTCAGCACGCCGCCCAGCAGCTCGCGCCGGGCATAGACCGCGGCACCGGCGAGGCCGTCGACCTCCTGGCCGAGCTCGATCATCGCGTCCCAGTCCTGGCCGACCTCCCAGGTGCACTGCCGTGCGCGCTCGACCAAGAGCGCCCGGTACTTCTCGCCCAGAGCCGTCGCGAACCCCCCGGTGAGCACGATGCGCTCCGATCCGACGATGGCATGTACACTGGCGATCGCATGCCCCAGCGCCTGGGCGGCGAGCCTGACGATCCGGCGTGCGAACCGATCGCCGCCATGGAACGCCGCGACCAGCGCCTCGTTCGCGAATTGTGGCCCCTCGGCGGCGAGTGCGGAGTGCGCGAACGCCCGGGGATCCTGCTGCGCCAATGCACGGCCCAGCGCCAGCGTGCCCCGGCCCGACGCGACGTCGCCCAGATGGGATTCCGGCGGCACGAGGCCCGCCGGGCAGTCCGGCCCGAAATGGGCGACGAGATGGCCCGCCTCCCCGCCACGGCCGCCGGGCCCCAGGATGGGCCGGGCATCGACGAAGACCTTGTTGGCGATGCCCGAGCCGACGGTGAAGATGCAGAAGTCGCGATAGCCGAGGCCGACATAGGCGTAGCCGGCGCAGGTCAGATCGTTGAGGACCGCGATCCGTGCCCTGGGCCAGATGCTCGCGAGCAGCCTGCCCACCGCGACCGGCCGGTCGTGGGCGGGGCCCAGCACGGTCGGCGAGCGGAGCACGGTGCCGTCCGGCGCGATCGGCCCCGGCCAGCCCACCACGATCGCCCCCGGGGCGCGGTCCTCGGCGAGTTCGCGCGTGATCGCGACCAGCTCAGCCAGGGTGGCCTCGATCAGGCTGTTCGCATCGGCCTTCGGATGGCTGAGGAAATTGGGTGTAGGCCGGCGCAAGGTGCGCACGAGGCGTGGCGAGGCGTCGTCGCACAGGGCGCCGCGCACGTTCGTCCCGCCGATGTCGAAGACGAGCGTGGGCCACACGGCTGACATGGCTCAATCCCGCTTCAGGCTGGTGCTGAACATCGCAGCCGCGCGGCCGATGGCACCTTGCGGCGCGAACAGCAGCAGCGAGCGCAGGGGTGGCAGCGGCAGCAGCTTGCGAAAGCGCAGACGCCTGCGGTCGAGCATTTCGGCCAGGGAGGAGGCCGGCCGAGGGGGCGCCTTGCGCTCCGCGGCTGGAAGCTGGCGCCACGGCTCGTTGCGGCCGACCGTGCCGAGGCAGTAGCGGCAGGCGGCAAGGGGCTTCTTCGAGCGCAGCGCCTCGGCCAGCCGCTCCTTCAGGCGTGGCTCGTGCAGCGGGATGCCGTCCAAGGTCCTGAAGTCCGGCGCCTCGACGCCGATCTTGCTGAGATAGGGGCCCGTGAAGAGCGGCCGCGAGCAGAGATAGAATCTGCCCTCGTAGAAGGTCTGGCAGTACCAAGTGTGCGCGATCTCGCAGGTGTCGTAGATGTCCTTGACCAGCGACTTGTCCTCGATCGGCCGTGCCACCTGCATGCGCCGGAACTTGTCGATCTTGAGCACGCCCACCTTGGTGCCGACGCGCCGGCAGATCTCGATCGCCCGGTCGATCTTCGCCTGGTCGCAATGCGGGTCCGGGTACCAGCTGATCGTCAGCGTATCGATCGCGGCGAACACCTCCTCCGGCGTCCGGTCGAGCAGGGCACCGTTGGTGCAGACCTGGATCTCCTCGGCGATGCCGCTCGCCCGCACCGCCGTGATGTGGGCCAGCAGCTCGCGGTTCAGCAGCGGCTCGCCGCCGACGAAGCGGAAGCGATAGAAGCGAATCACCTCGGACAGTGCGGCGAGATCGCGCTTGAAGCTCTCGAGCGAGGACTCGCGCTTGGCCATGTAGGGCGACAGGTGGCTGCACTGATCGCAGCCATAATTGCAGTGCTCGGTGAGATTGTACTCGACCTTGATGCTTCGGATCCGGTCCCTGTCCAGCGCGATCACGGGCATCTCGTTCCTCCCCTGTCGCTAGTCGGGCCGATAGAGCCGCGCATAGGCTTCGCTCGCCTCGGGGTTCGGCCCGTCGCCGGGGCCGATCGTGTGCTGCGCGGGGCCGCCGGACTGGTTGAAGTAGCATTCGTAGCCGATGGCGTCGGCGTTCTGCTGGAAGAACGCGAACATCTGCTCGATGAACACCGGATTGTCGCCGGCCCCGCCGCCGCCGCGCCCCCCGTGACTCCAGACACCCCATTCCGGGATCGACAGGGGCTTGCCCTTGTCGCGTGCATAGTCCAGCCACGCCCGGACGCCGATGGGCGCGCCCGGGCCATCACCCGCCGAGGCGGCTTCGTCCCAGGCTTCGACCGAGACGGCGGCAGGATTGCGATCGTAGCGGTCGTGGCCGATGAAATCGACCACGTCGCCGCCCGGATAGAATGGGTCGACGTGACGCTGTGCCCCCCGCTTGAGCGAGCACCAGTCGATCTGCGAGCGCGGGAACGGCTCGCGCGCGATGGCCACGAAGCGTCGGAAGGTGGCCCGGTAGGCCTCCGCCCAGTTCTCGTCGACGATCCCCCAGGGAAAGCTGGTGTCGCTGTTCCACTCCCAGCCGACTCGAAAGACGAAGTCGTCGCGCTCGGTCAGCCGGCGCAGATTGGCGAACCCGTCGCGCCACGCCTCGTCGTAGCGCCCCTCGGCCGCGTCACCCCAGAGCTCCGGCTGGTCGCGGGGTACGGGCCCGTCGTGCCGGGGAAACATGGCGAGGCTGGCCGACAGCCGCTCAGGGCGCCCGAGATGCGCTCCGAGCATGGTGCCCTCGCGCCCGAGATGGCGCATCTGCTGCCAAGTGTCGAACCGGCTGAAGACGGTGAGAATATCGAGGGGGCGCCCGCGCCACTCGGCGAAAGGCTCCGGCCGCCAGCTCGATACGCCGCTCGGCCAGGGCAGCCCCGAGCTGTTCGCGGCGGCGCGACTGCCGCCGCGGCGCGCGGACGCGGCCAGAAGCACGGCGCCGCCCGCGCTCGCCAGGAAGCCGCGGCGTCCTATCGTCACCGAAGCGCCTCCCCGGTGATGGTCCGGTCGAGCAGGAGAACGTAGAGCAGCGGCACCAAGGACAGACCGTCGACGATGCCGTTCTCGCGGATCATCGTCTCGATCTCGGACCGGGAGAACCAGCGCGCGCGGATCACCTCCGCCCGGTCGACGCCGCCGCCGCTCGGTGCCACGCCCTCGGCGAGGAACAGCTCGAAGCGCTGGTCGCTGCAGCCATAGCTCGGGAAATAGTGGATGAGGGGCCGCAGGCTCGCCGCCTCGAGACCGGCTTCCTCGCGCAGCTCCCGCGTCGCCGCGTCGGCTGCCGATTCTCCCGCCTCGATGTTGCCCGAAGGGATCGCCCAGACGAGCTGGTCGATGATGAAGCGGTGCTGTCGGATCAGCAGGAAGCGGTCGTCGCGCCGCGCCACGATGCCGACCGCCGGCCGGGCATGATGGATGGTGTAGTGCGTCCCGGCGCTGCCGTCCGGGCGCCGCACCGCCTGCTGCAGGATCGAGAACCAGGGATTGGCGTGCAGCACGCCTTCGACATCGGCCGACCAGCGCCCGAGCTCGTCGTCGGCGCCGTTCAGGGACACGAGGTCTCATCCAGGCTCGGCGCCGCGATCTCGACGACGACGAGGCGGATCGGCTCCGTGCCCGTGTTGGCGAGCCCGTGCGTGCCCCGTCGTCGGTTCACGATCACGTCACCTGGGACCACCGCGAACTCCTCGTTCTCCAGCCGCATGGTCCCTTCGCCGGACACGACGACATAGATCTCCTCGTCCGCCGGGCCGTGGGTGTGCACGCCGATGCTGGTGCCGGGTGGCAGGATGGTGAGATCGAGGAAGTTGGCGGCGCCGAGGGACGCGGCGGCCTCGACCCTGCAAGTCAGGATCTCCCCATCGCCCGCATGCGCGACCGTGCGGTGGAAGGCGGTATCGGCGAAGCGGTAGTGGCGGCGGGATCCCGCGGGCTCTGCCATGGTGCGCTCCGGCCTCATGCGCCCGCGCACGCCACCGCGGCGTGCGGCCGCCGCGTGGCGGCCGGCGCCAGATCCCAGGGATGCGCGGCCGGCATGGCGCGCAGCCGACGGATGCCTCGCTCCAGGATCTCGTCGGTGACGACCGCCGGATCGCGCACGAAGTCGGCGGACCCGATCGCCGTGGGTACCACGAGATTCAGCCGCCCGCCGCGATGGAGGGCGGCGGACTGGAGCGCTCGCCGGCACAGCGCGGCGTCAAGCAGCTCGTGGTCGGTCGGCAGGCCGAGCCGCTCGAGCAGTGCCATGGTGCGCTGCGCGTCCTCCTCGTCGAGCATCCGCAGCTCCACGCCCAGGGCGCAGGTGAGGGCGATGTCGACGGCAACGGACTCGCCATGCGGCAGCATGAAGCCGGAAGCGCTCTCCAGCTCCGGGCTGATGGTGTGGCCCATGTCGACCAAGCGCTCGAGCGTACGGTTCTCGAAGGGATTGGCGCCGAGCTCCGTGAGCATCAGCGCCACCGATCGGTGGATCGCATGCTCGGCGACCGCGGCCGGATCGCGAAAGCGGCTCTCCAGCAGCCGCAGACCCCACTCCTCCAGAGTCGCGAACAGCGCCGGGTCGCGCACCAGCGCGATCTTGACCATCTCGGCCAGACCCTGCCGAAGCTCCCTTGCAGGCAGGGTCCCGAGAAAGGTCGGGTCGACCAGAACGCGTTCCGGCGGGTGAAAGCTGCCCAGGTAGTTCTTGCCGGCGCAGAAGTTCACGCCCGTCTTGAGCCCGACACCGGCGTCGATCTGCCCGACCAGGGTGGTCGGCACCCGAATATGCGTAATGCCGCGGCGGATCATGCTGGCCGCGAACCCGACCACGTCGGAGCAGACCCCACCGCCGAAGGCAACCAGCACGGAGCGGCGGTCGAGCTTGAGTTCCTGTGCCAGACGACAGACGTCGAGCACGGCCTCGATGGCTTTCGTCCGCTCGCTCAGAGCGAGCACCGCGACCCGCAGATCGGGATGCCGAGGCAGAGTCCGGTCGCCATAGAGACGCGCAACAGTGGGTGTCGTGACCAGCAATGCACGACGACCGGCGAGAGCCGCCTGCAGGACTTTGTTGTCGGCATGCGTCAAGTTAGAAGCAAAGCATACGTCGAATGAAACGGCCTCGGTCGACGCTAGGCTCAATGCATACACCTGGCACAGCTCCAATGGCTACTTCGCTATGCCGCAAATTTACCACGTTTGGCGTGATTTACTTACAGCATAGTCAAGTTTGTCTATACGTTTATTGCCGGGCAATACACCTATCGAGAAGTTAATCAAATAATAAGCTTACGGCAAGTGCTATCTGGTTGAAGTTGCCCATACGGAATTCGCTAATGAATAGAGGAAGTAATACTGTAAATCCTATCGTGACAGTAGGCATTCCTGCAGATGCTCGCCGGCCAGGCGATCGTGGTCAAAACGCGGCGTGAAACTGCGGATCACAGCAGGAAATCGGCCGCGTCACGCCCCAGGTGTCCGTCCGTACGCCCCTCGGCGTGGCCATACGTGATGTAATGGATCGTGGCGGCATTCTCGTCGTCGCCGAACGCCGCCCTGAGGTCGGTATAATTGTCGAGATACTGCTCTGCGTCGAAGGTGTCGCGCGGGCGCCGCTCCGCCAGCCCGTACTCGATGAAATGGGTGCTTCCGGCGTCCCGATTGGCGCCGAACGCTCTGATCAAATCTTCGTGCGAGGCGATGTACTGGAGCGGATCGAACGTCACCTCCCGGCCCTCGGCGCGGCCGACGGTGAGGTAGTGCGCCGCTCCGGCATCGTCGTCCGCACCCAACGTGCGGATCAGGTCGCGATAGCTCGCAATGTAGGCGAGGCCATCGAAGGTCACCGTGCGCCCTTCGAAGCGGCCGGTCGTGATGTAGTGCGCAGCCGCGGCGGCGTCGTTGCTCGAGCCGAACGCCGCCTCCAGGTCCCGGTAGGAGGCGAGATACTCGAAGCCGGAGAAGCCGACGGCGCGGCCTTCATATAGCCCACTGTAGATGTAGTGATCGAAGCCCGCGGCCGGA
This sequence comes from Geminicoccaceae bacterium, assembly GCA_044224255.1. Lineage (GTDB taxonomy): Bacteria > Pseudomonadota > Alphaproteobacteria > Geminicoccales > Geminicoccaceae > Benzoatithermus. The sequence goes on from JBGAKU010000001.1 coordinate 60,942, forward strand.
TTGGCGCCGAAGGCGTTCATCAGATCGCCATACGATGCGATGTAGTTCAGCGGCTTGAAATTGTCGGCACCGATCGTCAGCTGGGATCCGTCGCCGATGAAGTACAGCCGCTCGATCCCGATCGCCTTGTCGACGCCGTCCGCGGCCAGGACGCTGCCGTCGAGCGGCACCGTCCCGACATTGCCGGCCCAGATCACCACCCCATAGTTGGACCGGACGGTCGACAGCACGGACACGTCGTTGCCCGAGCGACCGTTGATGATGTCGTTGCCCGAGGCCCCGAACACCGTGTCGTCGCCGGCGCCCATGTCGAACTGATCGTTGCCGCCATAACCGACGACGTTGTCGGCGAAGGGCGAGCCCGAGATCTTGTCGTCGCCGGCGAGGATGGTGGCCAGCCCGATCTGGGTCTGGCCCGGGGCCGACCAGGCCCGGAACTGCTCCACCGAGACCGCCAGATCGGAGAAGCGCCCGAGGCGCTGGTCGCCCACGGTCTCCTGGAAGGTGGTGATCGTGCCGCTGGCGAGCTGGCCCGCTGCGTCGTAGCTGAACCCGTTGCCGAAGAACTCGACTTGGTGATCGGGCAGCCCGAGCAGACGCAGGTCGCCGGCATGATACCGGGGCGAGCGATCGGTCGGCGCCAGCGCAAGATAGCGCGCGAAGTCGAGCGAAGCAAAATCCAGGGGTGCCAACACACCCCAACTGATCGTGGCCATGGCACCCCCGTCCCCACAAGCGAGCGAACATCCGGCGCGGCATGCGGTCAGGTCGGCCGGCGGGCTGCTCCATCGAACATCAGGCCGCGATCCCGGTTTCTGCCCGTCGGCCGGGCAGCATGCAACCGGCTCGTTGAGCCGCGATGGACAGTCGGCCGCGAATGCGCCACGCTTGGACGATCCGTCAGGCTGGACGAAGTTCCGTGCACCATCCGCCATCGCCCGACGCACCGGCAGCCATTCCGTGGGAGACAGCGCAGCCCGTGGCGGCGCGCATGGCCCAGGCCGCCCGCGCCGTCCTCGATCGCCTCGATGCGCGGCAGCGCGACCTCGCCATCTTCCCGTTCGCCGGCGAGGCCCGCCGCGACTGGGACTATCGCCCGCGCGGGCGGCCCGGGCTGCCGTTGCGCGCCATGCGCGAGGAGCAGCGGGCCGCCTGTCTGCGGCTGGTCGATGCGGCCCTGAGCTCGGCGGGCGCGGCCAAGCTGCGGGGAGTGCTGGCGCTGGAGGCCCTGCTCCAGCAGCGCACCACCAACAAGGCGTTTCGCGACCCGCTCACCTACGCTCTGGCCGTGTTCGGCGCACCGGGCGACGGCCCCTGGGGCTGGCGGTTCGAGGGCCATCACGTCTCGCTCACGCTCACCATCGTGCCCGGGATCGGCCTCGCGGTAACGCCGCATTTCTTCGGCGCCAATCCGTTCTCCGGCGCCGTCGTCGCCGACGGGCATGGTGGCCTGACGCGGGTTCTGGAGCAGGAATCGGCCTTGGCCTTCGCCGTGGTCACGGCGCTGGCACCCGGCGAGCTCGCCCGCGCCCTGCTCGCCCCGGAGGCGCCGCCCGATTTCCTCACCGGCCCGGGCCGCGAGGACAGCCTTCGCCGGCCAGCGGGCTTGCCGCTCGGTGAGATGACCGGCGGCACGCGCGGCCGCGTCGAGCGGCTGATCGAGGCGTTCTTCGGCCATCTCGCCCCGGAGCTGGCCGCGCCCCTGGAGCGCAAGCTACGCCAGGGCGGCATCGAGGGCCTGCATTTCGCCTGGGCGGGCGCTACGAGCCCGGACCGGCTGCACTATTACCGCCTGCACGGACCGACCCTGCTGATCGAGTATGACAAGACCGACCTGGACCATGCCCACTCGGTCTGGCACGACCCTTCCGACCATTTCGGCGAGGACCTGCTGCGACGGCATCGCGAGCAGTCGCACGGCTGAGAGCGTGACGTCCCGCCCGCGCCGACAGACGCATGCGTGGCTTGCTGCCATGGTCCTGCTCGTGACCCTCGCTCACGGTCCATCGGCCATGGCGGGCGGGCCGCCGGGCGTGACGGTAATGGCGGTGAGCACGCCGGACCGCGGGCGGGAGCTGAGCGTCACGCTATGGTATCCGGCGCAGCCTGGCGGGACCCCGATCCTGCTCGGCGACAATGCCGTGTTTGCGGGCGTCGAGGGATTGCGGAACGCGCCGATTGCCGACGGCGAGTTCCCGATCGTCCTCATCTCGCATGGCGGCTTGCGATCGGCATCTGATCTCAGCGGCTGGCTTGGAGCGCGTCTCGCCGATCAGGGCTTTCTGGTTGCCGCGGTGCACGGGCCGAAGCTCGGCCCTGATGATGCGGACGAGGCGCTGGCCGAGATCTGGCGGCGGCCGACCGATCTCTCGACGGCGCTGACAGCGTTGGCCGAAGATCCCGTCTGGTCGAAGCACATGAATCTGGAGCGGGTCGCCGCCGTAGGCTTCTTCCTCGGTGGCACCTCGGTCCTGTCCCTCGCGGGCGGGCGCTTGAACGTGGACGATCTCATGCGATCCTGTGACGGAGATCGGCATGGCCTCGATTGCGTCTGGTTTGCAGCCAACGGCGTCGATCTGAGGACTGTCGACGCCCGCAGCCTCGCCCGCTCAAATCTCGACCCGCGCATCAACGCGGCAATTGCCGTCGACCCGGAGTACAGTACCAGCTTCTCGGCCGAGAGCCTCGCCGGGATCGCGATCCCGGTGGAGGTGATCAACCTCGGCCACCCCGACACCATTCCACCTGCGCTGAACGCGTCGGGGCTCGGCTCGGCATCGCCGCAAATCGCCTATACCACGCTGCCGGACGCGACACGGTTCAGCGCGTTCAGCCTTTGCAAGCCACAGGGCGCAGCGATCCTGGCGGAGGATGGAGGCGACGACGCGATCTGCCGCGATGGCGCCGGCGAGAGCCGCGAGCACGCCCATCAGAACCTGGCGGCGCTCATCGCGGCTCGCCTGAAGGAGTGGCTCCCCAAATGAGGGGCCGCCGGCTTACGGCATGCAGGCGAAAGCCCGCGTGAACAGGTCGGTGCCACCGAAATTGCCGGACTTCAGCACGAGCGCCAGCTGCGGCTCGCACCCGATCGAGACCGTCGCCGGCACGCCCGGGTCGATCATCGGCCCGATCGCGAGACCCTTGACGCCGAGCGCCTGGACCACCGCACCGCTCGTCTCCCCGCCGGCGACCACGAGCCGACGCATCCCGGCGTTGACGAGGCCCCGGGCAATCTCGGCCAGCGCGTCCTCGACCAGCGTACCCGCCTGCTCCCGGCCCAGGCGCTCCTGCACCGCGCGCACCTCCGCCGCCGGCGCGCTCGCGTAGATCAGCACCGGCCCGTCCGCGAGGCGCTCGCGCGCCCACGCCAGTGCCGCCTCGACCAGCCCGCCGGCGGCGAGCCGCTCCGGCTCGAGGCGCAGGCTCGGCCGGAGCGCCGCCATCGCGGCCACCTGCTCGAGCGTCGCCGCCGAACAGGAGCCCGCCAGAACCGCCTCCGCGCCGGCCACGCTCGGGAGCGCGTCGGAGCGCAGCCCAGCCTCCAGCAACCCCGCATGGCGGAAGTTCTCGGGCAGCCCCATCGCGATGCCCGATCCGCCCGTGAGCAATGGCAGATCGGTGCAGGCCGCCCCCAAGCGGCGCAGATCCTCGTCCTCTGTCACGTCCGTGACCGCGTAGGCGCAGCCCGCGGCCCGCAGCTCGGCGAAGCGTGCGCGGATTGCTTCCGGCCCTTTGCGCACGACGTCGTAGGGCACGAGGCCGACCTTGCGCATCGTCTGGCGACCGAGCACGCGGACCAGGTTGGAGTCGGTCATCGGCGTCAGCGGGTGATGCCGCATGTGCGTGTCCGACAGCAGCAGATCGCCGACGAAGAGATGACCCTTGAAAATCGTCCTGCCCGTCTCCGGGAAGGCGGGGCAGGCGATGGTGAAATCGCTGCCGAGCGCATCGAGCAGCGCGTCGGCGACGGGGCCGATATTGCCGGCATCGGTGCTGTCGAAGGTCGAGCAATATTTGAACAGATATTGCCGCGCCCCCTGCCCCATCAGCCAGCGCTGGGCCGCCAGAGATTCGACCACGGCCTGCTCGACCGGGGCGGTGCGCGACTTCAGCGCCACCACCACCGCGTCGGCCTCCGGCACCTCGAGCCCGGGCTCGGGCACGCCGATGAGCTGCACCGTGCGCATGCCGTTGCGCACGAGCATGCTGCACAGATCGGTGGCACCGGTGAAGTCGTCGGCCACCGCCCCGAGGAGGATAGGCATCGCGGTCAGGCCAGCGCCGGACGCTGCTCGAGCGCACGCCGCACGATTCCCTCCACCTTCGCGCGCTCCTCGCCGATCAGGGGCAAACGCGGCGGGCGCACCCACTCCGCCCCCATGCCGGTCAGCTGATTGGCGAGCTTGATGTACTGGACCAGCTTCTTGTGCACATCGAGGTGCAGGAGCGGCATGAACCAGCGATAGAGCGCCCTCGCCTCCTCGATCCGTCCCGCCTTGGTCAGCTCGAACAGCCGCACGCCCTCGGCCGGGAAGCTGTTGACCAGCCCCGCGACCCAGCCCACCGCGCCGCACAGCAAGTTCTCGAACACCAAATCGTCGACGCCGCAGAACATCGCGAAGCGGTCGCCCAGCACGTTCCAGCTGTCGGTGATGCGCCGGCTGTCGTGGGAGGCGTCCTTGATCGCGACGATGTTCTCGGATTCCATCATGCCCAGAAAACTCTCGGGCTTGAGGTCGACCTTGTAGGCGAGCGGGTTGTTATAGATCATGATCGGCAGGCTGGTGCCCGCGGCGAGCGTACGGAAGTGATGGACCGCCTCGCGCTCATCCTGCTCGTAGACCATGCAGGGCAGCGCCATGATCCCTGCACAGCCGGCGCGCTCGGTGCGTCTGGACTGCGCGATGGCGAGCTCGGTCGTGTACTCGGCGATGCCGGCGATGACGGGCACCCTGCCCTCCGCGGCCTCGACCGCCGCGCGCAGCACGGTCTCCTTCTCGTCCGGCGACAGCGAGCTGTTCTCGCCCAGGGTGCCGAGCATGATCAGGCCGCTGCAGCCAGCGTCCAGACAGGCGCGCGCATGACGCTGGGTGCTTTCGAGATCGAGACGCCCGTCCGCGTGGAACTCGGTCATCAAAGCGGGAAACACACCCTGCCAGTCAACGCGCATCGCCCTGCCACCGTCGTCTCGTCCTTGCCGGCGGCGACAGATACAGGATAGCCAGCGGCACGCACAGAGGAGCGAGGATGCGGATTCGTGGGATCAGGGTGTGGCGGGTCGAGCTGCCGCTGCACGAGGGCCGCTACAGCTGGTCCAACGACAATTTCGTCGAGCTGTTCGATTCGACCGTGGTGGCCGTCGAGACCGACACAGGTGCCATCGGCTGGGGCGAGGTCTGCCCGCTCGGGCCGGCCTACCTGCCGGCCTACGCGAACGGCGCGCGCACCGGCATCCGCGAGGTCGGCCCGGCCCTGCTCGGGCGGGACCCGCGGGAGCTCGGCAAGCTCAACCTGCTCATGGACCAGACCCTGCGCGGCCACCCCTACGTCAAGTCGGCACTCGACATGGCGTGCTGGGACCTGCTCGGCAAGGCCGCGGGCCTGCCGGTCGCGACCCTGCTGGGCGGCCGGTACGGCGAGGACTTCGTGCTCTACCGCGCGATCTCGCAGGAAGCGCCCGACGCGATGGCGGCCAAGGTCGCCTCCTACCGCGCCGAGGGCTACCGCCGGTTCCAGCTCAAGGTCGGCGGCGAGGTCGAGGCCGACATCGCCCGGATCAGGGCCTGCGCCGCGGTGCTGGCGCCCGGCGACATTCTCGTGGCCGACGCGAACACGGGCTGGACCATGCACGAGGCGGCCCGTGTCTGCGACGCCGTCCGCGACGTCGACGTCTACATCGAGCAGCCCTGCGCGTCCTACGATGCCTGCCTGACGATCCGCCGCCGGACCGCCAGGCCGTTCGTGCTCGACGAGGTCATGGATGGGCTGGAGATGGTGGTCCGCGGCCACGCCGACGGTGCCATGGACGTCGTCAACCTCAAGATCAGCAAGATCGGCGGCCTCACCAGGGCACGGCAGATCAGGGACTTCTGCGTGAGCATGGGCATCGCCATGACGATCGAGGACAGCTGGGGCGGCGACGTGGTGACGGCGGCGATCGCCCACCTCGCCCACAGCACGCCGCCCGAATTCCTATTCTCGGCGACCGACTTCAACAGCTATGTCACCCGCCGCATCGCCCCCGACGCACCTCGGCGCACGGCCGGCCGGCTCGCCGCCGGCACCGCACCCGGCCTGGGGGTGACGCCCGACGAAACGGCGCTGGGGAACTGAAGCACACCTGTGAACCTTCGGCCGGCGGGACCGGCCGGCCCGTGCGGCATGCGATCCGGCGAAGGCCCATGCCGGCCGAGCTGACCATCTGCGTGATCAACTTCAATGGCTGCGAGGTGCTGCCGGCCACCCTGCGCGCCGTGTGTGGGCAGCAACCTCCGGCCCGCGTGATCCTGGTCGACAACGCTTCCACGGACGGCAGCGTCGAGTTCGCCCGCACCCGGTTCCCCGACGTCCGGGTCCTGGCCCTGCCGACCAATGAGGGGCCGGCGGTGGCGCGCGAGGCCGGCTTTCGCGCCGCCGGCACCGCGCTCGTCGGCTTCGTCGACAACGACGTGGCGCCGGAGCCCGACTGCTTCGCGCGCCTCGTCGCGGCGCTCGCCGCCAACGACCGAGCCGCACTCGCGATGCCGCGGGTGGTCCATGCGGATGCGCCCGGCACCATCCAGTTCGAAGGCGCCCGGGCCCACTTCATCGGCCTCATGGCGCTCGAAGGAGCTGAAACCCCGCTCGGCGAGCCAGCCGCGGTGCACGACATCAGCTCGATCGTCACCGCCTGCTTCGTCGTGGACCGCCGCCGCTGGGGTCAGTTCCGGCTGCAGGACCCGAGCTTCTTCATCTACCACGAGGATCACGACCTCGGCCTGCGCGCCGGCCAGCTCGGCTATCGGATCCTGGCCGTGCCGGAGGCGCTGTGCCGCCACGGCAAGGGCACGCCGGGCCTGTCGCTGCGCGCCTACGACGGCTACTCGACCAAGTGCGGCACACTGATGATCGCCAACCGCTGGCGCATCCTGCTGACACGGTACGAGCTGCGGACCCTGGTCCTGCTGGCCCCGGCGCTCCTGCTGTTCGAGCTGGTCCAGCTCGGCGGGTCGATGGCCAAGGGCTGGGCGTCGAGCTGGCTCGCGGCGCTCGGCCGGATCCTGCACGATCTGCCGCAGATCGCCCACGAGCGGCGGCAATGGGCCACCCACCGGCGCTTTGGCGACGGGCGCGTGCTCGAGGGCGGGCCGTTGCCCTTCCATCCCCGCCTGCTGACCGGCCCATTCGAGCTGGCCGCGGGCAGCTGCACCTCGGCCGCAGCGGCACTCAACTGGCGGATCGTGCGCCGCTTTCTCCGCGACGCACCTGCCCTGCCGCGCTGACCCCTCGCCGCTCAGGCCGCGCGCACATAGGGGATAGGGCGGAAGCCGTTGTCGCGGAGCCAGCGCTCGAGCGCCGCGACGCTGTCGGCCTCGACCCGGAACGAGCCCGTGCGGCCCGAGGTGGGCGAGATACGGTAAAACTGCTCGCCGCGCGCGCTGCGATAGATGCTGAGCTCCTGGACCATCGCGGGATCTCCGGATCGAGGTGCCTCCACACGGGCGCCTCGCGCGATCCATCGCCCGAACCCTGGCCGAGAGCTTGGTTAACTGGCCGCTAACCGTATCTCGGTATCGCCCTACTCGCGGGTCGCGAGCAACAGCTCCGCCACTTGCGCAAAGCCGTGGCCGCCCTCCTCGTCCGTCAGCCAGCGCGGCGGTGTCTCGAGCGAGCTGAGGAACCGGGCGAGGTTCGCGACCCCGACGCTGTTGGGGAAGTGCGCGAACATCGGCTGGTCGTTGGGCGAATCGCCGATGAAGACGAAGCGGTAGAGCGCTGCGTCGAGCTCGACGCCGAACACCTCGCGCATGAGCAGTCGGGTCATGGTGAGCTTGTCGTACTGGCCGAACCAGCCATTGACGTGGATCGAGCTGACCTTGGCGGTACAGCCCGCCTCCTCGAACAGTCGCACGATCCGCGCGACCTCCGCATCCGGCAGCGGCGCCACGTCCTCGCAGAAGTCGATCGCGAGATCGGCCTCGCGGTAGAGCTGGTCCGAGGCGAGCGCGCAGCCCGGCACCTCGGCCAGGATCTTCGCGGCCAGGGACTCGAGCCTGACGCGATTGGCCCGTCGCGTCGCCTCGTCCACCAGAAAGCGCCGGACCAGCCGGCGCCGCTCGGGATCGTGCCGGAACCAGAGGGCGCCGTTCTCGCCGACCACGCCGTCGACCGGCCACATCCGGGCGATGTGATCGCACCAGCCGGCCGGGCGGCCGGTGATCGGGATGACCTTGAAGCCCGCAAGGGCGAGCCGCTCCATCGCGGCGTAGGCGACCGCCGGCAGCCGTCCGTGCAGCGTCAGCGTGTCGTCGATGTCGGTCAGGACGAACCCGACCCGGCGCCGCTCCGCCTCGGGCCAGCCCTGGATCGAAGCGATCGAGCTCGTCCGCGTTTCGCTTGACATTCGCTTGGCCCGCCCTGAACCTCTGTCGCGACATACGACAAATGTTCAGACCCGGCAACGCGCAGGCCAGGGAGGCTCGCAGGGTTTGATGTCCAGCATCGCTGCAGATCGGAGCGCCCTGCCCAGGCCCGGCTTTCGTCCGCGCTGGCTGACCGCCGAGCATCCGCTGCCCTGGCTCCTGCCGATGACGGCGCTCATCCTGGCGTGCGGGATCTATCCCCTGCTCTACAGCGTCTGGCTGAGCTTTCAGGAGCGCAGCCGGGTCACCCGGCAGTTCGAGTTCGTCGGCCTGAAGCAGTGGCAGGCCGCCTTCACCGACGAGCGGATGTGGCACGCCTTGTCGGTGACCTTCACCTACACGCTGGTGGCGCTGGCGCTCCAGCTCGTGCTCGGCATGGCGCTGGCGCTCCTGCTGGACAGCGACCGGCGGGGCTACGGTGTGTTGCGCGCGCTGATGACCCTGCCCCTGGTCGTGCCGCCGGCGGTGACCGGCATGATGTTCCTGCTGATGCAGGACGGGCAGTTCGGGGTGCTGAACCACTACGCCGTCCTGATCGGCCTCATCGACCCGGCCAAGCCGATCCTCGGCAATCCCGCGACGGCACTGGCCGGCCTGATGCTGGCCGACATCTGGCAGTGGACCCCGTTCATGGTCCTGATCTTCGTTGCCGGCCTGCGCGCGCTGCCCAAGGAGCCGTTCGAGGCCGCCTCGATCGACGGCGCCTCGGCGATCCAACAGTTCCGGCACATCGCCCTGCCCCTGCTCGGCAAGGTGATCGCGATCGCGGTCCTGATCCGCAGCATCGATCTCTTCCGGATCTACGACTACGTCTACATCATGACCGGTGGTGGCCCCGGCACGACCACCGAGACACTCAGCTTCTATGCCGGCCGGGTGTTCGGGGTGGCGAACTTCCCCTACGCCGCGACGCTCAGCCTGATCACCCTGATCGTGCTCAACCTCGCGATGACGCTGTTCATCCGGCTGGCGAGGATCCGCCTGTGATCGCGCTCGGCCGGCGTCACCAGATCCTGCGCGACATCCTGGCCTGGCTGGTCGTGCTCGCCTTCATGTTCCCACTCGTCTGGTGGGCGCTGGCGTCGATCAAGCCCTACACCGCGATCTTCAACACGACGCCGGTCTATGTCGGCTTCGAGCCGACCTTCAACAATTACGAGGTGACGCTGCTCGGCCGCTCGCGCATCGACGTCGAGCAGGGCGTGGGCGGCACCGCCGGCGGCGGCTCGTCTTATCACTCGCTGCCCTCGATCGTGGACAGCATGATCGTCGCGGCCGGCGCCACCGTGCTGACCCTGGTCCTCGCCACGCTCGCCGCCTACGGCCTGTCGCGCTTCCGCTTCCGGGCGCAGCAGCACTTCATGTTCTTCGTCCTGTCGCAGCGGATGATGCCGCCGATTGCCGTGGCGATTCCCTTGTTCTTCATCTTCCGCGACATCGGCCTGCGCGACACCCATCTCGGTCTGATCCTGGCGCATACGCTGATCAACCTGCCGCTCGCCGTGCTGCTGATGAAGAGCTTCTTCGACGACATTCCGGTCGAGCTCGACGAGGCCGCGACGATCGACGGCGCCGGTCGCCTGCAATGCTTCGCGCGGGTGGTGCTGCCGCTGGTCAAGGGCGGTCTCGCGGCCACGGCCGTGCTCTGCTTCATCTTCTCGTGGACCGAGTTCCTGATCTCGCTGCAGCTCACCACCAGCATCCGCACGATCCCGGTCAAGATCTCGACCTTCGTCACCTCGACCGGGACCGAGTGGGGCTTCATCACGGCACTCGGCACGGCAGCGCTGCTGCCGAGCTTCCTGTTCATCCTGCTGGTCCAGAAGCATCTCGTCCGCGGTCTGACCCTGGGCTCGCTCAAGGACTGACCGCATGCATCGTCAGCCGAGGCGCTATCAGAGGAGGTAAGAACTCATGTGCCTGCGGAATTTCGATCGCCGGACCTACATCGCCGACACCGCGCGCGCCTTCACGCAGCACCGGATCGGTAAGCGCGAGTTCCTCCGCCGCATGGCCCTGGCGGGCGTCGGCTTCTCGAGCTTCGCCACGACCTTCCTCGGCCAGGGCCGGCCGTTCGGCGGGTTGACCCATGTCGGCACCGACCTCGCCGCAGCCGAGACTTCCGACGACGTCAAGAAGTGGCTGGCCGAGGTGTCCAAGCCCTTCAAGGGCACGACCATCCGGTTCACCAGCGAGGCGACGCCGCCCACCATCGTCGCCAACCAGATCACCAAGGACGAGTTCACCGCCGTCACCGGCATCGATGTCGAGATCGAGATCGTCCCGCTCGAGCAGGTGCTGCAGAAGGCAACCCTCGACGTGCAGGGCCAGCTCGGCACCTATGATCTCTACTATCTCGACCAATCCTGGATGGCGACCTTCGCGCCGGACACGATCGACCCGTTCGAGAAGTATCAGTCGAACGCCGAGCTCGCGATGCCCGGCTTCAACTGGGACGACTTCTCCAAGCCCTTGGTCGACGGCATCTCGATGTATGACGGGAAGATGGTCTCCATCCCGTTCGACATCCCGATCTTCATCCTGATGTACCGCAAGGACCTGTTCGACAAGCACGGCATCAAGGTCCCGACCACCATGGACGAGTACATGGCGGCGGTGAAGGCGATCGACGGGGCCGAGCGCGGCAACGGGATCTTCGGCACCACCGGCCAGCTCAAGTCGGGCCACTACTCGCTCAACTGCGACTGGACCGCCTGGCTGTGGGCCAATGGCGGCTCGGTCTTCGACGCGAACCAGATGTTCTCCGGCGGCGACGCGGACGGCATCGCCGGCCTCGAATACATGCTGGAGCTGGTCAAGCACATGCCGCCGGCCGCCACCACCTGGACCTGGGACGGCGAGAGCCAGTCGGTCAGTCAGGGCACGGCCGGCATGCTGATCTCCTGGGGCGAGTTCTTCCCCGGCTTCGACGGCAAGGACAGCAAGGTCGTCGGGCTGATGGAGGCGGCACACCCGCCCAAGGAGAGCAAGCTGCGCACGCCCGAGCAGGCCGGCTTCGGCGAGATCCCGCACATCGGCCATCAGGGCGGCTCGGGCCTGGCGCTCTCGGCCTACTCGAAGAACCCCGACGCGGCCTGGATCTACATGCAGTGGGTCTGCTCGCCCGACGTGATGGCGCGCGTCTCGACGCTGGGCGGCGGCGCCTCGCCGATGCGCCTGTCGGCATTCAAGGACCCGCGCGTGCTGGCTGCCGCCAAGGTCGGGCCCGGCACCACCCGGCACTTCCCGGCGATCGAATGGACGATCAACAACGCGATGGGCTCCGAGCCCGACATGCCGGCCTGGGCCGAGATCTCCAACAACGTGATCCCGGTCGAGCTCGGCAAGCTCCTGGCGGGCCAGTACGCCAGCCCGCAGGAGTGCATGGACGCGATCAAGGCCAAGGCGGACGAGCTCGCCGCCCCGTTCCGCAAGAGCTAGCACCCCTCGGGGTGGGGCCTTGGCCCCGCCCCGCCTTTCCGGCTGGGCACGATGGATCTGGTTCTCGGCATCGACAGCAGCACGACCTCGACCAAGGCGATCGCCTGGGATCGCGCGGGCACGGCCGTGGCCGAGGGCCGGGCTATCCTGCCGCTGCGCGACCTCGGCCGCGGCTGGATGGAGCAGAGCGTCGAGGACTGGTGGCAGGGGCTCGGCGACGCCCTGCGCGACCTGTTCCGCCGGATCGACCCGGCGCGGGTCGCGGCCCTCTCGATCAGCAACCAGCGCGAGACCGTGGGCTTCCTCGACGAGGCCGACGCGGAGGTCCGGCCGGCGATCCTCTGGCTCGACGAGCGCTGCCGCCCCGACATCGATCTGTTGGCCCGGAAGCTGCCGGCGGAGCGGTTCCGGGCCATCACCGGCAAGACCCCCGACCCGACGCCGGCCGTGTTCAGCCTGCACTGGCTGCAGCGCTGCGAGCCCGAGCATTGGCAGCGCACCGCGTGGTTCGTCGACGTGCTGGGCTATCTCGGCTGGCGCCTGACCGGCCGCCGGCTGACCAGCTGGGGCAGCGCCGACCCGCACGGCCTGATGGATCTCGGCAGCATGCGCTACAGCGCCGAGATCCTGGGCATCCTCGGCCTGTCGGAGGATAGGCTCTACCCGATGGTCCGCCCTGGCACGGTCGTGGGCGAGGTCGGGGCGGAGGCTGCCGCCGCCACGGGCCTGCGTCCCGGCACGCTGGTCGTCGCCGGGGGCGGCGACGGGCAGGCCTCCGGCCTCGGCACCGCCATCCTGGGTGCCGGCCGGGCCTATCTCAATCTCGGCACGGCGGCGGTGTCCGGCGTCTGGAGCGCCCCCTATCTGACCTCGCACGCCTTCCGCACCCTCACCAGCCTGTCCGGCGAGGGCTACATCCTTGAGCTGTGCATGCGGACCGGCGCCTTCTTGACCGACTGGAGCGTGCGGCAGTTCTTCGGCACCGACCCCGCGGCCGACCCCGGGATCTACGACCGGCTCGAGGCGGAGGCCATGACCCTGCCGCCCGGTGCCGACGGCGTGCTCCTGCTGCCCTACTGGTCCGGCGCGATGGCGCCGTTCTGGGACCCCGACGCCGGCGGTGCGGTGGTCGGCCTGCGCACCGGCCACGGCCGGGCGCACTACTGGCGCGCCATGATCGAGAGCGTCGCCCTGGACTGCGCCATGGGCTACCGCGCGATCGACGAGGTCACGGGCGAGCCTATCCGCGAGCTTTTGACCATCGGCGGCGGCGCGCGCTCGCGGCTGATGCGTCAGATCGTGGCCGACAGCACCGGCCGCACGGTGCTGATCTCCAGCACGCTGGAGGCGAGCTGCCTGGGTGCGGGCATGCTCGCCGCCGCCGGTGCCGGCTGGTACCCGACGCCCGTGGATGCGGCGCAGGCGATGCAGGGGGCCGTCACCGCGACCGTCGAGCCCGATCCGCGCAATGCCGGGGCCTATGGTGAGCTGCTCGCCATCTATCGCGAGCTCTATCCGGCCTTGCGTGCCACCTTCGCCCGCCTCGCCGCCTACCGCGCCCGAGACCTGGGATGACCGCCTTGTTCCATCCCCTACCGATCATCGACGACGTCGTCGCCCAACGCTACCACACGCCCGAGCTAGGCGGCCCGCTCCGTCCACCCCTGCGCCGCATCGCCGTCGCCGACAGCCTGGAGGGTGCCGAGGCCGAGCTGGTCGCCGGCCTCGATCTCGGCGCCCGCCTCGCCGTGGTCGGCGACGAGAACACCTGGCCGGTCCTGGGTGCGCGCGTCGCCGCGGCCCTGCCCGGTGCCGAGCAGATCGTCCTCGACCACCCCAAGGCGGACGAGGCCAACGCCGACCTGCTGCAGGACCGCACCCGCCACGCGGACGCGCTGATCGCGGTCGGCTCGGGCACCGTCAACGATCTGTGCAAATACGTCACCCACCGCACCGGCCGCCGCTCCGCGGTGTTCGCGACCGCGGCCTCGATGGACGGCTACGTCACCACCACGGTCTCGATCACCCGCGGCGGCTTCAAGCTTAGCCTGCCCGCCCACTCGCCCGCGGGCGTGTTCTTCGACCTTTCCGTCCTCGCCGCCGCACCTTTGCGCATGATGCGCGCCGGGCTGGGCGACACGGTCTGCCGCACCACCGCCCAGGTCGACTGGCTGCTCTCACACCTGCTCCTCGACACGGTCTACGCCGAGACCCCCTACCGCCTGATGGCCGAGGACGAGCCGCAGCTCTACGCCCTGGCCGACCGCCTGCCCGAGCGCGACCTGGCGGCGATGCTCTCGCTCACCCGCCTGCTGATCCTCTCCGGCCTCGGCGTGCTGGTCACCAACACCAGCCATTGCGGCTCGATGGGTGAGCACGCCATCAGCCACTTCATCGACACCTTCGCCAAGCCGCACCCGAAGACGCTCCACGGCGAGCAGGTCGGCATCGCCACCTGGAGCATGGCGCGCCTGCAGGAGGCCATGCTCGCCTCTACGGAGGCCCCTGTGCTCGAAGCCCTGCCCGTCGACGAGACGCGCTACGTGGACGACTACGGCCCCCTCGCCCCAAGCTGTGTCGAAGCCGTGCGTCGCAAGCCCTTCGACCCCGCCGGCACCGAGCGCCTCAACCGGCGCCTCGCCGAGCGCTGGCCGGCGATCCGCGAGCGGCTCCAGTCGGTGATCCTGCCGTCCGCCGAGATCGCGCGGGTGATGCGCGCCGCCGGTGCCCCGCTCACCGCCGCCGAGCTCGGCGTCGATCCCGCCTTCTACCGGCGTGCGGTCGGCCACGCCCACGAGCTGCGCGACCGCTATTGCTTCCTCGATCTCGCCGCCCAGTCGGGCCGGCTCGCGGGGTTCGCGGCCGGCGAGGGCTGACGGCTGCCATGGGCTCCCCGCTCGCCGACGAGGAGCAGTCCCCGCTCTCCACCGTGCTCGACCTGCTCTCGACCGACGAGCAGCGCCGCACCCGGATCGCCTGGCTTTACTATGTCGAGGGCCTGACTCAGGCCGAGATCGCGGCCCGCCTGGGCGTCAGCCGGGTCAAGGTGGTCCGCGACCTGCAGATCGGCCGCCAGTCTGGCCTGGTCCAGATTCAGATCAACGGCCGTCTCGCCTCCTGCGTCGCCCTGGAGCGCCGGCTGGAGAAGAGCTTCGCCCTCAAGGAGGCCGTGGTCGTCCCGACCCCGCAGGACCCCGCCCACCTGCCCGCCACCCTCGGCATCGCCCTGGGCTCCTGGCTCTCCGACCGGCTCCGCGCCGGCCAGACCCTCGCCGTCGGCTGGGGCCGCACCCTGCACTGGAGCGTGCGCGCCCTGCGCCGCCGCGACCTCCCCAATCTGACCGTGGTGGCGCTGCTCGGCGGGATCGGCCGCGGCTCTGAGATCAACATGTACGAGACCGCCGCGCGTGTCGCCGAGACCCTGGGCGCCCAGTGCTACTACCTCGCCGCCCCCGCCTTCGCCGCCTCCTCCGCCATGCGCGACATGCTGCTCGCCCAGGCCGGCCTGCGCGAGGTCCTCGACCGCGCCCGCCGCGCCGACATCGCCCTTGTCAGCGTCGGCACCCTCGGCCCCACCGCCACCAACCGCCGCATCGGTCTGCTCGGCGACACCGAGACCGCCGAGCTGGTGGCGGCAGGTGCCGTCGGCGACCTCCTCTGCACCTTCCTCGACCGCGACGGCCGCCCCGT
Organism: Geminicoccaceae bacterium; assembly: GCA_044224255.1. Taxonomy (GTDB): domain Bacteria; phylum Pseudomonadota; class Alphaproteobacteria; order Geminicoccales; family Geminicoccaceae; genus Benzoatithermus. Next base: position 76,694 of record JBGAKU010000001.1, read on the forward strand.
CGACCACCCCCTCAACACCTGCTCCGTCGGCCTCCCCGTCCCCGACCTCGCCACCCTCCCCGCCGCCGTCCTCGCCTCGGGCGGTGCGGAGAAGGTGACCATGGTTCGCGCGGCACTAGTGGGCGGCTACGTCAACCACCTGATCACCGATGAGGGGACGGCCGAGGCGCTGGTTGGCTAAGCGACGGCCCACCAGCCGACCTCGTTGGCCCCCTCAGTCCGCCGGCGCGAGTTCGCGTGGCCCGTGGCTTGCTGCGACCGGGGGTACCAGCAAGGCCAAGAGGAAGGTGATTACCGTGAGCACCAGCACGGCCCAGAATGTCAGGTGGAGCGCCTGGTGGAGCACGGCCTGCACGGCGGCATCGCCGGCGGCGCCGCCGCCGGCCTGGTCGAGCAACCGTCGAACTTGGTCCGGGCCGACGGCCGCCGCTCCAACGTGCGCCAGCGCGAAGTTGAGGACGCTGCCGAGGACGGCCGCGCCGAGCGCACTGCCGAGATTGCGCGAGAAGATGTTGGACGCGGTGGCGACACCCCGCTCGGCCCAGCCGACGCTGCCCTGGACGATCACGATGGCCGAGGTGCTGAGGAAGCCCATGCCCAATCCCAGAACGGCCGAGCCCAGACCCGCTGACACGGGTAGGCTGTCCGGACGCAGCGTGACGAATACCAATGCACCCAGGGGAAGGAGGCCAGCGCCGAAGAGGAGCGTCGGCCGCAGGCCGAAGCGAGCGAAGTTCCTGGCCCCAAGCGTGGCGCCGATCGGCCAGCCGAGCACCATCGCGGTGGTCGCGAAGCCCGCAACCAGGGCCGACCATCCCATGACGCCCTGGACGTAGACCGGCAGAAACGCGGTGAGCCCGATGACGACCATGCCGCTGAGCAGCGTGGCGACATTGGCGGTCGCGATCGGGCGGCGCGCCCACAGGCCCAGCGCCAGCATCGGGTCCGCCGCCCTGCGTTCCTGCACCACCAGCAGGACCATCCCTACGAGGCAGACGATGGCGGCTACAGGCCCCGCCATCCCGTGCGGAGCGCCGATCTCCGTCAGTGCCACCATCAGCGAGGCCACGGCGATCGTGAACAGGGCAGCGCCGGCGACGTCGACCCGCCGGCTCACGCGGGTCACATCCTCGCGCAGGAAAGCGAGAAAGCCTGCGGCCGCGATGATGCCAACCGGCACGTTGATCCAGAAGATCCAAGGCCAGCCGAAGTGTTGGACGATGAGCCCGCCAGCCAAGGGGCCGAGGACGGAGGAAATGCCCCAGACGCTCGCCAGATAGCCCTGGATCCGGCCACGCTCGTGCATCGGGTAGAGGTCGCCCACGACGGTGAGGCCCACCGGCTGGATGGCGCCCGCGCCGATCCCCTGGACCAGCCGGAACAGGATCAGGGACATCATCGACCAGGCCGCCCCGCACAGGAGCGAGCCGACCAGGAAGACCGCTATCCCGGCGAGCAGCACCGGCCGTCGCCCATAAAGGTCGGCCAGCTTGCCGAACACCACCGTGGTCGCGGTCTGCGTCAGCAGAAAGGACGAGAACACCCAGGCGTAGAGCTGCAGGTCGCCGAGCCGACCCGCGATCTGCGGCATTGCCGTCGAGACGATGGTGGCCTCGATGGCGATCATGAACATGGCGGCCATGACGGCGGCCAGCACGAGCGGGCGGCGGCGTGTTGGGGGGATGCGCATGGCTACCAAGCTAGACGATCCAAGGCCGCAGAGAACCCGCCGTGCCGATGGGGTGCCGTGCAACGAGCAGCTCTAGCCAGTCTCACGCCGCGCCGCGCAACTCAGACGCACCCTTGACCGGCTCGGCGAACGGGTTCGCCAGCGAGCTCGCGGCCGGTGACGGGCTGTTGACCGTGCGGGTCATGTCGATGAAGGCGCGCAGCGCCGCCGGTACCTGGCGCCGCCCGGGATAGTAGAGGAAGAAGCCGTCGAACGACGGGGACCAGTCCTCCAGCACCCGGACCAGTTGCCCCGAGCGCAGGAACGGCTCGGCCAGGGCCTCGGACGTGCAGGCGAGCCCCAGCCCGTCCAGCGCCGCGCGGATTGCCAGGTAGGGATTGTTGACCGTCACCCGGCCCTCCACCCGCATTCGCTGCGTCGTGCTCCGTGCGAGCGGCCATTCGAGGACAGGGCCGTCGTGGGCCCAGCGGTACTGAACGCGGCGGTGATGCGCGAGGTCGTCGGGGGTGCGCGGCACAGGCTGCCGCTCGAAGTACGCCGGCGCGCCGACCACGGCCAACCGCGTCGGTGCCGTCACCCGAACCGCGATCATGTCCGCCGCGGCATGGTCGCGCGGCCCGATGCCGGCATCGAACCCCTTGGCCACCAGGTCGACGGGCGCTTGGTCGACCTCGAGCTCGAGCTGGACCTCCGGGTAGGCCGCGAGGAAGCGCGCCCACATCGGCGTGACGGCCGCCACCGCCGAATGGGTGAGGTGGATCCGCAGGCGCCCGCAGGGCCGGTCCCGCGCCCGGCCCAGATCCTCCAGGGCGTCGTCGATCTGCTCGATCGCGGGCCGCAGCCGCTCGAGCAGGCGCTGCCCCGCGTCGGTCAGCGCGACGCTGCGCGTCGTACGGTGCAGCAACCGGACGCCGAGACGCTCCTCCAGCTGCCGCATGGTGTGGCTGAGCGCCGAGGGCGAGACGTCGAGCCGAGACGCCGCAACCCGGAAGCTGAGGTGCTCGGCGACGGCGACGAACGCAGCCAGCTCGGCGAGGCCAATCCGGCGCATTGCTGAATACTCCTCAACACCAAATGCAAAGCGCCTGAGATTATCAGGTTCGCCCTCCGGCCATATCTCCTCGGTACGCATAGCGGATGACGGAGAGTGTCGATGCACAAGCTCTTGATCTCCCTTGACCGGGGAGCGGCGGCGCGAAAGGCGCTGGTCGGCGTGCTCGTTATGCTTGGGCTCGTCGTAGCTCTCGCCGGTTGCTCCGGCGGCTCACCCTTAGCCAATATGGGTTATGGGGACGAGCACCCGGCCGACGCGCCGGGCGACATGCAGGGCCACTGAAGGCGGACGGCCGCGACCGCGCTGCCGGCCCCGGGAAGCGCAGTTCGGCTGGGCAGCGGCGTGGCGGAGGCGAATATGCCGGGCCGGCGACGCCTTTGGCTCGCAGCTCGAGCTCATGAACGCGCGGGACCTGCAGGCCTCGGTCCGAAGCGAGGCGGAGGCGGACGGCGATGCAGCCGGCGCGACGACTTCCTCTCCTATCCCGTTCCCCGGACGCCGGCATGCCGCGGCTGCAACCCACGGACCACAACCGACGGATGCTCGACCACCAATGCGTGCTCGGGGATCGATGCCACGGAGCAATAGGCGGCATCGGCCCGCTCGGTGGCGCGGGAGCCGCCGGCACGGCGGAGGTATTGGTGGGCTGGCCTGGGCTGCCGCCCGGTCATAGCTTGCCCGCCGCCACGAGCGCCGCGCGCAGGGTGCCCAACGGCAGCAGCAGCGCGAGCGGCGCATCGAGCAGCGGTACGGCCCCGTAGCTGGCGTACCAGCTCGCCGCCCGCTCGTTCTTCGCGTCGATCAGCAAGGCGACCCCGCCGACCTCGGTCGCCGCCAGCAGGCAGCGCCGCCCGGCGGCGAGCAGGAGCTGGCCACCGAGCCCCCGACCCTGGCACGGCAGCGCCACCGCCAGTCGCGCCAGCCGGAATGCCGGCACCTCATGCCGCGCGAGGCCGCGCCTGACGAGCATTGGCGTCCGGGCGTAGGCGATCGAGGCTGGGCTTACGCTGTAGAAGCCGAAGATAGTCCGGCCGTCCGTGTCGTCGATTGCCAGAAAAGTCTTGGACCCGCCCCGCTCGTGGCTGCGGCGGGCGTGCTGGCGCAGGAAGCCGTTCAGGGCATCATCGCCGCAGTCGAAGCCCTCCCGGTCGTGACTGCGCGCAACGGGCTCCTCGTGCCAGGCCGGCAGGGTCACGCAGGGCCCGGCATGGCGCGCGCGGCCGCCCGCAACCGCTCGTTCGGCACCGGCGGATTCTCCAGCAGCTCCAGCACGCGCAGGCTGTCGCGCTCGGACAGCTCGACGCGCTCGGCCCGCTCGATGACCTCGCGGGCGGCAGCGACCGCGGTGCGGATGACGAAGTCGGTGAGGCTGGTGCGCGTCAGCGCAACCGCGCGCATCAGCAGCGCCTTCTCCGCGGGCGGAATGCGCAGCGACATGCGCCTATTGTCCTCGACGGGCGCCTGCGGCACGGCTCTATCCCTCCGGTCGCTGTTCAAGATATACATTGTCCCAGGTTCGCTTGTCAAATTGTGCGCCTGCAAGGCGTACAGATCTTCTCATGCAGGAAGTGCGTGCCGACATTCGCGGCAAGGAGCTTGCGGCCTTCCGCATATCCGCGGCGGAATTGCTGGGGTATCGCGACGAAGCCATCGCCAGGGCTGTGAGCGCAGGCGTCTTGATCGAGGTGAGGGACGATGACCAAGCAGTGCCGCAGCCAAGCCGTGTCGCCCGCTATCTCAATGTGACGAAGAGGCTGGTCAGCCAGTCGGAGCACGGCGAGAAGCGACCGCACGGCGCGTCCCTCAAGCTGCTCGCCCTGGTGGCCCGAAACGGGCTCGATGGAGTCGCGTGAGCGCGGCCACGATATTAATGGCACCAACTGAGGTTAACGCCCAGATCGGATTACTCATCTTGATATTCTTCGTAGATATCTCGTGAATATTCTCGTACAATCTGATCTACATCTACATATTCCATTGGATCAATTCCAAGATGTTCAACCGGATTCAATTCATCAAGGGTGCGATACTCGTGATCAAATCCAGCCGATATAAGTTCATCAAGGCCATTGATCTCTAGCTTACAGCACTTACATTGGAATGAGGACGGCGAGATCCGGACCTCCTCCAGGATCTCTTGACCGCGCAAGATAGGAGCACTGCGTCCTACTGGTGTTCCGACAATTACTCCCATCTCTGCACAAGACGGGCATTTCTCTTTCCTAAGATGGTGCCCACTATTCAATACAGCAGACTCAAAGTCAATTTTTGATGCTACTCGCTCGACCTTCTGCGCTGGCTCCGAGAGAGAAAAAAAGCGCTCCTTATGTATTCTAATCAAGTCGGTTACCCGGCGTTTTCTATCTTTTGCTGCTGCGGCAGCTACTCGTTCGGCTAGCATTCCATCCTCTTCACCAAGAAGATCGCTCAAATTTTCTTTTAAGTATTCGCAGCATTTGACAATATATACATATGCACCAGGCATTACAGAATTTGCCGGGGCCTGAGTAATTTCGGAAGTATCATTATGAAGCTCTCTATTTCTAATCTCGACCAAAGTCTTTACAATCCCAACCTCGAATTCTGCTAGCGCCGGAAGCAATCTCTGCACACGGTCAATGGCCTCTCCTAGATCCACGGTCCGAGGAGGGCGTTTCGGCGCGATGTCTGCCGAGTATAAGATGCTGTCCGTATCGTTTGCCGCGTTGAGAGCAGGGTTTACCCGAGTTAGGACCGCTCGCGTCAGGAATTCACAGGCAAATGCAACATATAGGAGGAACTCCTCTGATCCACGCTCTCTCGCCGTGGCACGGCTCCAATAGAGTTGTGCTTTAGCTATGTATCTAGCGCTATCCCAGCTCACTTACTGCTCCATACAGCTAATCTCTGCAAAGGAGGATCGCCTTCCACTGCTCGGCCCCTGCCATGAAGCATCCTCCAATTATCTATAATCGCCATATAATTAATCTTCCAGTCAATTATTATTGCTGGATCCATTTGCTCAAGAATATATTGCTGCAACACTCCTGCGGCTAAGTCAACTGGACGCATAATTACCGAATTAAAGCGCACAAATGTACAATCTCCAGCACTCTGGCGAAATCTAGTGTAAAAGGAGTTTCGACCTGTAGAAAGATGAAATATCCCACGACGTGACATTTCAGGCGGAATACCTAGACTGTCGTAAATAGTTGTTCTTGCCGCACGCGGCTCGCGGGAGCGGAATATTAAATAGTGCGGCGGCTCCTCCGTATGGGCGTAGTCGGTATGCGGCGGAAAGCGATCAAGTCCGTAGAATTTCGAGAGGGTACTAGAGGCTGCCTGCTCTGAATGAACCGGACGAAGATTCGCTTTTCTAAGCCGCATGGGCTTCAGTTCACGGAGTAGGGTTCGAACCGCTCCAATACGCTTCCGATCACCTCTTTGGAAAAGAACCCAGCCGAACTGGGCCAGAGTTGTGAGTTGGGGATTCCGGTCGGCACCGAGGTTCATGTTCGCCTGCGTAAGTGGGTCCCTAGCAAATTCAACCTTAGGCTTCTCTTGGCCGAGAGTTTACAGTTCTCTGCCTTCGTGGCCAGCTATGTACCACAGGGTCCTAGGAATAGCTGCTTGTGTACTCACCTAACCTCCACCCAGCAACAAGAATTAGCCCCTGTCGCCCGGGATAGCCACAAAATCCGCCTGAACCTCATTCACACACCGGGCATGTGCTCGAACACCAATCGCGCCCAGCTTTCCAGAACGGAACAACCGCACGACATGCAGCGTGATTGGGGCGGCGAACCACGTCCGCACGCCGCTTCGGAAGGCGATGTCGACGAGCCGGCCCAACCGTTCGGCCGACGCTTCCTTGAACTCGACGAGGTCGAACAGTCCTAGAGTCGCCGAATGATCGAGCTCCAGGAGCAGATCGACATCGCTGGCCGAGCCGGCTTCGCCACGGGTGGTCGAGCCGAACATGGCGAGACCGATGACGCCCTTGGCCCGAAGCGCACACTCGCGCGCGCAGGACCCGCAACGCCTCCACGCGGAGCATTGCGGACGAAGACGCTGGCGCTGGCTCGGTGAGCTTCCCGACATCCTGCCTCATGAAAGCCATCATGCCACGACCGAAGCCCGCGGACCACGATCAACGGGTGAATGAGCATCGGGCCGTGCCTTCCGGCTCGGGGTAAGCGACCGCTCGACGTGGTCAACGGCCGTTGATCGTAGCCGTTGCCGCTGGCTTGGTACGGCACCGTCAGCCCGCAAGCTGGCCACGACCGGACGACACGCCTTGGTGCCGCTCATCAGCGGGGTCGTCCATTGACCAGAGCGTCAACAACAGGCATCATGGGCTAGCTTATGGGTGAAAGGTGGCTGCTGCTGACGTAGAGTAGCGCAGAAGGATGCAATTGTGCTTACATTAGGTGACGGACTGTAGTCACTTGCCGATGGAAAGTCGGCGATAGATGAGATTGGCAGCTATCGCCTTCTGCTTCATGTGCTTGGCCCTACAGGGGCTCCCGACTTGCGCAGCCCGAGCAGAGTCGATGCTGGGCCAATCGAGCGGAGGAATGCTGATGCCCACGGGCAGCGTCGCGCAGCCAGCACCAACCAAGGCCGTCCGGCTGATCTTCGAGTATGACGGGGATCAGGTGCGGCTGGTCAGCCAGCAACCGGTCGACGTGGCGGTCACCAACGCCGATCTCGTGCAGGCTGCTCATCCGGGATATTACGTGGAAAGCAGGGACGGCGCGGGTGCGACGCTCGCGCGGGTTGCCGCCCGAAGCGCCTTTGCCGGCAGTGCTGAGGTCTTTCCCGAGCAGGCAGGCGAGCCCATCGTACGCGTCGACGTCGCACGACCCAAGGGCGCGTTCAGCGTCGTGGTGCCGGCTGCCGATGGCGCAACGAGCGTGGCGGTGGTGCGCGTCACATCGACAGGGGCGGTTGGCCCGCCGCCGGGTGGCGTCACGAGTCCGCGCGCGGCGGGTGCAGTCGCGGTGACCGAGATCGCCAGCTTCCCATTGACGCCAGCTCCCTAGACGACAGGACAAGCCATGACGACCGCAGATGGCGCCGTCCTCGGCGCGACGCAGGTGCACGGCAATGCACCGCGCAATCGTGCTTTCAATGTGGTCCTTCTCGCGGAGGGGTTCACGGCAGCCCAGCAGGCCGACTTCAACAATGCCTGCAACGACTTCGTGGCGGCCTTCCGGGCGACGCCGCCCTTCGACGAGCTGTTGCCGGCGATCAATGTCTTCAGGGTCAATGTCAGCTCGACGGATGCAGGCGCCGACGATCCGGCGTCGGCTGGTGGTACCGGCGCAACGGCAAGAACCTACTTCGACGCCAGTTTCGGCGGCAACAATATCCGTCGACTGCTGATCTGCAACGCGACGACGGCCCTGCAGGTGGCCGCAGCTCAAGTGCCCGAGTTCACCACCGTGTTGGTCGTCGTCAACTCCACGATCTACGGCGGCAGTGGTGGCTCGATCGGCACCTACTCACTCGCGGGCGGTGCCACCGAGATCGCGATTCACGAGATGGGCCACACGGCCTTCGGCCTCGCCGACGAGTACGCCTACTATGCCGGCGGCAACGAGACCGGGCACGACCATCATCCGGCCGGTGAGCCCGGTGAGCCCAACGTGACCACCAACAGCGATCGCACTACGCTGAAGTGGCGCTGGGCCGTGGCGGCGACGACCGCGATACCGACCATGAGCAACCCGAATTGCGCGACGGTCGACGGTCGGCCGAGTCCAGTGCCGGCTGGGACGGTCGGGCTCTTCGAAGGGGCGCATTATTATCATTGCGGAGCCTTCCGCCCGGAATATGCCTGCAAGATGCAGGCGCTCGGCATTCCGTTCTGCCGGATCTGCCGGCAGGCTATCTGGAACCGCATCGGCCCACTGGCGACCCTGCTCGCCCGACGGCGAACGCCGATCACGGCGCTCGCCCGCTTCCCGGAGCATCTCGACGTCTTTGCCGTCGCGGACAATGGGCGGACGATGAGCAACTGGTGGGATCAGGCCAGCGGCTGGGCTGGCTGGTTCCAGGTCCAGGGCGGGATCGCCTCGCCCGGCGGGGCCGGCGCGCCGGTCACCGCCGTGGCCCGCTACGCCGGTCAGCTCGATGTGTTCACCGTCGGCACCGACAATCGCGTCTACACCGCATGGTGGAACGGCGCCTCGAATTGGCAGGGATGGACGCCGCTCGATACGCTGCAGGCGCGGCCGGGCGCCGTCGTGAATGTCGTCGCGCGCTACGCCGACCATCTCGACCTCTTTACCACCGCCGCCGATGGCCGGACCATGTCGACATGGTGGGATGTGCGTACCGGATGGGCACCTTGGTTCCATGTGATGGGCGGGGTCGCGGCGGCAGGCACGACGGTGACGGCCCTCGCGCGCTACCCGTTTCATCTCGATCTCTTCACCGTAGGGACCGACAATCGGGTTTACAGTTGCTGGTGGGACGAACGGAGCGGCTGGCACGCTTGGTTCCCGATCGGCAACCTTGTGTGCAGACCGGATTCGATAGTAACGGCAGTGAGTCGCCACCCCGACCAGATCGATCTGTTCACCACCGCCGCCAATGGCGCGATCATGTCGACATGGTGGAACGTCCGCGGCGGGTGGGGCAGTTGGTTCCAGGTCTCGGGCGGGGTGGCCTCGCCCGGCTCGCCGGTGACTGCCATCGCGCGCTACTCCGACCATCTCGACCTGTTCGTCATCGGCACCGACAATCGCATCTACAGCACCTGGTGGCACCAGGGCCAGAATTGGGCCGGTTGGTTCAACGTGTCCGGTGGGGTCGGCAATGCGGGCGGTCAGGTAGCCGCACTTCAACGCTATGCCGACCACATCGACGTCTTCACCGTCGGCACGGATGGCGTGGTCTACAGCACCTGGTGGGACGGCGCGTCGGGATGGGCGGGCTGGTTCCCACTCGGCGTCACCTGACGCCGGATCGGGAGACCGGAAAACCGCCCATGCCGAGCATGATCGGGATCGCGGGCCAGTCGCCGCCGACGCACCCGGCCTTGGGCATTGGCCGCCGGACCCGACTCGCCAGCCTCCAGGGCAGCGAAAGCGGATCGGCGGCCGCCGAACGTCATTGGATCTCGTCGGGTTTCACGAAGATCCAGTTCTTGTCCGCCGTCACCGGTTGCCCGAGCTCCGCCTGGCGCTTGGCCGAGCCGTCGATCCAGGTCTCCTGGATTTGCTTGAGGTACTTGTCCCGGCGTGCCACCCACACCCGCGCGCCGCCCTTGTCGGTGTCGACCGCGTGCACGAGCATGTAGCCGTCGCTGATCGGCGTGTCGCCGGCGATGAGCACCGCCTTCCGCCATAGGTCGATATAGTCGAGGATGGCACCGTACTTTCCCGACATCCAGGTCGCCGGGGTCCACAGATAGGGACGGACCACCAGGTCCATCGTCGCCTGCCAATCGTACTTGCCCTGCCCGATCAGCTTCCGGGCCGTCGTCATCTCGCCCGTTTCGCGGTTCTGCAGCAGCGTGGTGACGCCGATCACGTTCTGCGGCTTGGCGTTGTAGCCGTACTTCGGATCCGAGGCGACCATCCGGACGAGCTCCTCATGGGCGGCGCTGATCACGTAGACCTCGATGCCGTTCTCCATGAGCAGGTTGTAGAGCTCGACCATGCCCGAATAGATTTTGGGCGGCTGGATCTCGATATCCTTGACCGTGTCGCCCTCGTAGTAGGTCGACGGGACCGGCTTGCCGTAGGCCATCAGCTCGTCGACGTAACCCTTCAGCTCCCGCAAGGTAAAGCCGGAGAATATCTGCGCCACCCAAGGGTAGCAGACCTTGTCGTCGATCTCACACAGGCGGTAATAGTAGCTGTTCAGACTCTCCATGTGGCCGTTGACGTCCTTGAAGGGGATGATCTTCAAGGATGGGTCCATTCTGTCGCGAGTCAGCACGCCCTTCATCTCGAGGAACGGCAGCAGCGACTCCTCAAGATCGTAGCGGTAGCTGGTGTTGTCCATGTCGAACACGGCGTAGTTGCCGCTGTTCGCGTTGGCCTTGATTAGGGCGTTCAAGCGCTCGGCGGCTGCGGGCGGCCAGTGCTTCAGCTCGGTGGCCGCGGCCGTAGCCACGCCACCGAGCACCAGACACGCAGCGAGCAAGAGACGACCTATCCCCATCAGTTCTCTCCTTTTGGCCTTATCGTTCGGGTGCGGGGCGCCCGGCTCACACCCTAGGGCGAGGCCGCGATCGCCGCGCTAGGTGCGTTCGCCGTCCCACGGTCCTCGAGCACCGGGATGCAGCGCCGAGGTCAGGCTAGCCCAGGCCCCACGGGTCCGCCAGCGCCGAGCCCTGGGCCAGCGGCCGAGCACGGGCTTGCCGCATGAGAAACAAACCACCTCGTGCGCCGCCGTCAGCGGCTTCGGTGCCGACAGCACGGGCTCAGTCGCCCTGTGAAGGCGCCCCGCGGCGGAACGGCACGCCCGAACATGGCAAATGGGGACCGTACGACGAAAGATGCACGAGCAAACTCTTTGCGCACCCGCCCGAGTCCGGCCCGCCCCTGGGTCAGCCCCGCTCAATCGCCACCAGCGGCGGCTGGCCCGGAGGCGGCGCGCCGCCAGCCGAAACGAAGCGGTCGGCTATCCTCGCCCCACCGCCCGGAACTGCTGGACGAACTCGCCGAGCCCCGGCTGCCTGGTCCGCCGCAGCCTTTCCGCCGCCAGGATCGCGCGCACGGCGGCGACGCTGGCATCGAAGTCCTTGTTGACCAGGCAGTAGTCGTACTCGAGCCAGTGGGTGACGTCGGAGGCAACCTGGGTCAGGCGGTAGCGGACGATCTCGTCGGGGTCCTGGGCGCGGCCGCGCAGGCGGCGTTCGAGCTCGGGCAGGTCAGGCGGCAGGATGAACACGCCGACCATGTCCTCGCGCGCGGCGATGCGCAGCTGCTGCGCCCCCTGCCAGTCGATGTCGAACAGCACGTCGCGGCCGTCGGCCAGGGCCCGCTCGACAGCGGCCTTGGGGGTGCCGTAGGAGTGGCCGTAGACCGAGGCGTGCTCGAGCAGCTCGCCACCGGCGGCCATCGCCCCGAACCGGTCGGTGGCGATGAAGTGGTAGTGGGTGCCGTCGATCTCGCCCGGCCGTTGCGGGCGGGTGGTGACGGAGATGGACAGAGTGAGCTCGGGCTCGAGCTCCAGGACACGGCGCGAGATCGAGGTCTTGCCGGCTCCCGAGGGCGAGGACATGACGAGCATCAGGCCGCGGCGCCGTTTCGGGTCGGGCATCACCTCGTCGAGCATCGCGGTCCCGTCGCGCAATGGAGCCGGCACAGCGCCGCTCCTCGGGCGCTTCTAGGGCGATGGCGGACGCGCGCCAAGCGCAGGCGGCGCCGCAGCATGTCCTGATCACCGGCGCCACCAGTGGCATCGGTGCGGCGCTGGCGCGGGCCTATGCGGCACCGGGCGTGCGGTTGGCCCTGTTCGGGCGCGACGAGGGTCGGGCACGAGCGCTGGCCGAGGAGTGCCGCGCCAAGGGTGCCCTGGTCGCCTGCATCCTGGTCGAGGTCACCGACGCCGAGGCGATGGCCGAGGCGGTGACGCTGGTCGACGACGCCTTCCCGGTCGACCTCGTGATCGCCAATGCCGGCGTGTCGGGGACGCGGCTCGGCAGCGGCCAGGGCGTGGCGCGGCTGTTCGCGATCAACGTCATGGGGGTGGTGCACACCATCGAGCCGCTGATCCCGCGGATGGTGGCGCGAAAGCACGGCCAGATCGCGCTGATGAGCTCGCTCGCCTCGTTCGTGGCGCGGCCGGGAACCGAGGGCTATTGCGCCAGCAAGGCGGCGGTGCGGGTCTGGGGCGAGGGCCTGGGCGCACGCCTGCGGCCGCAGGGCGTGTCGGTCAGCGTGATCTGCCCCGGCTTCGTCGATACCCCGCTGACCCGGCTCAATGCGTTCCCGATGCCGATGCTGATGGAGGTCGAGCCGGCGGCGCGGCTGATCAAGGCGCAGCTGGCGCGGGGCCGAGCGCGGATCGCCTTTCCGGCCCCGATGTACTGGGGGGCGAGGTTCCTGAGCATCTTCCCGGCGGGCGTGCAGCAGCGCCTGACCGGCAACCTCCCTGGTAAAGAGTAAGGGCTCAGCCGTTGTCGCGCTTGAGCTTGCGCCAGCGGGCGACGTTGCGGTTGTGCTCGGCCAGGGTGGCGGCGAAGGCGTGGCCGCCATTCCCGTCGGCGACGAAGTAGAGATAGTCGACCGTGGCGGGTGCCACCGCCGCTTCCAGCGCGGCGCGACCGGGATTGGCGATCGGGCCGGGCGGCAGGCCGGGGATGCGGTAGGTGTTGTAGGGATGGTCGACCTGCAGGTCGGCGCGGGTCAGCTCGCGGCCGAGCGGCCCCTTGCCGTCCGCGAGCGCGTAGATGACGGTCGGGTCGGTCTGCAGCGGCATGCCCTTGCGCAGCCGGTTGACGAAGACCGCCGCGACCAGCGGGTACTCGGCCGCGACCGCGGTCTCCTTCTCGATGATCGAGGCGAGCGTGAGAAGCTCCTCGGGCGTCCGCAGCGGCAGGTCGGGTCGCCTCGCGGCCCAGACCTCGGCCAGCTCCTCGCTCATGGCGGCGCGCATGCGCTCGACCACATCGGCGCGGGTCTCGCCGCGCGGAACCAGCCAGGTATCGGGCAGGAGCGTGCCCTCGGGCGGCGCGGGCGGCAGGTCGCCGGTAAGCATGTCCGCGGTTGCGACGAGCGCCATGACCTCGTGCACGGTCAGGCCCTCGGGGACGGCGACCGGGTACAGGACGACCTTGCCGCTCTCCAGGAGCGACAGGATCGCGTCCGGCGACATGCCCGGCTCGAGCCGGTACTCGCCCGCCTTGAGCGCGCGGTCGCGGCCCGTCAGGCGTGCGATCAGAGCGAAGGCGCCTGGATGCTCGATCGCGCCCACTTCCGCCAGCCGCACCGCGATCGCAGAGACGCCCGTGCCGCGCGGCAGATCGATGCTCGCCGGCGCGGCCAGCGGGCCGGGCCGTGTGAGGTAGCCCGTCG
>JBGAKU010000102.1:0-17677 GCA_044224255.1 Geminicoccaceae bacterium
GGCCGCGACCTCGCCGGTGGCTTCCGGACCGATGCCGCGCTGCTTCAGGCCGTCGCGCAGGATCCGGTGCTGGGTGGCCTCAAGCTGATCGCCGAGCCCTGGGACCTCGGGCCCTCCGGCTACCGGCAGGGCGAGTTTCCGCCGCCCTTCGCGATGTGGAACGACCGCTACCGCGACTGCGTGCGCCGCTTCTGGCGCGGCGACGAGGCGGTCATGCCCGAGCTCGCCGGCCGGCTGCTCGGCTCGGCCGACCTCTACGAGGCGGCCGGCCGCCGGCCTTGGGCCAGCGTCAATCTGGTGACCAGCCACGACGGCTTCACCCTCGCCGACCTCGTCAGCTATGCCGGGCGCCACAACGAGGCGAACGGCGAGGGCAATCGCGACGGGCATCACGACAATCTGAGCGCCAATCACGGCGCCGAGGGACCGACCGACGACCCGGCGATCCTCGCCCTGCGTCGGCGCCAGCGCCTCAATCTCCTCGCCACGCTGCTGTTCTCGCAGGGCACGCCGATGCTGCTGATGGGCGACGAGCTCGGGCGCAGCCAGCACGGCAACAACAACGCCTACTGCCAGGACAACGCGCTGAGCTGGGTCGACTGGCAAGATGCCGACGAGGGCTTCGCGGCGCTCGTCGGCCGGTTGGTCGCGCTGCGCAGGTCCCTGCCCGCGCTGCGCCAGGACCGCTACCTGCACGGTGCCCGGACAGCGTCCGGTCAGCCCGACGTCTCCTGGCTGGCGCCCGAGGGTCGGCCGATGCGCCCCGAGGATTGGCACGAGCCACAGCGGCGCTGCCTGGGCCTGATGCTGGCTGGAGAAGGCAGCACCCTGGCGCTCCTCCTGAATGCGGCCGAGGGCGTGCAGGAGTTCGCGTTGCCGGACGGAGCCTGGCAGCTCCTCGTCGATACGGCCGAGCCCGATCGGTCGGGGCCGGTGGCGGGCCCCCTGCCGCTGGCCGGCCGGAGCGTGGTGCTGCTCCGGTCCGGGCCGCCATAGCCTCGTCGCATCGACTCGCTAGCGCGACGGCATTTCAGCGCCGGTACCCGCTGGCGCACATCTGGGGCCTGGAACCGCCACGCTGGAGTCCACCGCGATGACCGCCGACATCTTGGCCCGCGCCGCCGACCGTCCCCTGCCCACCGCCTTCCTGCTCGCCCGGGTGGCGCTGCCCTGGGTGCTGGCGGCCTACATCGTCTACATCCTGATGTGGTACCTGCCGTTCAAGTTCTACCCCGACAGCTACTTGTTCCAGGTGCTCGAGGACTCGCTGGGCCTGCCCTGGTTCGAGCCCTACTTCCGCTACTTCACCGGCGGCGTCGAAGCCGTGGCGTGCCTGCTGCTGGTCATTCCCGGCCTGCAGGCGGCCGGCGCCGCCGTAGCCTTCGCGACCATGGCCGGCGCGATCACGCTGCATCTGACCACGGCCCTGGGCGTCGACCCCTACAATGACGGCGGCACCCTGTTCAAGGAGGCCTGCACCAACCTCGTCTTTGCCGGCATCATCCTGGTCCTGCGCCGCGACGAGATCCTGCCGCTGCTGCGCCGCCTCGTGACCGATCCGCGCTACGTGCGACTAACTTCGGGGGGCTGATCCTCAAACGCGGGATCGACCGGAACGCGCCAGCCCTGGACCAGCCGGTTGGTCTCGTTCGCCATACCGACCACCGCGATCAGCTCGCCCAGCATCGCGGTGGTCATCCCCTTGTTGCGCGCTGCCGCTTCGTGGCTGGCGATGCAGTAGCCGCAGCCGTTCGTGATGCTGACCGCGAGATAGACCAGCTCCTTGGTGAGCGGATCCAATGCTCCCGGCTGCATCACCTGCTTCAGCGATTCCCAGGTCCGGCGCAGTGTCGCCGGGTCATGGGCGAGATATTTCCAGAAATTGTTGACGTCCGGGACGCCGCGCGTCGCCATGATGTCGTCATAGACTGCTCGCACCTCGGGCGAGGCATGGGCATGCTCGATCGGCTGGACCATGGCGTTCAGACCAGGGCGAAGATTCGTGCCGGGCCGCCCGTGGCACCCTTCACCTTGGGCGCGCCGGCAATGAGGATCGCGCCGGATGCAGGCACGGTATCGAGCCCGGCCATGCACTCCATGCCCCAGCGGTTGGTCGGCAACCACCCATAGTGCACGGCAAAGTCCTTGGACTGCCCAAAGTCCAGGGAGAGCGTGTCGACGCCGATGCCCACCGCTTGGCGGCCGTCCACCAGCATGGCAATGGTCTCGGGATGGAAGCCGGGGAAGTGCATGATGCCCTCGGCATCCACGTTGCGAAACTTGTCGGTGCCGAGGTGGGCATCCCAGCCGCTGCGCATCGCGACACAGGCTCCGGCCGGGATCGGCCCATTCTTGCCTTCCCATGCCTTGATGTCGTCGGGCGTGAGCTGGGCGTCCGAATCATCCTGGGCGCGCGCGGCGATGTCGACGACGCAGAGCGGGCAGACCAAGTTCTCGACCGGGATCAGATCGACCGTCCAGCCGCTCTCGGAGAAGTGGAACGGCGAATCGATGTGCGTGCCGGTGTGCTCGTTCACCGTCCAGATCTTCAGATTCAGCTTCTCCTTGGCGTAGGTGAAGCGGTCCGCCAGCTCGATACCGGGCACGCCGAAATAGGTCGGGAACTCGGGCGAGATCGTGTGGGTCAGGTCCACGACCTTGGCGAAGCTGCGGCTCTGCGCCATGGCCCGAGGTGCGACGAGCGCGGCCCCCGCGGCCAGCGCGCCGGCTCCCAGAAAGCCGCGGCGGTTCAGGCCGCTCTGGACATGCTGCAGACAACCCGGAACGCACATCGGCGAAGATCCTCCCGTGGCCGTCATTGTTGATTCCGGGGCTATGATCCTCTGAGGCCGGGGTCAAGCCACACGCGTGGGAGGCGGCGCGCGGGCATCGTCGCCGATCGGTGATGTCTCCAGCGAAACAATGTCGCAGCGCGATTCCAGGCCCTTGCGTTCGCGTCCGTCGCGGGCGGAAGGTCGAGAATAGTCGTTCCTGACTAACGACGCCGGGGAGGCACGGTGGCGAATCGAGGGAATGCGATTGCTGGCGTGCGATCGGACGATGGGCCGTCGCGGATGCAGGAGCTGTTCGTGTTCCTGCTGTTGACCGTGGGGCTGGCCCCCGTCCTGGCCGTGGCGATCGTCGGCGGCTATGGCTTTCTGGTCTGGATGTACCAGCTGATTGCCGGGCCGCCCGGACCGCCGGCCCTCTAGCCATGGCGACGGGCACCGCCGACGGTCTGTCACGGCGCGCCCTCCTGCGGGGCCGGCCGACGCCGGAGCGAGCCGAAGGCCCGAGCTTTGCCGCATCCTGCCTCGCCAGGAACGGTGTCCTGTGCCGGACCTGCGGTGACGTCTGCCCGGAGGGGGCGATCCGCTTCCCTCCGCTGCTCGGCCGCATCGCCCAGCCGAGCCTCGACCTCGAGCGCTGCACCCGGTGCGGCGACTGCGTGGCCGCCTGCCCCGTGGCGGCGCTCGCCCTGGATTCCGACCGTGCCGCGTGAGCTGCACATCGTGAGCTGCGTGGTGCACGCGCGTCCCGAGGCGCTCAGCACCGTGCGGCCCTCGCTCGAGCGTATGCGGGGCGTCGAGGTGGCTGCCCAGTCCCGCACGGGCAAGCTCGTCGTCACCCTCGAAGCCGACAGCCAGGATGCGCTGCTCGGTCAGGTCGCTGCCATGCGCGATCTGCCGGGCGTGCTTTCGGCCGCCCTCGTCTTCCATCACGCCGAGCCCTTGAGCCAGGCAGAGGAGCGCACGCCATGTCCGTGACCCGCAGGGATGCGATCAAGGCCCAGGCAGCCGCCATCGCGGCCACGGTCGCCGGCATCCCGCTGGCGGGCGAGGCCGCCAATCTGGTCGTGCCGGGCGACGAGGCGCAACTCAGATGGGACAAGGCGCCGTGCCGGTTCTGCGGCACGGGCTGCGGGGTGATGGTGGCCGTCAAGGACGGCCGCGTCGTCGCCACACACGGCGACATCAACGCCGAGGTCAATCGCGGCCTCAACTGCGTCAAGGGCTACTTCCTCTCCAAGATCATGTACGGCGCCGATCGCCTGACCACGCCGCTTCTGCGCATGACGGACGGAAAGTACGCCAAGGATGGCGAGTTCACGCCGATCACTTGGGATCAGGCGTTCGACATCATGGCCGAGAAGTACAAGGAGGCACTCAAGGCCAAAGGCCCCTCGGGCGTGGGCATGTTCGGCTCGGGCCAGTGGACGATCTGGGAGGGCTACGCCGCCAACAAGCTGTTCAAGGGCGGCTTCCGCTCCAACAACCTCGACCCCAACGCCCGCCACTGCATGGCCTCGGCGGCGTTCGGCTTCATGCGCACCTTCGGCATGGACGAGCCGATGGGCTGCTACGACGACATCGAGGCCGCCGATGCGTTCGTGCTCTGGGGCTCGAACATGGCCGAGATGCACCCGATCCTGTGGACCCGGGTGACCGACCGGCGCCTCTCCTTCCCGCACGTGAAGGTCGCGGTGCTCTCGACCTTCGAGCACCGCAGCTTCGACCTCGCCGACATCCCGATCGTGTTCACGCCGCAGGCCGATCTGGCCATGCTGAACTACATCGCGCGCCACATCATCAAGACCGACCGCGTCAATCGGGACTTCGTCGACAAGCACACGCTCTTCCGCCGCGGCAATACCGACATTGGCTACGGCCTGCGCGCCGATCATCCGCTCGAGCAGAAGGCCGCGAACGCCAAGGATCCCGCCGGCTCGACCGAGATGACGTTCGACGAGTTCGCGGCCTTCGTCGATAGCTACGACGGGCCGACGGTATCCAAGATCTCGGGCGTGCCGGAGAGCCGGCTCGAGGCGCTGGCCGAACTCTATGCCGATCCCAAGATCAAGGTCATGTCGTTCTGGACCATGGGGTTCAACCAGCACACGCGCGGTGTCTGGGCGAACCAGATGGTCTACAATCTGCACCTGCTGACCGGCAAGATCAGCGAGCCCGGCAACAGCCCGTTCTCGCTCACCGGCCAGCCCTCCGCCTGCGGCACCGCGCGCGAGGTCGGCACCTTCTCGCACCGCCTGCCCGCCGACCTCGTGGTGACCAACCCCGACCACCGCAAGCATGCCGAGGAGATCTGGCGCCTGCCGCCCGGCACGATCGACCCCAAGCCCGGCTACCACGCGGTCGAGCAGAACCGGAAGCTCAAGGACGGCGAGCTGCTGGCCTACTGGGTGCAGGTCAACAACAACATGCAGGCCGCCGCCAACATGAACGAGGAGGGCTATCCGGGCTACCGCAACCCGGCGACCTTCATCGTCGTCTCCGACGCCTACCCGACCGTGACCACGCTCGCCGCCGACCTGATCCTGCCGGCGGCGATGTGGGTCGAGAAGGAGGGTGCCTACGGCAATGCCGAGCGGCGCACCCATTTCTGGCACCAGCTGGTCGACGCCCCCGGCGACGCGCGCTCCGACCTGTGGCAGCTGGTGGAGTTCAGCAAGCGCTTCACCGTCGAGGAGGTGTGGACGCCCGAGCTCTTGGCCAAGGCGCCGGAGCTGAAGGGCAAGACGCTCTACGAGGTGCTGTTCCGCAACGGCCAGGTCGACCGGTTCCCGCTCACCGACATCGAGGCCGGCTACGCCAACCAGGAGAGCGAGGCGTTCGGCTTCTACCTGCAGAAGGGCCTGTTCGAGGAGTACGCCATGTTCGGCCGGCATCATGGCCACGACCTCGCCCCGTTCGACACCTATCACCAGGTGCGCGGTCTGCGCTGGCCGGTGGTCGACGGCCAGGAGACCCGCTGGCGCTACCGCGAGGGGCTCGACCCCTATGTCGAGGCCGGAACGGGCATCCAGTTCTACGGCTTCCCGGACAAGAAGGCGCGGATCTTCGCCTTCCCCTACGAGCCGCCGGCCGAGGCGCCGGACGAGGAGTTCGACCTCTGGCTGGTCACCGGCCGGGTGCTGGAGCACTGGCATTCCGGCTCGATGACCGGGCGCGTGCCCGAGCTGTTCAAGGCCTTTCCCAACGCCGTGGTGTTCATGCACCCGGACGATGCCGCCAAGCGCGGCATGCGGCGCGGCGACGAGGTGGCGGTCGAGTCGCGCCGCGGCAGGATCCTGACCCGGGTCGAGACCCGGGGGCGGGACGCTTCCTCGCCGCGGGCCTGGTCTTCGTGCCGTGGTTCGACGCGAGCCAGCTGATCAACAAGGCCACGCTGGATCAGACGGACCCGATCTCCAAGCAGACCGACTTCAAGAAGTGCGCCTGTCGGGTCGTGAAGGCATGAGGCCGGCCATGCGCGACACCACCGTCATCGCCGCCGCCGTCCTGGTCGTGCTCGGGAGCGGCGCTTCCGCCCAGCAGCTCTATGGCCTGCGCGGACCGACACCCCTGCCCGAGTGGCCGCAACCGCCGCCGCTGGCGCGCGAGATCAACAACGACCAGCGGCAGGCCCGCAACTGGCCCGAGCAGCCGCCGGTCATCCCGCACACCATCCAGGGCTACCAGATCACGCTCAACGCCAACAAATGCCTGACCTGCCACGGCCGTCAGTTCACCGGGCAGTCGCAGGCACCGATGATCAGCATCACGCACTTCATGGACCGTGATCTGCAGATATTGGCCTCGGTCTCGCCGCGCCGCTACTTCTGCACCCAGTGCCACGTCGCCCAGACCGACGTGGAGCCGCCGATCGAGAACAGCTTCGTGGACATCGACACGCTGCTCGACCGGCAGCGCCTGCAGCGTTCGCCCTAGGGGACCAGAGCCATGTGGCAGCGTGCCCTCGCCCTGCTGGCGCGGTGCTGGCGGATCCTGGCCCGGCCCAGCGTCCATCTCAGCCTGGGCTTCCTCACCATCGGCGGCTTCGTCGCCGGCGTGATCTTCTGGGGCGCGTTCAACACCGCGCTGGAGCTGACCAACACCGAGACCTTCTGCACCTCCTGCCACGAGATGCACGACAACGTGTTCCAGGAGCTGAAGCAGACCATCCACTTCACCAACCGCTCCGGCGTGCGCGCCTCCTGCCCCGACTGCCACGTGCCGCACCAGTGGACCCGCAAGATCGCCCGCAAGATGCAGGCATCCAAAGAAGTCTGGGGCAAGATCTTCGGCACGATCGACACGCCCGAGAAGTTCGCCGCCCATCGGCGCGAGCTGGCGGAGCACGAATGGGCGCGGCTCAAGGCCAATGACAGCCTCGAATGCCGCAACTGTCACAGCTTCGAATCGATGGACTTCACACGGCAGAGCGCGCGCGCAGCGCAGATGCACGGCACCCTGCTCGCCTCGGGCCAGCGCACCTGCATCGACTGCCACAAGGGCATCGCCCACAAGCTGCCGGACATGACCGGCGTCCCGGGTTGGGACGTGTCGTCGGCGGAGTGACGATCCCACGAGGCGCTACTCGTCCGCCTCCGGACGTCAGTCTGCAAGAGCCTGCCTGCGGGACTTGGCACAGTGCGCTGCCTGATGATCGCGGACTTGCAGTACGATCTGCGCAAGTTCGGCTGGATGCTCGCCGCGGCGTCGCACGTGGGCGTCGTCATGCTCGAATCCGACGAGCCCGTGATCTTGCGCTGTGAGTGCAACATGATCCCCGAGCCAGTCGACGGCCCCGATCCGGCTGCTGTACCTCGGCTACACCGAGGCGTTCCGGGCACTGCACCGGACGAACGCGGCGCCTGCACCTTCCGGGGCTGGCAGGGCGGCGTTGGTAGCCTGCGCCATCGACAAGGCGCCGCGGCGCCAGCCTACGGCGTCGGATCACACGCCGGTGGTAGTGGAGCTGACGGATTGAAGCTACTCCGCATCCCTCCTTCGGCCGTTGGCTGGCCATTGGATTGCTGTGCCACGAATCGGCTATAGTCGAAACGGCCGCTCTAGGATGCCAGGATGTCCGGCGACAGGCCGAGGATCACGCTGGACCCGGCCGTCCTCGACGGCAAGCCCATTGACCGTCCAAAGCGGAGCCACTTCTGTTATCAACCGCCGATCTTCAAGATCATGAGTTGATAGTCGGTGACGGTGCCGACATCGTTCGAAACTGCTATGGTGTAGCTTCCATCTATCGGCAACGTCACATTGGCTTGACCAAAACTCGCACCAAGATATGCTCCTATCGGACTATACAATTCCCAGCGAGTAGAAGAAGCTCCCGAGATCCGAATAGTCCAGGTCTCGCCCGAATTTCCATCGAACTCATGTGTGTCTATGTCGCATTTACTGTCGAGATGACGGTTAATAGTCACACCCGGGCTTATGGAAGGGGCGCATCTGAACAGAGGCGACACACCTTGAAGAGTCAGCAAGTAGTCTGCTACAGTTCCAACATCGTTGGAGACAACAATCGAATACCTTCCGGATTTTGGTAGCGCCACGGTCACCGCACGGCCGAAACTTGCTCCTAAGTATGATATTGGCGGGGGAGAGTATAGACTCCAACGTGTCGATGATGCGCCGCAGACCCTAATCATCGGCTTAGCTGCCGTAGGAGCATCGAATTTGAAAAGATCATTATCAACACTAGAGTCCAACCTGCAGGCGATCGTTTGGCCGCAGTCGATGAGCTCACCGTCTGTAATGGCACAGGACTCCGGCAGCCCGCCACTGCCGGGTGGACCGATCGGCCGCGGACCCGGTATCGTCGCCGCCGGAACATCGATCGTCACATCTACCTGCCTCGGAAAACCACCCGACTTCGGCCGGTCGAGGGTGACGATCGCCTCGTAGTCCGCATTCGCCACCACCGACGTGGCCGCAGCCCCGGTGCATGCCGTCGTCCCGGAGCCCACGGCGCTCGACCCGCCCGCCGTGTTGGTCTTGCCGACCGTCGAGCGCCAGCGCTCGCTGGCCGCCAATGCTTTCGTACACACGCGCAAGGTGCCGGCGGCGTTGGTGTGCAGATCGAAGATGCAGGCATCGCCCGGCGCCTGCAGGGTGCATCGCTTGGTGCCGACGATCGCCGCTGCTGGCTCACACATATAGAGAAATAGCGCCCCGCCGAGCGCGACGAATAGCAGCCTCGACATCATAACCTCCCACCAAATCTGGCGCAGGCGGTATCTTTTGGTTGGATACGATCAGCTTCATGCATGAAGGAATCTTAATGAAGCGTCAAGGAGAATTCTCGATCACTTATTGTGTTAGTTTCATGGACACTAGCAGGGAATGATTTGCAACTGCAGATCGGTCTTTTGACCTACATTCGGAAATACGCACAAGCGCTCGTCGGTAGGTCGATCTCCAGTGTAGTCCAAATCGCAGACTGAGCCGTGTCGACCTGCGCCAACGACGTTGTCAGTGCAGGCATCCTACTCAATCGTCAGTCTGACAAACGGTATGCACACGGTATCGTTCTCACCTTGGACTTCTTCACTCCGGGCGTATCCTTACGGCGTGATCTTCTGGGATATGTTCAACGCCGCGCCGGACTGCCACGTGCCGCATTCGGGAACCTGCAACATGCAAGCATCCAAGGAGGTCCCAGGCCAGAGCTTCGGCACGATCGGCACGCCCGAGAAATTCACCGTACACCGGCGCATTACGAGAATAGCCAGGGGCCTGGATAGGCCCTAGTAGGGTTGCTCGGCAGAGACGATAAGGCCTTCTTATGACCACCCTGCGCCAGCTCCGTTATCTCGCGGCGCTCTCGCGACACCGGCATTTCGGGCGCGCACGGCCGAGGAGTGCGCCGTGACCCAGCCCGCCCTCTCGGTCCAGATCCAGGAGCTGGAGGCCGGCCTGCGCACCCCGCTGGTGGAGCGCGGCCGCGGGCGGATCGCGCTCACCGCCGAAGGGGAGGAGATCGCGCGCCGCGCCGCGCGCATCCTGGCCGAGGTCGCCGACCTCGAAGCCTACGCCCGCCACGGCACCCGATTGCTGAGCGGGCCGCTGCATCTCGGCGTGATCCCCTCGATCGCCCCCTATCTCCTGCCCGCAGCACTTCCCGCCCTGCAGCAGCGGCATCCGGGGCTCGAGCTGCGGCTGCGCGAGAGCCAGACCGCGGTGGTGGTCGACGAGCTGCAGCGCGGCCTGCTCGATGTGCTGGTGCTGGCCCTGCCGGTCGAGCACCCGGAGCTCGAGAAGGTCCGCCTATTCGATGACCGGTTCGTCCTCGCCGTGCCGGCGCAGCATCCCCTGGCCGATCGGCCCGGCTGCGCGCTGCGCCTGCTCGCCGAGGAGCGGCTGCTCCTGCTCGAGGAGGGCCACTGCCTGCGCGACCAGACGCTGAGCTTCTGCCGTGCCGTCGACCACGAGGCGGTCGCGAGCTTCGGCGCGTCGAGCCTGTCCACGATCATCCAGATGGTCGCGAATGGCCTCGGCATCACCGTGCTGCCCGAGATCAGCCTGCCGTTCGAGGTGCACGATCCCAGGATCACGCTCCTACGCTTCCCGGCACCCGAGCCGACCCGCTCGGTCGCCCTGGCCTGGCGGCGCTCCTCCCCACGCAAGCGCGACTTCGCCGAGCTCGGCAAGCTGCTGACGGCGAGCCGGCCCCGGCCT
Organism: Geminicoccaceae bacterium; assembly: GCA_044224255.1. Lineage (GTDB taxonomy): Bacteria > Pseudomonadota > Alphaproteobacteria > Geminicoccales > Geminicoccaceae > Benzoatithermus. The sequence continues at coordinate 10,473 of JBGAKU010000102.1, forward strand.
CAGGAGCGGCCGGCGGTCACGGGCAGCCTGGATTCGACCGGCTCGGGGAAGAGCCCGCCGCAGACCAGGCCGGCATAGCGCTGCTCCATCGGGCTCAGCTCGCGGAGATAGGCGCCCAGCGAGATGTCGCAGGTCGCGGCCATCGTCGCCCGCGCCTGCAGGTCGTTCATCGTCCGTCGCTGCTCGATCGCGGCCGAGCCATAGGCCTGGACCTCGGCGCAGGCGGCGAGAAGGCCCAGGGCCAGAACGGCGAAGAGACGCATCGCAGGTCCCCACACTGCACAGGATGCAGGCATATTATCCTAATTATCCGGTTGACGCCACAAACACTAGCGGTAGTATGGCGGCAGAGAGGACGCCATGAACGTATTCGCTGCCGCCTGCTTCCACGACGAGAGCGCCGCCCGCGAGGCGTTTGAGAAAATCCTCTGGCCGAACGGCCCGATCTGCCATCGCTGCGGCGAGACGAAGCGCATCTATGGCACGAAGCGTCCTGGCCGCTACCGCTGCGGCAATCCCGACTGCCGCAAAGATTTTACCGTGACGACCGGCACCGTCATGGAGCGCAGTCACATCAAGCTGCACAAGTGGATGATGGGCTTCTATCTTATGGCATCGAGCAAGAAGGGTGTCAGCTCGCACCAGCTCCATCGGTCGCTCGATATCACCTATGAGGCGGCCTGGTTCATGAGCCATCGCATTCGCGAGGCCATGCGGTCGGGAGAGTTCGCCAGCCAGATGGGTGGCGAGGGCGAGATCGTCGAGGCTGACGAAACCTACTACGGCAAGGTCGAGGAAGAGCGCCCGCGCAACAAGTACCTGCCGCCGCCGACCAAGGGTCGACGCACCGGCCCGGCCGGCAAGCGGGCCATCGTCAGCTTGGTCGAGCGTGGCGGTAGTGTCCGCTCCTTCCACGTCGCCGTAGCCGATGGTGAGACGGTGAGCCGGATCGTTCGCGAGAACGTCGCTCGTGAGAGCCGACTACACACGGACGAAAGCCGGCTCTACACCAAGGTTGGCTCCGGGTTCTCGGCCCACGAGACGGTCACACATTCAGCCGGCGAGTACGTCTGCGACGACGTCCACACCAACTCCGCCGAAGGCTACTTCTCGATCTTCAAGCGCGGCATGCGCGGCATCTACCAGCATTGCCGCGAGAAGCACCTGCACCGCTATCTGGCCGAGTTCGATTTCCGGTATAACCATCGGATTAAGCTCGGTTTTGACGACACACAGCGCACCGCCCTGATGGTAAAGGGCGCGGCTGGCAAGCGGCTAACATATCAAGCATCTTACGGCGCCTGAGAGCCGTTACATCATCGCTAGAATATGCCGAAAGCTGAGAAGAAGATGGATGAACGCCCCGCGATTGAAGGAATCCTGAGCGAGGTTATCGCCGATGCAGTCTATCGCCCGGATAAGGACTTTCTCCTGAATCACCCTGCGTTCCAAGAATTGGCCAAGTGCATGCTTTCCCTGGAGGCGCGTTTAGATGCGCTGGAAGGAAGGTCGCTCGCTGCAATGAGCGTCGAGCATCGGCTTGCGGCACTCGACGCCAAGTGGCGCCAACTGCGCCGCCTGCAACTAGCTCCAACAAAAGGACTGCAGACGACGTAATAGTCCGGCTAGGACTGGTCCGGCCCTTTGCGTGCTTCCCATAGAGCTTCCTTGAACTTCCGGTCTGCTTTTTCGTAAGCCCGGAAGCCGCTCGCCCCAGCGTGGAGCGGTCTGTGCTTGGCCATAGCCGCTTCAATCTGATCCGCCGTGACCACGCCTTCCTCAATCAAAGCGCGGACAATGGCGGCCGTCTGGCTGGCCAGCACTTCTGCGACCGCGTCTAGCGCTTCGCCGATGGCTTCGCGCATCTCGTTATCCATCATCGATCCTCCGAAGGGGCCGCCGGGCCTTTTTGGCAGGCGTTGAGTCGCCGCCCACGCCGGCTTTTGGCTTTGACACTCCCCGAGTGCGCGGCACATCCTCACGGTGAACGGGCGGTCGGCGGGCCGCCCGAATGAGAGCCTCGAAGCGGCGCTGGGCCTCATCGGGAGGGTATTGGTCATCCGGGCTCGCTTGCTTCATGGGGAGATTGTACCAGACATGCCCGACAAAACTATCGTCGGCAGGCGCGCGTCGGTCTACGTCGACGACGAGCAACAGGCGGCGTTCCATGCGGCGCTTGGGTCGGCGATCTCAAGCTGGCAATCGGTCGAATCCGCCTTGGCTAGAGTCTACGATGCCGCGATTCTGCCGTTAGCTCCCGACGCAGCTATGGCGGCGTTCCATCAGATTCAGACTTTCAAGATGAAGCTACAAACGACTGATCTGGCAGTTCGATGCATTTTGCTCAAACACGAGAAAGCCAAGCATCCAGTTGCCAAACCCCATCTTCCTGAGATCGCGCCTGAATGGACAAAGCTATACAAGCGGATGGAGGACAAAAGTCAGCGAAGAAATGAACTTGCGCCTTTTTTTTGTATACATAGTATACAACAAACGATCAAAAAATGAACGCATACGGCTTCGACCACAACTACACGATACGAGATTTCGTCTCGGGTTGCGGCCAAATGTTGATCATGGAGTAGAGGAAATAAAGTGTTTTTCAGCCCTATTCCTTATCTTGGGCAAGGAAGTCAGCGACTTTTCACTGAAACTTCGATCGATCGCGAAAGCGCTGCATTCAATATCATCTCTATGAGATATTCATTGGTCAGAGAAATGTGGTCGGTGGCGCCCGAGTCATGGTAGGAGGCCAGCCCAGCCTGGATCATGGCGTCGGTGACGGTCAAGCTGGGCTTGGTAACGCCCCGTCCACTGCGACGAACTTGTTCCATTGCCCGATAAATGCGACCAACCGCCTCGGCGTCGGATTCCCCCCAGCGATCACGGGAAGCGAATTCATAAAGGCCAACGGCCATCATCGTAGGTGAAATCGATATTTCACCTGATGCTGCTTCGGATTTCGTTCCTGCTTCACGTTCGCACATGCTCGCGAGCATACATCGCTAGAATCCCTTATGCCACAACGATCTGCGCCGGCCTGTCATGGACGCACCCTATCCCTAGACGTTGTGGTGTCAACCGGATAATGAGGCATGCTATCCTATAACCGGGACCTATACAACCATCGTCGGGGCCGGCGCCCTGCCGGCCCCGATCATGGGCTCAGAGCCCGTTCGCCTTCAGGATCTCGCCGGCGTTGTCCTTGGTCACCACCATGGTCGGCAAGGTGATGGTCTTCTCGACCTTCTCGCCGCCCAGATACTTGATCGCCTGCCGCAGGCCCTCGGCCCCGGGCGTGGCGTAGAGGAAGGTCGCGGCCAGCTCGCCGTCGGCGACCCAGCGCACGCCCTCGTTTGGCAGCGCGTCGATGCCGAAAAACAGGATGTCCCTCTCGCGACCGGCGTCCTTGGCGGCGAGGTAGGCGCCGTAGGCCATCGGATCGTTGTGGCCGTAGACCAGGGTGATGTCCTCGTGGTTGCGCAGGGCGGTCGCCATGATGTCGTAGGCCTTGTCCTGCTTCCAGTCCGCACTCTGCTGGTCGAGCAGGTTGGTGATGCCGGGCTCCTTGTCGGTGAACTCGTGGAACCCGTCGTGCCGATCGTGCGCCGGCTGCGTGCCGGGATTGCCCCAGATCTCGACGATATTGCCCTTGGCCTGGCCGGGGCCGCCCAGGAGCTTGACCGCATGCTCGCCGGCGGCGCGCCCGATCAGCACGTTGTCGCCGCCGATGAACTGGGTGTAGCGGTCCGTGTCGACATTGCGGTCGAGCACGAAGACCGGGATCCCGGCATCGATCGCCTTCTCCACCACCCCGGTCAGGCCGGCCGATTCCTTGGGCGAGACGAGCAGCGCATCGACCTGCTGGGTGATGAAGTTCTCGACGTCGGCGACCTGCTTCTCGGTGCGGTCCTCGCCGTCGGAGATCAAAAGCTCGACCTCGGGATGCTTGGCCGCCTCGGCCTTGATGTCCTTGTTGAACTGCACCCGCCAGGGCTCGATCGTCGTCACCTGCGAGAAGCCGATCCGCCACTTCGCCTGCGCCCGCAGCGGGCGGAAGGTGGCGGGCAGGATCAGCGTCCCCGCCCCGAGCGAAAGGATGGCGGCGGCCCCGAACAGCTCACGGCGCTTCATGCGCGGTCTCCCTGATTCTTCGTTCACCGTCGGTGATGGTCTGGCCACGTCCGGCGACGGCCGTTCCGGGCGCGGTTTCCTGGCCGCGGCGCCGCAGGCGCAGCGCCAGCAGACGGATGTCGCGCTCCTGCAGCAGCACCGCCAGGACGATGATGATGCCCTTGAGCAGGAGCTGCAGGTTCGAGGTGATGTTGTTGAGCTGCAGGATGTTGCCGAGCAGGCCGAAGATCAGGACACCGACCAGCGTGCCGGCGAGCCCGCCCTTGCCGCCGGCGAGGCTGGTGCCGCCGATCGCCACCGCGGCGATCGCGTCGAGCTCGAGGCCGGCGCCCGCGTCCGGCTTGCCCTGCCGGTACTGCGCCACATAGAGCACCCCGGCCAGGGTCGCGAGCATCCCCGACAGCGCATAGGTCGCGATCTTGACCCGGCCGACCGGCACACCCGACAGCCGGGTCGCCTCCTCGTTGCCGCCGATCGCGTAGACGTAGCGGCCGAAGGCGGTGCCGTTGAGCAGCACGAGGAAGATCGCGAGCACGCCCAAGAAGAACAGGCCCGGCACCGGCACCACGCCCAGCACCACGCTGCGCAGTGCATCGAACTCCTGGACCGCATTCGAGCCGGTGTAGACGGGCAGGACGGCGTTGTCCTGGCCCGCGGTCAGCCGTGCTGCGCCCAGGGCACCCACCATCATGGCCAGGGTGACGATGAACGGCTGCAGGCGGCCGTGGACGATGATCGCACCGCTCAGCGCGCCGACCAGCAGCCCGGCGCAGGGCACGACCAGCAGGACGCCGAGCACGCCGAACTTGCCCGGGACCTGGGCCATGCACCAGCCGAGCACCGGCAGCACGACGGCGAGGCCCGCGGCGGCCGGCAGCCAACGATCGAGCAACGGCCGGCGCCGCTCCACCTCGCGATGGCCGATCGGCTGATGCGGTCCGCGGCCGAGCCCCCGGGCGACGAAGCGGACCAGCAGGAAGGTCGCGGTGAACACCACCACCGCCGTGGCCGGCACGCCCATGATGGCGCCGGGCGTCCATCCCGGCTGCGTCAGCAGCATCGCGCAGAGCACCGAACCGAACGCCAGCACCGAGCCGACCGAAAGGTCGATGCCGGCGGTGAGGATCACCAGAGTCATCCCGACCGCCACGATGCCGGTGATCGACACCTGGCGCAGCACGTCGGCGAGATTGCCGTAGGAGAGGAAGATGTTCGCACCCTTGGAGGTGTGCGGCGACAGCAGGACCCCGGCGAGGAAGATGGCGGCGAGGCCCCAGTAGAGCTTGGTGCGGCCGAGGAGGCGCAGGAGCCTCATGCGGCACGCCCACCCGTGGCCTGGGGGGCTGCGAGCTCCATGATCCGCTCCTGGCTCGCCTCGGCGCGCTCCAAGAGGCCCGTGGCGCGGCCCTCGCACATCACCAGCACACGGTCGGCGAGGAGCACCAGCTCCGGCAGCTCCGAGCTCACCAGGACGATGGCAACCCCCGCCGCCTTCAGGCGCTCGATCAGGGCGTACACCTCCTGCTTGGCGCCGACGTCGATGCCGCGCGTCGGCTCGTCGAGCAGCAGCACGCACGGCGCCGTCGCCAGCCACTTGCCGAGCACGACCTTCTGCTGGTTGCCGCCGGACAGGCCGGCCACCTTCTGCTCCGGCCCGGTGCAGCGGATGTTGAGCCGGGCGATGGTCTCGCGCGCGAGCGCCGTCTCACGCCTGCGGCTGGCGATGCCGAAGCGCGCCAGCCGGCCCTGCGAGGGCAGGGCGGCGTTGGCCCGGATCGGGAAGTCCAGGACCAGGCCCGTGGCCTTGCGGTCCTCGGTGACGAAGGCGATGCCCTGCGCCTTGGCGGCCTCCGGCCCGTTGATCGGGGTGGGCTGGCCGTCGAGCAGGACGGTACCCGACCGCTCGCCGTCGGTGACGCCGAAGATGGTCTCCAGAATCTCGGTGCGGCCGGCGCCGAGCAGGCCGCCGATGCCGAGCACCTCGCCCCGGCGCACCTGGAAGCCGACGCCGTCGACGACCTTGCGCGGCGGTGCGCCCGGCCGCGCCACCAGGAGCGACAGCCCCCGCACCTCCAGCGCCGGCTGGCCGGGGCCCGCTGGCGTGGCGACGCGAACCTCGCTCACCTCCCGCCCGACCATGGCTCGGATGATCATCGCCCGGGTCAGGCCCTGCGCCGGTGCCGTGAGCACCTTGCGGCCGTCACGCAAGACTGTGACCTGACGGGCGAGCGCGAACACCTCGTCCAGCCGATGGGTGATGTAGACGATTGCCACGCCCTCGCGCGCAAGCTGGCGGATGATGGTCTCCAGCCGCTCGGCTTCCGCGGTCGACAGGGCCGAGGTCGGCTCGTCCATGATCAGGATGCGGGCGTCGAGCGAGAGCGCCTTGGCGATCTCGACCACCTGCTGCTCGCCCACCCGCAGCCGCCCGACCGGGCGCTCCGGGTCGAGATCCAGGCCGAGGCGCGCCAGAAGGGTGCGCGCCGCCGCCGCCATGGCGCGGCGGTCGAGCAGGAGGCCTGCGCGCCTCGGCTCGCGGCCGAGGAAGATGTTGCCGGCGGCCCCCAGCTCCGGAACGAGGTTCAGCTCCTGGTGGATGATGGCGACGCCGTGGCGCTCGGCATCGCGCACGCCGGCGAAGCGAACGGTACGGCCGTCGATCCGGATCTCACCGTCATAGTCGACATGGACGCCGCTCAGGATCTTGACCAGCGTGGATTTGCCGGCGCCGTTCTCGCCGACCAGGGCGTGCACCTCGCCGCCGCGCAGCGCCAGATCGACGCCGTCCAGCACCCGAACGCCCGAGAACGCCTTGCCGACGCCCTGGGCGACCAGACGCGGCGGCGGGACATGTTCCCCGATTTCCGCCATCCACGAGCCTCCCGCTCGGGAGGATAGGCCCGTGCGCTCCGGGGGCGCAACGCCCCGGAGCCTCTCCCTCAGAGCATGGTGGGCATGACGAAGTCGGCGCCAGCGCGGATGCCGGTGGGCCAGCGGGTGGTGATGGTCTTCAGGCGGGTGTAGAAGCGCACGCCCTCGGGCCCGTGCATGTGCTGGTCGCCGAAGAGCGA
>JBGAKU010000103.1:0-17273 GCA_044224255.1 Geminicoccaceae bacterium
GTCGGCGGCAAAGGGTAGCCCGGCCGCGCCGCTGCGCTGGTCGCGGCCGGGCCGCGCCCCTTGGGGAAGCTCTGTTGCAATCCGTGGCCCAGGGTGCGTGAAGGCGCCGGGTCGGGTCGGCGGGTCTGTCAGACTGCTTCGAGTTCGAGCCGCTTGCTGACAAACTGGGCTACTTCGGCCAGGACAGAGGCGCCGAGGCCAAAAGCGCGCTCGACAATGCGGGCCTCACCGCGGATGTCACGCGTGAGGTTGAAGACCGCTGCCTGCCCCTTGCGCAGCGCGCGCATCACCTCGAAGCCCTTGATCGTCGCGTAAGCCGTCTTCAGCGTCTTGAAGCCTCTGACCGGTCGAATCAGCTGCTTCAGCTTGCCGTGGTCGACCTCGATGACGTTGTTCAGGTACTTGATCTGTCGATGCAGCGTCTCCTCCGGACACCTGCCCTCCTTCTTCAGCTCGGCGAGAGCAGCCGCATAGGTCGGCGCCTTGTCGGTGTTGATGACCCTCGGCTTCTCCCAGTCTTTCAGGCCATTCAGCGCCTTGCCGAGGAAGCGCTTGGCCGCTGCCGTGTTGCGCGTCGGTGAGGGATAGAGGTCGATGGTGTTCCCGTGCTTGTCGACGGCCCTGTAGAGGTAGGCCCACTAACCTCGGACCTTCACATGCGTCTCGTCGATGCGCCAGCTGGTCGAGCATGGCCGCCGCCACTGCCAGCAGAGCCGTTTCTCGATCTCAGGCGCGTATCTCTGAACCCAGCGGTAGATCGTCGAATGATCGACGGAGACACCGCGCTCGCCCATCAGCTGCTCGAGATCGCGATAGCTTACGCCATAGCGGCAGTACCAACGGACCGCCCAGAGCACGATCTCACCCTCAAAATGCCGCCCCTTGAAGTCCGAAATGGTCCGGTCTCTCCCTCGGTCGGGACCATCCGGCGGACGGCAGCAAGGTTTGCAACAGAGCCGCGAAGCGTGCTTTCGGGTCCGTTCTTTAGGGTGACCCCCTCCGGCCGCACTTGCGTCTGACCACCGGCTCCTGGCGGGTCGACGAGACCTACCTCCGGGTGAAGGGCCACTGGATGTATCTGTACCGGGCGGTCGACGGCCGCGGCCAGACGATCGGCTTCCTGCTCAGCGCCAAGCGGGACGCCGCCGCAGCACGACGCTTCTTCCGCAAGGCCCTGAGCCAGCCGCACACGGTCAACCCGCGCAGCATCACCGTGGACAAGAACGCTGCCTACCCGTGCGCCACCAAGAAGATGAAGAAGGCTGGCGAGCTGTGGCACTTTACCAAGCTGCGCCAAACAAAATACTTGACAACATCGTTGAGCAAGACCATCGGCGCATTAAGCGTCTGATCCGGCTTGGGTTAGGCTTCGGGAGCTTTTCTACGGCTCGACGTACCCTTGCCGGCTACGAGATCATGGCGATGGTCCTCAAGGGGCAAATCTCGGCTATCCCCGCCAACGATATGCCCGCCCAGAGTGCCTTCGTCGCGGCTCTGTTCGGTTCTGCTGCCTGAAGGTGCCGATCGGCGGATCCGCCTCGACCACCCCAGAACGTTGCAACAGAGCCGTCTTAGGCGTCCGATCCGGGAAGAATCAGCGCCCGGAGCTCGGGTAGCGCCGCAGCGAGAGCGCGCGGCGTCGGGACAACGGCCAGGGCGGTGGCGACGGCGTCGGCGGTGGTCGCGTCCCTCGCCAGCACCGCGACCAGACGCTCCGGAGTCGCGCAGCGGCCGGTCGCAGGATCGAGGAGGTGGTTGAACCGGCCGGTGGGCTCGAACGGCGAGCCGGCACCGCTGGAGACGGCAAGTGCTGCGGCACCGACCCCGTCGACAAGGTCGAACGTCTCGGCCCGGCCTGGAAGGCCGGCGCGCCAGGGTCGGCCCTCGGGGTGGCGGCCGAGCGCGCGCAGCTCGCCGAGATCGACCAGGACGTCGGTCATGCCGCCCGCGCGGAGCAGCTCGGCCACGCGGTCGGTGATGTAGCCCTGGGCGACGCCGTTGAGCGTGATCGCCATGCCGCGCCGGGCAAAGGCCACCCGCTCGGGCCCGATCTCCACGCCGCGCCAGCCGACCAGCGCCAGCGCGTCCTCGATCGGCGGGCCGGCCGGATCGGCGTCCGGCGCGGTGAAATGCTCGGCGTAGGCGCGGAACAGGGGCTGCACCGTGACGTCGAACACGCCGCCGGTGCGCTCGCTGAACGCGGCGCAGCGGCCGAGCAGCTCGACCAGCTCGAGCGGCGGGGTATCGAGCGCGCCCTCGGCATTGAGGCGGCAGACCGCCGAATCGGCCCGATAGAGGCTGAAGATCGCCTCGAGCCGCGCGATCTCGGCGACGCACTCGCCGATCATGCGCTCGCCCGCCATGCGGTCGGGGTGCGCCAGCCGGATCGAGGCCATGGCGCCCAGCGCCTGGCCGCGCCAGACGACGAGCGGAAGCGCGGCGCGCGCCGTGCCGGTAAGACCCGCCGCGGCGACGGCGCTGACCGCAAGGAAGCGGCGTCGATCAGTGCGTGGCATGCTCATTGCTGCCCTCCTCGCCCGGGGCGCCGGGGTCGAACAGGTAATTGTCCGACAGCTCGGCAAGCCGCACCACCTTCCCGCCCTGCTCGCCGGCGAAGGCCCTGGCCGCGTCCTCGCGCGAGAACGGCACGGCTTCCGGCCCGCCCATGCCGCCACGGCGGCCGCTGCCGATCACGAACCAGGCGTCGTGAACCTCGACCCAGCTCCCCGGCCGGGGCCGCTCCCAACTCCCGGCTTGCGCCATGTCAGTGACGTAGACCGCGGCGACGCCCTGCGGCTCCTCGGGCAGCCGGGTGAAGATCAGCGCGTCGCGGGCGGAGGAGAACCAGACCGGCTCGGCCTGCCCGCGCAGGAAGGCCTGCCCCTTCGGCCCGGGGTGCTCGACCAGCAGCATGCCGCAATAATGCCCGACCGCGTCCTCCGTCACTTCGATCGGCGGCGGCCGGTTCGGCGGTGCCGCGTCGTCACAGGCGGCGAGCAGTAGCAGGACGAGGAGGAGCAGCGGATGGCGCGACAGCCTCGCGATCACGGTTCCCTCCGTGCGAAGACGAGGATAGTGGCCATCAGCGGCAGGATGGTCCAGGCGAGGAGTGCGCCGACCATCCAGCTCACGGGCGGACTGACCTCACCGGCGAGACCGGCCATGCCGCTGAGCGCCTGCACGCCGGAGAAGCCGGTCAGGTTGAGCAGCCGGAACGCGTCGGCCGGGTTCAGCAGCAGCAGCGTCTCGAGCAACACCGGCGTCACGTAGCGGCCGGCATCGGCGACGAGGGCGCCCAGAAGGGCCAGATCGTAGATCACCGCCGCCCCGAGCCACAGACCGAGTGCCACGCCAGCCGCGGTCTGGCGCTCACGCACGAGGACGCTGACGAGCAGGCCGAGCGCCACGAACGCGGCACCCAGCAGCACCGAGGAGCCGATGAGGGTGGCGAAGGCACCGACCGCCGCCCAATCGGGCACGCCGGAGCGTGCCGCCACCGCGAGCGCTGCGACGCCGTAGCCCAGCGCCGTCGCCACCGCCAGGATCGCGATCTGCCCCAGGAACTTGCCGAGCACCACCTGCCAGCGCAGGATCGGGCTGGCGAGCAGCAGCAGGAGCGTGCCGCGCTCTGCTTCGCCGACCACGGCGTCGAAGGAGAGCAGTAGCGCGATCAACGGCAGGAGCAGGATGCTGAGGCTGGCAAGGCTCACCACCACCACCTCGAGCGGCTCCGCACCCACCTCCCCCGCCGGCACGCTACCGACGAACGCCAGCGCCAGGGCCAGGGCTGCGAGCAGGAGGGTCACGACCATGACCCATCGGTTGCGCAAGCCGTCGCGCACCTCCCGTCCGGCCAGGACGCGCAGCGCCCTCACGGCTCGCCTCCAGCGCTCGCCGCCTGCGCGCGCAGCCGCGCATAGACCTCGTCTAGGGTGGGCGGCAAAATCTCGATGTCCTCGACCGCGGGCCGCAGGCGGGCGAGTCGTTCGAGCAGCTCGATCTTGGCGCCATTGGCGACGCGCAGCTCCATCAGCCCGGCGCCCGCCGGCTGGGCGCCCAGCTCGCGCAGGTGGGCGACAGCCGGGCCTGCTTCAGGCAGTGACACCCGGATGCGCGCGGCCAATCCGGCTGCGCGCCGCAGCTCGGCCAAGCGACCGTGGGCGACGAGGCGGCCGCGCTCCAGGATCGCGAGCCGATCCGCGCGGTGCTCGAGCTCGGCCAGCGCGTGCGAGGAGAGCAGCACGGCGCAGCCCTCGTCCCGCAGCTCGGCGACGGTGTCGTAGAAGGTCTGGCGCAGGGTGGGGTCCAGGCCGGTCGTGGGCTCGTCGAGCAGGAGCACCGCGGGCCGGCCGATCAGGGCCTGGGCGAGGCCGAGCCGCTGGCGCATCCCCTTGGAATAGGTCGAGATGCGCCGGCCGGCCGCATGGGCGAGCCCGACCCGCTCGAGCAGCGGGCCGGCAGCCGTGGCCGCCTCGCCGCGCAGGGCGAGGTAGAAGCGCAGGATCTCGCAGCCGGTCATTGCCCCGGCAAAACTCACGCTTTCGGGCAGAAAGCCGATCCGCGCGCGGGCGGCAGCACCCTCGCGCCCGGCCGGATCGGCGCCGAACACGCGCACCGTGCCGGCGCTCGGGCGAATGAGGCCCAAGATCAGCTTCATCAGCGTGGTCTTGCCGGCGCCATTGTGGCCGACCAGCGCCAGCACCTCGCCGGCGGCCAGCGCCAGGGAGGTGGCGGTCAGTGCCGTGAGGCCACCGTAACGCTTCTCCGCCTCCAGCAGCTCGACCGGGTGGGGCGCCATCACCCGGCCTCCGGCGGCGGCATCATCAGCGGCCAGCTGTCGATGATCCCGCCCGGCATCAGCGCCGGGAACTGGGTCTGCGCCCACCGTACGAGCTGCACCGCCGGACTGTTGAGCAGCGTCTTGGCGAGCGGCGTGGTCCAGACGAGCTGATCGACGAGATCGTTGGGTCGGTAGACCTCGTCGGCGATCCCGTCGCCATCGAGGTCGAATGCGGCGTGGTCGCTCCAGTAGTTGCCGCGACCGTGGTCGCTCCATTCCTGGTGTCGGGTCCCGACGAACTTCACTTGGGTCCGGTTGCCGACGAAGGCATTGGCGGCGACCGTGTTGCGTGTCGAGCCGGCAGTGACGTGCACACCGATCGGGCAGCGCTCGACGCGGTTGCCCCGGATCTCGTTCTTGTTGGCGTTGAAGAGGAAAAGGCACCGCTCCTCGTCGTCCTTGGCCGGCCCGATCGCAGCAGGTGCGCTGGCACGGCCGCCACCGAGGATACGGTTGCCGAGGATGCGCGAGCCGTTGACGGACTGCAGCATCAGCCCCTGGTCGCGGCTGGCCTCGGCGATATTGCCCATGATCTCGACATTGTTGGAGAACATGATCGCGAAGGCGGTGTGGTTGCCACGCGAGACGTTGCGCGCGACCACGCTGTCCTGCGTGTACATGAAGTGCACGGCGAAGCGGAGGCTCTCGAAGCGATTCTCCTCAAAGCGGTTGGCACGGCTGGTGACGGTGAAGATCCCGTCACGGACCTCCGCGACGTCGTTGCCCCGGATGACCGCGCCGGGCGCGTTCCAGACCGAGATTCCGTTCCCGGCCTCGGAGAGCCGCAGATCGGAACGGCCGCGGATCCGGTTGCCTTGAACCAGCGCGTCACGGGCGCCGTGGACGTAGACGCCGAACAGGTTGCCCTCGATGCAGTTGTTCTCGACCCTCGCCGCCGTCGCCGTCCGGCTCAGAAACACGCCGGAGTCCATGGTCTCCAGGCTGGTTCCGGAGCCGCGCACGATGAGCCCGCGCACCACCGCGCCGGGTGCGGTGATCGTCACGACGCTGCCCTGGCCCGCCCCCTCCACCACCGCCTCGCCGCCACCATCGAGCACGATCGGACGGTCGACCGTGATCGGGCCGCGGTGGATGCCGGGTGCCAGGCGCACGATCTCGACCGGCTCGACGGCGGCAGCCGGGCCAGCGGGAGTGCCCGCGAGGAACACCCCCGCCGCCAAGGCGAGGAACGCGCCGGGGAAGGGCGTCATGGTCAGACGCTGCGCGCCTCGACCAGCATCCGGCCGCGCATCTCCATGTGCATGGCGTGGCAGAACCACTGACAGAAATACCAGTGCACGCCCGGCCTGTCGGCAATGAAGGTGACCGAAGCCGTAGCTTGGGGAGCGACCTCCATTGCGATGCCGTAGTTGCAGATCGTGAACCCGTGGGTGAGGTCCTCGATGTCGTCGATGTTGGTGACGTAGACCGTCACCTCGTCGCCCTGGCGGACCGTGAACTCCTCCAGCGCAAAGGCCGGGGCCGAGGACCACATGTAGACCCGCACCTTGTCGCCGTCGCGCACGACCTTGGTATCGGTCTCCAGCTCGACCCCATCGGCCTGCGCTTGCCGCACGGCGTCGGCGAAGAACGGGTCGTCGCGTTTCCAGACATGCACCGGGTCGATCTTCGAGCGGTGGACGATCGTCGCGTCGTGCGGCTCGGCAAAGCTCGGGCCATCGTGGACGATCACCATCTCATCGCCCGAGATGTCGATCAGCTGATCGTTCTCGGGCTTGAGCGGCCCGACGTTGAGGAAGCGGTCCTTGGAGAACTTGTTAAGCGAGATCAGCCACTTGCCGTCCGCTTCCTTGGTCTGGCCCATCGAGGTGTGGTTGTGGCCCGGCTGGTAGTGGACGTCGAGCTTCTGCACGACCGGGTCCACCTTCTCGCCGGCATAGGCCCGCCGCGCGAGGTCGATGTTCCACTTGCAGACCTGGCTGTCGAGAAACAGCGTCGTGTAGGCGTTGCCGCGACCGTCATAGGCGGTGTGCAGCGGTCCCAGCCCAAGTTCGGGCTCGGCGACAATGACACCCCGCGGCTCGATCTTGTCGTCGAACAACTGGTCCACAAGCCGCACGTCGAGCACCGAGACCGTGGGCGAGAGCTTGCCATTGACGGTGATGTGGATGCCGTCCGGGGCGGTGTTGACGCCGTGCGGGCCGTTCGAGATCGGGACGTAGCGGGTCACTGCTGAGCCGTGGCGGCCGTCGACGACCGGCACGCCGTTCATCTCCTTGAACTCGCCCCGCCGCACCGCCTCCTCGATGCGCGGGATGTTGAAGATCACCGCCCAATCCTGCTCGGCGGCGGTCATCTCGGCGAGCGTGATGCCCTTCTCGGAATTGTAGCAGGTCGAGAAGGCGTACTTGCCCTGGTAGTCGGCATCGACGTTGTCGAGATTGCCGTCGACCATCACCTGCCAGCGCACCTCCATCGTATCGACGTCGATCCCGCTGAAGATCGACCAGTACTCGGCCGGGTTGTTGAGATTGGTCTTGCCGTCGTTGGGCAGCGGCACGCCATACTCGCCGTTGGCGAAGATGTAGCCGGTGCGCGGCGCCTTCTGCAGGCGGAGACCGTGGACCGTATACTGGTTCGGCAGCTCGATGATCTTGTCGGGCTTCATCACGTCAAGGCGGATGCGGCCGACCCGGGTGTTGGCCTTGTCGTTGACGATGAGGTAGCGCCCGTCATAGGTGCCGTCGGTGAAGGTGACGTGCGGGTGGTGCAGATCGCCGTTGAGGTAGCTGCCGCCACGGCGGTCCAGGAACGCGCGGGTCTCGGGCGTCAGGTTCTCGGTCAGGATCTTCCGGCTCTCGTTGGTCTGGCCCCAGCCGGTGGCGCCGCAATAATTGAACACCGGGATGCGCATCAGCTCGCGCATCGATGGTAGGCCGATGATGCGCACCTCGCCGGACTGGCCGCTGGAGAAGAAGACGTAATACTCGTCGAGGTCGCCGGGCGCCACGACCGCGTGCTCGGCACCTTCCGCCGCGCGCGCGCCCCGCACCAGGCCGTGACCACCGGCCAAGCCGGTGACCGCGGCGCCGACGGTAGCGCTCCCGAGCACGCCTCGGCGGCTGAGGCCCAAAGGGTGACGTGTCGTCGTGGCCATCGGTCAAGCTCCCTAGCTGCTGGAAGGCGCCGCCGCGGCGGCCCGCGCGGCGGCTTTCGGTACGGGCTGGCTCGGGCCGCCGCCGCCAGGTCGCATGCTGGGCGACATCAGCGCCTCGCGCTTCTCGCGCTTGAGGCGGCGCTGGATGACGACCGGGCATTTCTGGTCGTGGTGATAGAGCAGCTGACAATGCAGGCAGCCGATACACTCGTTGGGATTGATGTGCCCCTCGGGGTGGATCGCCTGCACCGGGCACTCATTGGCGCAGCGCTGGCACGGGTTGCCGCACTCGCGGTAGCGCCGCAGCCAGTCGAACATCCGCAACCGCCCGGGGATCGCGAGCGCAGCGCCGAGCGGGCACAGATAGCGGCAGAAGAAGCGCTCGATGAAGAGTGACGCGGCGATCAGCGCGGCGGCAAACGCGACGAACCACCATTCGCGGACGAAGCGCAAGACGATCGCGGTCTTGAACGGCTCGACCTCCGCGAGCTGCTCGGCCAGCGCCAAAGACGAGAGCGAGATGCCGAACAGCATCAGGAAGATGATGTACTTCATCGGCCACAGGCGCTCGTGCAGATCCCAGGGCACCCGCAGCTGCGGCACCCGCAGGACCCGCGCCGCCTTGTTGGTGAGCTCCTGCAGGGCGCCGAAGGGGCACAGCCAGCCGCAGAACGGTCCGCGACCCCAGAACAGAAGTGCTGCCGCGACCGCGAACCAGAGCACGAAGATCAGCGGGTCGACCAGGAACGGCTCCCAGGTGAAGCCCGACAGCAGCGCGTTGGTGAAGGTCAGCACGTTCACCACCGAGAGCTGGGCGTGGGCGATCCAGCCGAGCCAGACGAGGGTGAACAGCATGAAGGCCAGCCGCAGGCGCTCGAACAGCACCGGCCGGCGCACGAGCGGATGCTGGAAGAAGTAGATCAGGGTGACCATCACCAGGGCGACGACGACCACCGCCAGCGACACCAGCTTGGCTCGCCACAGGCGCTGCCACAGCGGCTCCTCGGCGGGCGCCCCGCCCGCGGGCGCGACCTCGGCTGCCGGTGCGACCGGCGGCGGCGGGGGTGCTACCGTCTCGGCCCGGACGAAGCGGTCCGGCAAGGCATAGCTCAGCTCGAAGGCGAGGAACGCGCGCTCGAGCCCGCCCACCTGACGCTGCGCCAGGAGCTGCAGCCGCCAGGGCTCGAGCGGATCGAAGCGCACATCCTTGGGGATGACGAACAGGCCGATCTCCTTGAACCGCGGCGCCCCCGCGGCGGCCAGGTCGGCGATGCGCGTATGATTGCGGTCGCGGAAGCGGATCGTCTCCTCGCCCTGGATCAGCTCGATCCGATCGAAGATCCCGCCGCGCACATAGCCCGAGCCCTTGAACGAATAGGCGCCGTCGGCGGCGAGCAGGATCGCCTGCTGGCCCGGCTCGAGGCGTTGGGCGAGCGCCCGATAGCCGTCTTCGCCCAGCAGGCTGCGGCCAATGGCCGGCACGCTGGCGAGCGCCGCATAGAGCTCGATGAACGTCTTGGCGGGATCACGGCTCTCCGGCCGCTCGGCCGCCTTGCCCTGCCCGGCGCGCCGGAACGCCTCGCTCACCTCACCGACGCTGAGCGCGAGCCGTCGCACTGACTCGTCGCTGACCAGGGTCGCCCAATCCGTCACTCCGCCGGCGTCCGGAGCCAGCGCGCGCCGGACGGCTGACGTGGTCGACGCCTCGGCGGCCGAGGCGCCGCCGCCCGCCTGTTGACGCAGCACACGGGCGGCCGAGCGGATCAGGCTGTCGGCGATCACCATCACCGTCACCGTGGCGCCGCTCACGATGTCCACCGGCAGCCCGCCGGCGCTGCGCGCCACCAGCTCGTCGGTACGGTGGCCGACATGGCCGTTGATGAAGTCGACGATGCGTTGCTCGGGAATCCCCACCAGAACGATCGGCTCGTGATGCTCGACCAGCTTGGCGCCGGTGAGCGTCCCGTCGGGCGTCATGCCCGCCAGGATCCGGATCGGCTTGCCGGAGTAGCCGGCGGCCCCGACGAAGTCGCTGTTGAGCCAGACCCACCCCTTGAGCTCGTCGTCGGCGAAGGCCGCCACGACCGGCGGGTCACCCTCCGGCGGCCCGAACCGATCGGCTCCGGGCACCAGGATCCCCGGCTCGGTCCCGTGCAGGAACTCCTGCAACTGCGCCTCGGCGCGGGCGGGGTGGATCATGGAGACGACGGCGACCAGCGCGAGAATCAGGACGAGCGCCAGGGCCAGGGCGCTCGCACCGGGCATCCTCATCAGCCGAGGGATTGGGACTCGGGTCACGGCCCTGCCTCTGCTCCACCAAGCGCCGGGGCGTACCGGACCACCCACACCGACGGGCGATGCCGATCCTTGGTCGAACCGCAGCGGTGGCGGCCTTGACCCCGATCAAGGCACGGCTGCGACAACTCGTCCATGCCAATCAGCCATGCGCCGCTTAGGAATGCTTCGCCATGACCTCGCAACAGGACGATCCGGGGACCGTCGTGGGCTCGCTCGCCGAGCTCGCGGCGATCATTGGAGTCCTCCGAGGCGAGGAGAAGCGCCGCTACACCGACATCGCGCGCCGGCTCGAGCGGCGTGGCGCGACTGCGGCCGGCCGCCTGTTCCGTCGGCTCGCGGACGAGGTGGCGCAGGATGCCAAGGGTGCGATCGACCTCCCCGCCCTTCCGGCCGCGGTCACGCAGCCCTGGGAGGAACTCGCCGGCTCGACCCTGCTCACGCCCTATCGGGCTCTGGCGCAGGCCGTGACCGCCGCGCAGGCCACCTTCACCTACGCCAGCTATCTCGCCGCGCGCACGCCCGACCCGGCGGTCCAGCGCGCGGCCGAGCGGCAGGCGCAGGAGCAGCTCCGCCGGGCGGCGGACCTGCGGCGGTTGCGACGCGAGGCATGGCGCCAGGAGCGGGAGCATCGGCCACCGCCCGTGCGAACCTGTGCCGAGCTGGTGCGTGCCGCGGCGCCGATGCTCGCCGAGGCGGCCGCAGTCCATACGGCCCTCGCCGATGCCGCCGCGGCGGCAGGCGAGCCGGAGCGCGCCGACCGGCTCCGGCGCATGGCCGCGGCGGAGGCCCAAGAGGCCAGCGAGGTCGGGTCCGCTGCGCCGCTCCCGTCCCTGCCACCGGATCTGGGCCCCGAGCAGCGCCGGGAGCGGGCGCTCGTGCCGCTGGAGCAGCTGTTCGAGCTGTTCGAGGCCGCCGCCGCGCAAGCACCTGACGAGGCGCTGCTGGCCGCGGCGCAGACGGCCCTCGCGGCGATCACTGAGCGTCTGCGCCAGCTCACGACGTAGACCGACCCGTCCCGCCACGAGCGGGCCGTCCTGGGCGGCGGGAGCGGCGTTCGAGGCTCGTTCACCTGCAGCCTTGTCCGCGCGCAGCGCCTTCCTCGACAGCTCCGCGCGCTGCCCTTCATCCATGGTCAGGCGGCCGGGCTTCGTGGTCGAGCCTCGGCGATGGAAGGTCGAGCAGACCTTTGGTTGCCTGCAGCGCTATCGCCGTCCTCTGGTCGATCACGAAGGCAGGACCGAGAGGTCGCGCACCATGACCCTGCTGGCCTCGCTGTTCATGACCAGTGCACGCTTCGAGCGCCAGATCAGCCCGTGAGAGTTTTCGGCACGGTTCTAAGCGGAGTGCGATAGCTGCGAGGCCTTGTCAGGTCCGTCAGGGTTGCTGGCGGTATTGGGCCCTAGAGGGCCCCGGTCCATTAAAGGGGGTCCATTAAAGGGGCACGGTTATACGGTTGGGCTCAGAGCCCGTCCGGGAGGTTGCTGAAGCGTGGCAGCGGGTTGGCCGTTGATGTCGGGCAAGGAGGAGATGCCCGATGTGGACCGTGGAGCAGCGACAGACATATGATCGTGCGGGACTGCGTTACCCGAGCGACCTCACCGATGCTGAGTGGGCGCTGGTCGCGCCGGTCATCCCGCCGGCCAAGCGCGGCGGCCGGCGGCGCACGGTCGACGTCGGCGCGGTCCTGAACGGGATTTTCTACGTGCTGGCGACGGGCTGCCAGCGGCGCGCCCCGCCCAAGGACCTGCCGCCCAAGAGCACGGTGCACGACCATCTCGCCCTTTGGGCCTGGGACGGCACGCTCACGCGCCTCCACCATGCCCTGTTCGTCCAGGCACGCGAGCAGATGCGCAAAGAGGCGAGCCCGACCGTGGCGATCATCGACAGCCAGAGCGTGAGGAGCGCGGAAAAAGGGGCGCTCGCATCGACCCGGCGGGCGACGACGCGGGCAAGAAGGTCCCTACCGACCTGCCAGGGCTGGTCGGTTCCGCTTCGCGGACCGGATCGATGGCTCTGCCGTCGATGGGCAAGAAGCGGCACATCCTGGTCGACACGCTGGGCCTCCTCTTGAGCGTCGAGCGGACCTTCGCCTGGCTCGGGCGCTGCCGCAGGCTCGCCAAGGACTTTGAGAACCTGGCCGTCAACGCCCTCGCCTTCCTCTGCCTCGGCATGATCCGCCTCATGCTGCGCCGGCTCGCAAGGGCCTCAAATCGCCGGTAATCCTTCCGGACGGGCTCTGAGGCCAGGAATATCGCCGACTCCAACCGTGTGGTTACCGACAAACGCAGCGACCACCTCGGTCGTCAGACTCAGCAACTCCTGCTGCCTGCTGGATTCTTCCATTCCATGCCATCCCTGAGCTCGTCGTGAGGACAAGCTTATAGTCTTGCCATCCCGTCGATCAGCAAGACCTCTCTTGCGACAGTCTCCGTCTACCGTGCCCTTGCCCTTCCGGCTGCCCGCCTCTGATCTGCACCCGATAGGGGTATCGCGCCCGTCCGTCGGCGGCAAAGGGTAGCCCGGCCGCGCCGCTGCGCTGGTCGTGGCCGTCCCGCGCCCTGCTGGCGCGCCTTTGCCCCCGCCCGCCGGCGCGCGAGCCCTGGGGTCTCTGCCTCGATCCTATGGAGGGAGAGACCGGATGGCCTTGCGGGACCAGCTCACGCTCAGCCTGTTCGACGACACCTCGCTGCTCGGCCTGACCGCCGATGTGCCGGCCGTGGCAGCACGATCGATTTTCAGTCCGCCGATACCCGGCGAGCCGCCCGAGCTCCTGCCGGTCGACTACCGGCTCATCGGCGAGCGGCGCCTGGCAGCCACCTGGTGCCTGCGCGCCGCCGACAATCTCGCCGCCATCGCGCTGCTGCAGCGGATCGAGGCGGAAGACCGCCCGGCGACGGCCGACGAGCAGCAGATCCTGGCCCGCTTCGTCGGCTTCGGCGCCAGCGAGCTCGCCACGCGACTGTTTCCCCGCGCCGGCGAGGGCTTTGCGCCGGCCTGGCGCGATCTCGGCCGCCGGCTCGAGGAGCTGACCACAGCGGCGGAACGGTCCGCACTCGCGCGCTCGACCCAGTATGCGCACTACACGCCGGATTTCCTGGTGCGGTGGCTCTGGGCCGCACTGCAGCGGCTCGGCTTTGCCGGCGGCAGGGTGCTGGAGCCCGGCTGCGGCATCGGCCTGTTCCTGGCCCAGCTCCCCCCTGCCCTCGCCCCGGCCACCCGCTTTACCGGCATCGAGGCCGAGCCGATCAGCGCCCGGATCGCACGGCTGCTGTTCCCCAGTGCTTCCATCCGCAACGACGATTTCACCACGCTCCGGCTATCGGGCGGCTTCGATCTCGCCCTCGGCAATCCACCCTTCTCCGATCGCACCGTGCGCGGCGATGCGGCCACCGGCCGGCCACGGCTGGCGCTGCACGATTTCTTCATCGCGCGCAGTCTCGAGCTGTTGCGTCCCGGCGGTCTCGCCGCCTTCGTCACCAGCCACTGGACCCTGGACAAGCAGGACGACAGCGCCCGCGCCTACCTGGCGGGCATGGCCGATCTGCTCACGGCCCTCCGCCTGCCCGAGGGGGCCCTGCGCCACGAGGTGGGCACCGACGTCGTGGTCGACGTGCTGATCCTGCGCAAACGGCTCGCCGGCGAGGCACCCACCGGACCTGCTTGGCAGGCGCTCGCCGAGGCTCTGCCGGCCGAGGACGGCGAGCCAGCACTCGCGATCAACCGCTGCTTCCTCGACCAGCCATGGACGGTGCTGGGCCGCCATGCTCGCACCGCCACCCCCTACGGTGTCGGTTACAGCTGCGTGCCCGATCCCGAGCTCGTGCTCGAGGATGCCCTGCAGGCGGCCCTCGCCCGGCTCCCGCAGGACATCGCCCTGCCACCCAGCGACGAGGCGACGAGCACCGATCCCGACCTCGGCATCGCGGTCGGCACCGCCGCCGAAGGGGCGGAGGTCAAGGAGGGCAGCTTCCTCCTCGGCCGCAAGGACGAGCTGCTCGAGATCGTCGAGGGCAAGCCGGTGCCGATCGCGATCCGCTCCGGTAAGGGCACGGCGGGCATCCCGGCCAGGCATGCCCGGATCATCCGCGGCCTGATCCCCATCCGCAACGCGGTGCGTGCGATCCTGCGTGCGCAAGCGACCGACCAGCCCTGGGGCTCCGCCCAGGCGCGTCTGCGCCTGGCCTACCAGGCGTTCGTGCGCCGCTTCGGCCCGATCAACCTGACCCGCACGATCCAGCGGGTCGACCCTGCGAGCGGCGAGACCCGCGAGAGCCAACGCCGCGTCAACCTGGCGCCGTTCCAATCCGATCCCGACTGCTGGCTGGTGGCCTCGATCGAGCTCTACGACCCGACCAGCAGCCAAGCCCAGCCGGGGCCGATCTTCACCCAGCGGGTGCTGCATCCTCCGGCAGCCCCGCTGATCGTCACGGCCGCCGACGCGCTCGCGGTGACGCTGCACGCATGCGGCCTGGTCGATCTCGACCACATCGCCGAGCTGCTCGGCCGCAGTCGCGCGGAGACGCTCGCCGAGCTGGGCGAGGCGGTGTTCCTCGACCCGGAGAGCGGGCGCTACGAGACCGCCGACAGCTATCTGTCGGGCCCGGTGCGCGACAAGCTCGCGCTTGCCCGCATACGAGCCGAAACCGATCCGGCCTTTGCTCGCAACGTCACCGCCCTCGAGCGGGTGCAGCCGCAGGACCTGCTGCCGTCGCAGATCACCGCCCGGCTGGGTGCGCCCTGGCTCCCGGCCGAGGTTCTCACCCGGTTCGTGGCGGAGCAGCTCGGCATTGCGACCCGGATCCGGCATACGGTCGAGATCGCCTGCTGGCAGATCGACCTCAGGCCGTTCGAGCATCAGTCGAGTGCTACCACCGAATGGGGCACCAGCCGCCGCCATGCCGGCCTTTTGCTCGAGGATGCGCTGAATCAGCGGCTGCCGCAGATCTGGGACGTCTGGACCGAGGACGGCCAGGAAAAGCGCGAGCTGAACACCGAAGCCACCGAGGCCGCCAAGGAGAAGCTCGCCAGGATCAAGACCGCGTTCGAGCGGTGGGTCTGGGTCGACACGGACCGCGCCGACCTGCTGGCGCAGCTCTACAATGTCCGCTTCAACAATCTGATCGGCCGGCAGTTCGACGGCAGCCATCTGCAGCTGCCCGGCGCCAGCGGGGCGATTGAGCTGCATGCGCACCAGAAGCGGGTGATCTGGCGCATCATCGCCACCGGAGCGACCTACATCGCCCATGCCGTCGGTGCCGGGAAGACCTTCTCGATCGTCGCCGCGATCATGGAGCAAAAGCGCCTCGGCCTGATCGGCAAGGCGATGCTGGTGGTGCCCGGCCACTGCCTCGCCCAGGCCAGCCGCGAGTTCCTGCAGCTCTACCCGACCGCCAGCATCCTCCTCGCCGACGACACGAGCTTCGCGGCCGCCAAGCGGCTGCGCTTCATGGCGCGTGCCGCCACCGGCGACTGGGACTGCATCATCGTCACCCACAGCGCGTTCAAGCTGATCCCCACCCCGATCGAGTTCGAGCGCCGGCTGATCCGTGAGCAGCTGGAGAGCTATGGCGAGCTGCTCGAGCGCCTGGACGGCGAGGACCGGCTGGCGCGCAAGCGGATCGAGCGGATGAAGGAGGGCTTCGAAGCACGCCTCGAGGCCCTGCAGGGCCGCAAGGACAACATGGTGACCATTGCCGAGCTCGGCATCGACCAGATCATCGTCGACGAGGCACAGGAGTTCCGCAAACTCTCGTTCGCGACCAACATGACCGCGCTGAAGGGTATCGACCCCGCGGGCTCGAAGCGCGCCTGGGACCTGCTGGTCAAGGCCCGCTTCGTCGCCACCCGCCAGCCCACCCGGCCGCTGATCCTCGCCAGCGGCACGCCGATCACCAACACCATGGGCGAGCTCCATACCGTGCAGCGCTTCCTGCAGCCCGAGATGCTGCGCCGCAACGGCCTGCACGAGTTCGATGCCTGGGCCGCGAGCTTCGGCGAGACCCGCACCGAGCTCGAGCTGCAGCCCTCGGGCCGCTACAAGCCGGTCACGCGGTTCTGCGAATTCGTCAACGTGCCGGAGCTGATCGCCCTGTTCCGCACGGTCGCGGACGTGATGGTCAAGAACGACCTCCGCCCGCATCTGCAGCTGCCACGGATCGCCGGCGGCCGGCGCCGAATCCTGACCGCTGCCCCCACCCCGGCCTTCAAGGCCTACCAGAAGCAGCTCGAAGAGCGGATCAGGGCGATCGAGCAGCGCAGGGGCAAGCCGCAGCAGGGCGACGACATCCTGCTGTCGGTGATCACCGATGGCCGCCATGCCGCGATCGACCTGCGCCTGGTCAACCCAACGAGCCCCGACGAGCCGGGCAACAAGCTCAACCTCTTGATCGAGAATGCCTGCCGGATCTGGCGCGAGACCGCCAACCGCCGCTATCGCGGCCCGAACGGCAGCCGGTACCTGCTGCCCGGCGCCGGCCAGCTGATCTTCTCCGATCTCGGCACCCTCAGCGTCGAGGCGAGCCGCGGCTTCTCGGCCTATCGCTGGATCAAGCAGCGCCTGGTCGCCAAAGGCGTGCCGGCGGGCGAGATCGCCTTCATGCAGGAGTGCAAGACCAACGAGGCCAAGCGGAGCCTGTTTGCGGACTTCAATGCCGGCCGGGTCCGCTTCCTGATCGGCTCCTCGCCGACCATGGGCACGGGCGTGAACGTCCAGGCCCGGCTCGTGGCCCTGCATCACCTCGACGTGCCCTGGCTGCCCTCGGACATCGAGCAGCGCGAGGGCCGGATCGAGCGCCAGGGCAACCAGCACGAGGAGATCGAGATCTATGCCTATGCCACCCTCGGCAGCATGGATGCGCCGATGTGGCAGACCAACGAGCGCAAGGCACGGTTCATCGAGCATGCGCTCACCGGCGACGGCTCGATCCGGCGGCTGGAGGATGCCGGCAACCAGGCCGGCCAGTTCGCGCTCGCCAAGGCCGTGGCCTCGGGCGATGCCCGGCTGATGCAGCAGGCCGG
>JBGAKU010000104.1:0-17267 GCA_044224255.1 Geminicoccaceae bacterium
CAGCGCCCCCTCGGCACCCGCCAAACCGATAATGTGGCCGTCAGGCCGCCGTGTCAGCGAAAGCGATCGTCACGCGAAGCACGGAGACCGCCTGCGGGCTCCGGGAGGGGGCTCGCCCCGAGTAGAGCGCGTCCGGCTCTCGCCGGTTCGCCCTACGCGCATAGGATCAAACATGTATACACGGATACTTGCGTTCTCATGCGCGGTGGTATATAAGCACTGATATACAAAGGTGGAGCTGATGGGGGACGAGGACCGGCCGCTCCGATCGCTGGAGTTCATCGGATCGAGCCGCAAGGACCTGGTCGCTTTCCCGGACGAGGCCAGGCAGGACGTGGGTCACGCCCTGTTTCTCGCTCAGAAAGGCGAGCGAGCGCCGTCCGCGAAGGTTCTGAAGGGGTTTGGCGGGGGCGGTGTCGTCGAGATCGTCGAGGACCACGACGGGGACACCTACCGGTGCGTCTACACGGTTCGCCTGGAACACGCCGTCTACGTGCTGCACGCCTTCAAGAAGAAGTCGAAGCGTGGCGCCGAGACGCCCAAGCACGACATCGACTTGATCCGGTCCCGCCTGAAAGAGGCAGAGGCGCAGGACCGGGCTCTGGCCCCGTAACCCCTATCACGACGCACACACGAGAGGAGCATGCCATGACGACCAAGACGGAGGGGGCGACGAGCGCCTTTCACAAACTCGGGATGCCCGACGCGGACGAGCTGGTGGTGAAGTCCCGTCTGATCCGGTTCGTCGCGGAAGAGGTGCGCCGGCGAGAGCTGACGCAGAAAGATGCCGGCGATCTGCTGGGCCTCGACCAGCCCAATGTGTCGGCGCTGATGAACGAAAAGCTGAGCCGTTTCTCGGTGCAGAAGCTGATGGCGTTCGTCGGCCGACTCGGCTTCAAGGTGTCGATCCACGTTGAGGGAAGCGGCATCGCCTTCGACGTGCCTTACCAGCACGCCGCATAAGGCTTTCCGGAGCGGCCATCAAATCTGTTTGATCGTATACACGTATAAAGGTAGGCATAGGCCGACATCATAGTCTCAGCCTCGAAATCGTGCTCTGGCTGACGTTGTAGCTGCGCGCGATCGAGCGGTGGGGCTCCCCCTCCTCATCACGACGCCTCAGGGCTTTGCGCTTCTGGTGCGCGGTGAGCTTCGGCTTGCGGCCGAACTGCACGCCCTGTTCCCTGGCCCTGGCCCGGCCGGCCGAGGTTCGCTCGCGGATGCGCCGGCGCTCGAACTTGGCCGCGATGCCGAAGCAGGCCGCCACCACCTCCCAGAACTCGGAGTCCGTGTCGACGATTGGCTCGGCCACCGACAGGAAGCGCGCGCCGGCCTGGCGAATGTCTCGGCCGAGCACGATGAGGTCAGTCGGGTCGCGTGCGAAGCGATCGACAGCCGGCGCCTTCACGATGTCGCCGGATTGCAGCGCCCTCATCAGGCGCCGGAGCTGCGGCCGATCGGCGGTATGGCCGCCCTCCTTCTCGTGGAAGACCTTCTCGCAGCAGGCCGCCTTAAGTTGGGCGACCTGGATGGCGAGATCCTGAGCGTCGGTGGAAACGCGTGCGTAGCCGTAAATCATGCCGTCGTTATGCATCAGATTATTGCATCAAAAAAGCCGAATGATCCCAGTGGATCAGCGCTGATGCAGATATTATGATTTATGCAAGTTGGTTTGACGCCACGCCGCGCCGTCCCCTATCGTGCGGCTAGTGATGGGGATGGGGTTCCCCGAAACCGCCCGTCGTGGGCTGATGACTCCTATCAACGATGCGGCACGCCGCCGGCACAGCCGGCAGCTGCGTGCTGCTGTCAGGGGAGTTGCCGGCGGTGTCGTTCACCAGTTGCCTTGTCGTGATCCTCGGTGGTGCCATCGGCACCTTCCTGCGCTACCTGGTTTCGTTGGTCGCGTTGCCCATCAGCCGCGAGCTGCCCTGGGGCACCATCATCATCAACATCAGCGGCTCGTTCGTCATCGGCCTCTTTGGCACGCTGACGCTCGTCTCGGGGCGCTTCCCGGTCGCCGAGAACTGGCGCCTGTTCGTGATGATCGGCCTGTGCGGCGGCTACACCACGTTCTCCTCGTTCAGCCTGCAAACTCTCGATCTGTTGCGCAGCGGGGCGACCATGCGGGCAGCACTGAACATCGGCCTGTCGGTGTTACTCTGCATCGCAGCGGTGGCGCTCGGGCACTGGATCGCGGCGCAGCTCAACGGCGGGGCGGTCGCGGTCGCGCAGCTGCCGATCGAGGAAGACGCCTCGTGATCGCAAGTTAGGCTGCGCCATGAAAGCGCTTCTCCTCTCCTGGCAGCTCTGGGCGTTGCTTTCGGCCGCCTTTGCCGCGCTGACCGCGATCTTCGCCAAGGTCGGCATCGAGAACGTCAACTCCGACTTCGCCACCTTCATCCGTACCATCGTCATCCTGTGCGCCCTGGGCGCAATCCTGGTCGGGACGGGTCAGTGGCAGCCCCTGGGATCGGTGTCGGGCCGCAGCTACCTGTTCCTAGTGCTCTCTGGCCTCGCCACGGGCGGCTCGTGGGTCTGTTATTTCCGCGCACTCAAGCTCGGTGATGCTGCGCGCGTCGCGCCGATCGACAAACTGAGCGTCGTCCTGGTCGCCCTGTTCAGCGTCGCCTTCCTGGGCGAGCGGCTGACGCCGCCGAACTGGCTAGGCGTCGCGTTCATCGCGGCCGGCGCGGTCCTGGTGGCCTACAAGGGATGACCGCCTTGGACGCCCCTACTGCCGACCTCCGCCGTGTCGTTGCCCTCGTGGCGGCGCTGAACCTCGCATATTTCGGCGTCGAGTTCGCCGTCGCGCTGGCGATCGGCTCGGTCTCGCTGTTCGCCGACAGCGTGGACTTTCTGGAAGATGCCTCGGTCAACCTGCTGATCGTCGTCGCGCTCGGCTGGACCGCAAAAAACCGCGCGCGCCTTGGAATGCTACTCGCGGGCATCCTGCTGGTGCCGGGACTGGCAACGGTCTGGACGGCGTGGGCGAAATTCAACGCGCCGACGCCGCCGGACTCGCTGCCCCTTTCGCTGGCAGGTTTCGGAGCGCTGGCCGTCAACCTGTTCTGTGCCTTCCTGCTCGCCCGTTACCGTCATCACAGCGGTAGCCTGACCAAAGCGGCGTTCCTTTCTGCGCGCAATGACGCGCTCGCTAACATTTCGATCATCACGGCGGGCCTCGCAACCGCTTTCATCTGGCAGTCGGCATGGCCTGATCTCATCGTGGGCATCGCGATTGCCCTTATGAACGTGGACGCCGCTCGTGCGGTCTGGCCGGCAGCGCGCGAGGAACATCGCTCCGTTTCATAAGTACTGAGCGCGAACCCTGCTTGTTACGATCGTGTTCGGCTCAGACGCGTTTGCTTGGCGGGTCAACTCCAATGAGCGCGGCAACCCAGGGTCCATAATCGCCAGCGCGCGATCGAGCGGCTCAAATCATCTCTTGCCAAACATATGAGCAGTCGCGCATATGTTTGTATGGCTGAGCCTCTAACTACCTTCCCTGGCGTACCTGCTAAGCCCAGACGCCCGAGTAGCCCCCAAGCGTTGCGCCTCAAGGCCGAGCATATGGCCAAGCTGTGTCGGGGCCTGTCGGACCCGTCGCGCCTATCCATTCTTGAGGCATTGCGCCCGGGTGCAATGACCGTTTCGGAGGTAGTGCAAGCAACTGGCCTTACGCAGTCCAACGTCTCGAACCATCTCGGATGTCTCTATGACTGCGGCTTGGTCCGACGCGAGCAGGAGGGGCGTTTCGTCCGCTACGGGTTCAGTGACCCACGTGTCGAGATGCTGCTCCGGCTTTCCGAAGAACTCCTGGCCGACACTGCACGAGGCGTAGTGGCCTGCACCCAAATCGGGTGTGCAGAGGACGAGCCATGCTGAACCCAGCCTCGGACGACAAGCCGGCTAGCGCTCTGGCTTGCGGGTGCGATGACGGATGCGGCGTCACCCTCTCGACCGGGAGCACCCCCGCAGCCCAGAACGCGATGGCCGGTTTCTCCACCGGCCTACTCACCGCATTTGGCGTGACCCTGGTCGTGGTGGTTGGCTTCGTCGTGTTCGCCGAATGGTCCGGTCTCCTCGACCGCCTCACCGAGTTCGTCCCCTGGCCGCTCTGGCTCGCGGCCGTGCTTGCGGGCGGCCACCCGATCTTCCGCTCCGTAATTCGCGCCACTTTGCGCGGGAAGGTGACCTCGCACACCCTGATGACGGTCGGCCTCATCGCCGCGATGCTCGCAGGGGCGTGGCCCGCAGCCATTATCATCGTCTTTTTCATGCGGCTCGCCGACTACATCGAGCACTTTACCGCCGAGCGCGCCCGCAAGGCGGTCCGGGATCTCACCGAACTCGCCCCTGAAACGGCGCGCGTCGAGCGCAAGGGGGCCGAAATCGAACTGCCGGTCGTAGAAATTCAGGCTGGTGAGACTGTGATCGTGCGGCCTGGCGAGAAGATTCCGGTAGATGGCGAGGTCGTCAGCGGCCAAGCCACGATCAATCAGGCCGCGATTACCGGCGAATCTATGCCGGTCGAGGCTGGACCCGGGGCCCGCGTCTTTGCCGCGAGCTTCGCTCAACTCGGCCATCTGCGCGTGCGCGCGACCGCCGTGGGCACTGACACCACCTTCGGGCGCGTCATCAAAATGGTCGAGGAGGCCGACAAGCACCGCGCTCCGATCCAGCGCATCGCGGACAGGTTCGCGACCTGGTACTTGCCCGTCGTCGTCGCGATCGCCGCAGCGACCTACCTGCTCAGCAGCAACGCGCTCGCCACGGCGGCCGTGCTGATGGTGGCATGCTCCTGCTCGTTCGCGCTCGCGACCCCCGTGGCCATGATTGCCTCAATCGGTGCTTCGGCCCGGCGCGGGCTGCTCATTAAGGGCGGAAAGTACCTTGAGGCGCTCGCCAAGGCCGACGTGGTGCTGCTCGACAAGACCGGGACGCTCACGCTCGGACGCCCGCAGATCACCGATGTCGTGCTTCTGCACGGCAGTGATCTCGAGCCTGACTGCCTCCTCGCTCTCGCGGCAACGGCCGAGCGCTACTCCGAACACCCCCTGGCTGAGGCCGTGCGGACCGCCGCTGCCGATCGTCGGCTCGCCCTGGCCGAGCCGGAGGACTTCGAAGCTATTCCTGGCAAGGGTGTTCGGGTCAGGATCGACGGCAGAACTATCGCCGTCGGCAGCCGCCGCCTGTTTCCCGAAGGAGCGCTGCCAAACGAAGCGTTTGAGCTGCAGGAGCAGGGCAAGACGCTCCTCTTCGTTGAGCGCGACGGCCAGCCCATCGGTATCCTGGCCGCAACGGACACGCTGCGACCCGAGGTTCCGGGCGCGATCGCCGAACTTCGGAAGATGGGCATCGAGCACCTGGAGCTCTTGACCGGCGACAACGAACTCACCGCAGCGGCGCTCGCCAAGCCACTCGACATCCACTACCGCGCCAACCTCCTGCCCGACGACAAGATCGCTATCGTGAAGGAGCATCAGGCTCGCGGTCGGGTCGTCGTGATGATCGGCGACGGCGTGAATGACGCGCCGGCGCTCGCCCAGGCCGATGTCGGGATTGCTATGGGGGCGGCCGGCAGCGGCGTCGCGATCGAGGCGGCGCACATTGCGCTCATGCGCGAGGATTGGACCCTCGTGCCGGAGGTGATGCATATCGCGCGGCGCACCATGAAAGCGGTCAAGATCAACATCGGCTTCACGGTGATCTACAACCTGACCGGCTTGAGCCTCGCGGCGTTCGGGCTCTTGCCGCCGACGATCGCGGCGGCGGCGCAGGCGGGCCCGGATTTCGGGATACTTGCCAATTCGGCGCGGTTGCTACGGCAGGGCAGAGGGCGTCCGCCAACCGGTTCGGGTTCCGGACCCCACCCTCGCTGGCAAGAAGACGCCGCAGCGCCACACCTCCGGCCAGCGGGGGTCCGGTCGTGATCTCAGTTGCGTCAGCAAAAGGCATCGGTCAGAGCCGCCGGCACTGGCTTTGGCTCATCTCGGCCGCCCTCGTCGCCGGAGGACTGGCGTACGGGCTGAGGCTACAGGGACAGAGCCCAACTCTCAATCTGACATTCTCCGACGGTGCCGGTGGTCAGGCTAGCTTAGCGGACTTCCGGGGCAAGGTTGTGCTCGTCAACCTCTGGGCAACCTGGTGCGCCCCGTGCCGCCAGGAAATGCCGGCCCTGGACCGTTTGCAGAACAAGCTTGGCGGGCCGGACTTCCAGGTGATCGCGCTCTCGGTGGACCGGGGCGGGATCTCGGCTGTGAACCGCTTCTACCAGGATGTCGGGGTGCGCAACCTCCCGGTGTTCGTCGATCTCTTAGGCACTGTCCTGCAGAAGGCTGAGGCAACAGGCCTGCCAACGACCCTCCTGTTCGACCGCAACGGCCGCGAGATCGGCCGCTTTGCAGGACCCGCAGAATGGGATGGACCTCGGATTGAGGCCATCCTGAAAAGTGCCATCGCACGAGACGGAGGAACGAAGTCATGAGAACGGCACAGCTAGGTTCGCGCACCGGCCGGCCCGCGCTGTTTGCGCTGGTGGCCGTTGGCGTCACCGTCCTTGGCATCACCCTATGGGCGACCACCCGGGGCGGGGCGGAAAATGTGTTCGCCTCACTGGGGGGAGGGCCGCGTCCCCTGACGCCGGGCGCGCTGAATGTCGACGACATTGCCTCCGAACCGTCGGGCTACAAGGGCCCTCTGACGCTTCGTGCCGTGGTGGCAAGGACGGAAGGCTCGAACCCGAGCAAGTTCGTCGTCGTCGACGCCCGCGAGGCCAAGATCTGCAAGTCGACGAACTGCGCGAAGTTCTACCTTCCCGTCAGTGCCGAGGCTGCCATGCCCGTCTCGCGATGGGACGAGGTCGACATCGAAGGCGAACTTGTCCAGGTCGGCCGTCAGCTGTCCTTCAAAGCGGCGAGCTTGAAGAACCTGGGCCAGTTCAAGTGAAGGCGGTGGCCGATACCGTCGTGCTCGACATGATCTTGAACTGGAGTGCGGCGTGAACCTCGGCATCCTCGTCTGGCGCAACTTGGTCCGCCGCCCCGGGCGCTTTGCCTTTACGTTGGCGGGTGTCGCCGTAGGTATCGCGGCCTTCGTCGCCCTGCTGACGCTCGGCCAGGGCCTCTCCCGGGAGATCAGGCGACAGGCTCAAGGTCTAGGCGCGAACCTGGTCGTCACCCCGAAGGGCTGGTGTGCCTACGAGCAGATCTCGGTGCTCACCGGCGAGCAGCTGCCGGAAGCCATCGCGATGACGGAGTTCGCCAAGGTCGCTGCCGTGCCGGTGGTCCTGACAGCGGTGCCTTACCTCAACCTACGGACGGTCTTCCGGAACCGGCCGGTGCCGTTGATCGGCATCCAGCCGAAAGAGATGCAGGCTCTGCAAGGCTGGCGCATCGGCGCGGGCCGCTACTTCCAGGGGCCGGATGAGGAGGGCGTGGTCATCGGCGCAGCCATCGCCCAGCAGTTCGAGCTTAAGCCTGGCGAGAACTTCACCGTTCGTGGCCGCCCTCTCCCGGTGCTAGGCGTTCTCGATACCACGGGTACCAAGGACGACGTCGCCGCCTTTGCTCCGCTTCCCGTCGTCCAGCGCATCTACGAGACCGAGGGCAAGATCTCCTTCATCGCGGTTCAAGTCGACGACCTGGAGAAGACAGATGAGATCAGCCTGCGCATCCAGGAGGCGGCCAACGTCGCCGTGGTGTCGGACAAGCAGCTCGTAAATTCCGTCCTGTCGATCGTCGGCACTGTCGGCGCGGCCATGCAGGCGGTCGCCATCGTCGGCGTCGTGGCCGCTGCTTTCGGCATCGCCAACACGCTCATGACGGCCGTCTACGAGCGCCGGCGCGAGATCGGCATTCTGCAGGCCATCGGCGGAACCCGGCGAACGCTGTTTCTCGGCTTTCTCCTGGAGTCCGGTCTCTACGGCGCGCTTGGCGGCCTGATTGGGGTCGGCCTCGGCGTGCTGGCGGCCTACTGGATCGGACCCAGCATCGCCGACAATCCCTTCACGGCGGCGCTCCGCCAATCGCCGACACCGGCGCTCGACCCCAGCACGATCGCCGGTGTGCTTGTGTTCTCCATCGCCCTTGCGCTTCTCGCGGGCTTCTACCCAGCTTGGCGCGCGGCGCGGCTCACCCCCATGGATGCCATCCGTCATGTCTGAGGTGGATGCGCTGGTGTGCCTGCAGAAGGTGTCGCGGGTCTACGGACGCGGCGAGGCAGCGGCAGTGGCCTTGGATGAGGCTTCGCTCGTGATCGGCCGACGGAGCTGGGTCGCGATCGTCGGGCCTTCCGGCCACGGCAAGAGCACGTTGCTCCACCTGATGGGCGGACTCGACCGATCGACAAGCGGGGAGATTCACCTCGATGGGGAGGAACTCTCACGGCTCAGCGCCCGCCGCCTCGCCGCGGTGAGGGCGCGCAAGATCGGTTTCGTATTCCAGTTCTTTAATCTGCTGCCACACCTGACAGCGCTCGAAAACGTTCAGACCGCCCTCTGGTTCGGCGGCTACGCCTCGGTCCAGGCACGGCGCAAGGGTCTCGATCTTTTGGATCAGGTCGGGCTTGCCGACCGGGCCGACCGCCTGCCGGGCCAGCTCTCAGGCGGACAGCAGCAGCGTGTTGCCATCGCCCGGGCCCTCGCCAATGACCCTGACCTCCTGCTCCTTGATGAGCCGACCGGGAACCTCGACTCGGTTGCCGAGGCGGATGTCCTCGACCGCCTCGGCACGCTTCATCGGCAGGGACGCACGCTTGTCATGGTGACCCATAGTTCGGCAGTGGCCTCAAGGGCAGAGCGGATCGTGGGCGTTCGCGACGGCCGGATCGACTCGGACGCGACGGCAGAGCAGACATTGCTTCAATGCTGAACCATCTGGGCAGAAAGGAGAATGCCCAATGAAAACTGAGGTGAGGACCGCCGCTACGTCTACGAAACCGTTTCAGAACTTACGCCCGACGGCCTCCAGTGCTGAGCGAGTCAATGTTGTACCCTCTCTTCAGAGATCGTCGCAGCGTCGATGACTATGACCCGCCTGCTCCCCGCCCTGCTGCTCGTGCTCGCCGGCCTGTCTGGCGCCCACGCCCAGGGCCCGAGCACACCCAAGGCCAAGACGCCCAGCGGCATCGTGCGGGCAAGCCTCGTCGCCGAACCGGCGGCGATTGAGCCGGGCAAAGCCTTCGCCGTCGGCGTGCGCATGGTGATGAAGCCGGGCTGGCACGTCTACTGGCGCAATCCCGGCGATTCCGGCCTTCCGCCGGAGGTAAACTGGACGTTGCCGGAGGGCTTCTCGGCGGGCGCGATCGACTGGCCCGCCCCGACCCGCATCCCGGTCGCCCATCTGGTCAATCACGGCTTCAAGGGCGAGACCGTCCTGCTCACGCAGGTCACGCCCCCCGCGACCCTGCCCGCGGGCCGGCCGGTCAATCTCGATGCCAAGCTGTCCTACCTCGCCTGCGAGGAGATCTGCATTCCGGGCTCGGCGGATCTGCGCCTGACCCTGCCGGTCGCAGAGGCCGGAACGAGCGCTGGCGCTGATCCACGCAACGCGGAGCTGTTCGCCAAGGCCCGCGACGCCCTGCCCGATGCCTCGCCCTGGCCCGTGCGCCTGACGCAGGACGGCAAGCGCCTCGTGCTCCATCTCGACGCCGAGGGCCTTAAGCCCGACGCGGTCCGCGCCGTCCACTTCTTCCCCTATGCCGAGACCGCGATCGAGAACGCGGCGGCGCAGGACCTGACGGTCGACGCTTCCGGCCTGCACCTTGCCCTGACCCGTGCCACTCCCGACGAGCCGATGCCGGGGGACCTGCCCGGCGTCCTGACCTTCGAGGAGGGCGGCGCCGATGGCCCCGTCCGGCGCGCCCTGGCGATCGGCACGGCACCGACCACCGCTCCCGCCGCGGGGGCCGTGGGCGAGGCGGCCCCCGCGCCTTCGGGTGGCGACGAGGCGCTCACGCTCTGGACCGCGGTGGGCCTCGCCCTCCTCGGCGGCCTCCTGCTCAACCTGATGCCCTGCGTCTTCCCGGTCCTGTCGATCAAGGTCCTAAGCCTCGTTCAGCATTCCGGCGAGCCGCCCGCGCGCGTGCGCCTGCACGGGCTCGCCTACACCGCCGGCGTGCTCGCGGCCTTCCTAGCGCTCGCCGGCATCCTGATCATCCTGAAGAGCGGTGGCGCCGGCGTCGGCTGGGGCTTCCAGTTGCAGTCGCCCGTCGTCGTCGCGGCGCTCGCCTACCTCCTGTTCGCGATGGGCCTGAGCCTGTCCGGCGTCGTGCATGTCGGCGCGGGCATCACGGGGATCGGCGACGGGCTGACGCGGCGCTCGGGACTACAGGGCTCATTCTTCACCGGCGTGCTGGCGACCGTCGTCGCCACGCCCTGCACGGCGCCGTTCATGGGCACGGCCGTCGGCTTCGCGCTGACCCAGACGCCCTTCTTCAGCCTCATGGTCTTCGCGAGCCTCGGCCTCGGCCTTGCCCTGCCCTTCCTGATCCTGACGACATGGCCCGCAGTCGTCCGGCGCCTACCGCGCCCCGGAGCCTGGATGGAAACGGTCAAGGGCGTTCTCGCCTTCCCGATCTACGCGACCGTCGCCTGGCTCGTCTGGGTGCTCGCCCAGCAGGTTGGCCCCAGCAGCCTGTTCGCGACGCTGATCGGCCTCGTGCTCGTCGGCTCCGCGGCCTGGATCTGGGAGCGGGCGCGCGCCGCCGGCCCGCTCGGCATGCGGCTCGCCCAAGGGGCGGCGCTCGCCGCGCTCCTCGCGGTCGCCGGCCTGACGGCGTCCCTCGCCGGCGATTCGGGCTCGGCCCGGGTCGGCGCGACGGCGGAGGCCGACGGCGTCGAGCCGTTCACGCAGGCGCGTCTCGACGGCCTGCGTACCGAGGGCCGGTCCGTCTTCGTGAACATGACGGCCGCCTGGTGCATCACCTGTCAGGTCAACGAGCGCACAGCGATCGCGACCGACGACGTGCGGGCGGCATTCAAGGCGCGCAACGTCGCCTACCTCAAGGGCGACTGGACGAATCAGAACCCCGAGATCACCCGCCTCCTGGAGCGGCACGGCCGCAGTGGCGTGCCGCTCTATCTGCTCTACGAGGGATCGGCCCCGCCGGCCGTGCTGCCGCAGATCCTGACAAAAGGCTTGGTGCTGGCCGAACTCGACCGACTGAAGGTGCCCGAACGCCGAGCCGACGAACCGACGCTGGCAGCGCGGAAGTAGCGCGTCGGTCACTCTCGCCTGAAGGCCGCCCTGAGCGTCCATAGCTTTGAGGCAACCGCAGGCCGGGGTGCCGACCTAGGACGGACGGGCAGGAAAGCACGGATGACGGAACGCAGCGGGAACGCGATCACGGCGCGGGTGGCGGTGAAAGAAGCGGACGGCGGTCAGCGTAGGAGCAGGCGCAGGCCGGCGAGGGCGAGGAGGAGCGCGAGGATGCGCCGGGTCGCGCGCTCCGTCATCCAGCGCAGGCCGACTGCGGTACCGAGGACGGCGCCGGCGAGGGCCGCCGCGGCGTAGAGAGGTGTGCCGGGCGCGAGCCCGTGTCCGCCGGCGAGGAAGACACCCGCGAAGCCCGCGGCCGAGTTGGCGAGGATGTAGGGCGCGGAGAGGCCGACCGTCCCCCGCGCCGAGGCCCAGCCGAGCGCGATGAGGAGCGGCGCAAGGAACACGCCCCCGCCGACGCCGGTGAGGCCGGAGACGAACCCGGTCCCGCCGCCGACGAGCAGTGCGGGCAGGAGGCCGACTGAGGCCGATGCTGGCACGCCCGCCATATCGGCGGAGTCCCTCGGCCGCAGCATGAGTCCTGCGGCGGCGAGGAGCAGCGCCCCGGTGAGGGCGAGGTAGAGGCGACCCTCCAGCACGACGAGGCCGCCGAGCAGGGCCGCGGGCAGCGCCGCTGGGAGGAGGCGCAGCAGGACGGGCCAGGCGACCGCGCCGGCTCGGTGCAGCCGCGCCGTGGCGTACCCGGCGGCGACGAGGTTCAGGACGAGGGAGGTCGGCCGCATGTCGGCGGCCGGGACGCCCGCGAGGGCCATGACGGCGAGGAACGCGGTGCCGCCGGCTTGGCCGGCGGTGGCGTAGAGGGTAGAGGCACCGAGGATCAGCGCCGCGCCGAGGACAGGCGACATCGGGGGCTAAGCCGCACCGCCGCGGTGACGCGGACCGGGGTGGCCGCGGCGCTCCTCACCCGCGCGCGCCCTCGCCACGATGCCGGCGACCGTGTTCTTGCTCAGCCCCACCTCGCGGCCGACGAGGCGGTAGCTACGGCCGCCCGCGACGAGCGCGAGAACCTTCGGCGCGAGGCGATCCGACTTCGGCCGCTGCCCGGGCTGGTGGCCCAGCCTCTTCCCGCGCGCCTTCGCCGCCGCCATGCCGGAGCGCACCCGCTCGCGGATCAGCTCGCGCTCGAACTCGGCGAGGCCGGAGAATACGGTCGCGAGCATCCATCCGTGTGGCGTCGCGAGGTCGAAGGTCAAGCCGCTCATGGCGATGACGGAGACGCGCCACGCTTTGAGTTCTCCGAGAGTGTGCAGGAGGTCGAGGGTGCTGCAGCCCCAGCGGGACAGCTCCGTCACGAGGACCGCGTCGATCTCGCGCTGTTGGGCGAGCGCCATCACCCATCACCGCTCCGGCACGGAAACGTTGATGGTACATTTCTGCCCCTGCCCGGTTTTCCGGGCCGCCTCGGCGCAGGCCTGCAATGCCTCGGTGTTAGCGTTGACGAGGCGTGAGGCTGTTGCGAGCCCCCGTGATCCGGCCGGATCGGCGGCTTGCATGAGCTGGCCACCGGCCTGCCAGCGATCGGTCGTGCCCATCGCCAGCGCGGCCAGGTAGCTCCCGCCCGGCATGAAAGCCGAAAGGCAGGGAAACAGCACCAGGCCGATCGCGAGGCCACCTATGCCGAACCTGATCCGCTGCCGGCTCTGCAGCTCCTGCGTCGCCGCCTGTCCGACAATTGCCGCGAGCTGGTGGCGCTCCCGCCCGACCGCGTCGGTCTCGTCGCGCAGCGCGCGGGACGCCTCGCGCATGATGCCGGCGCCGGCGCGCTCGATCGCCCGCGCGTAGCTCTCCGGCGTCAGCTTGACGGCGGGATGCGCCTCGATCGCACTCAAGCCTTCCTCGAGGCCGCTGAGCGCTTGAGCGATGGCCCCGAGCGTCGGTCCGTAATCTGGAGCCCGAACCTCCTCGATCGCTCTCGGCAGCGCCTCCACGGCCCTGCGCAAGACGCTCACCTCCGACCGCAGCGCCTCGAAGGCCCGCGCGGCGCCGTCCTCGTCCTCCTGGTCGATCGCGTCCGTCATCCTCGCATCACGCCCTCACATCGAAAGGCCCTGGCCACGTTCCCGCAGGCCCCCCCGGTCCAGGCTGTGCGTCAGGGCCTCGCCGAGCGAGGCGTCCTCCTGTCGGAGAGCCCGCCCGAGCGCGCTGCCCTCGCCGATCCCGAGCGCCTGCGATCGCTGCCGCAGAACGGCCTCGACCTGGGCGTCCCGGCCGATCGCCGCGGCGACGCCGCGCATCCGCTCCTCCACCTGCTCGCGCGCCTCGCCATGCTGCCAGCCGAAGAGCTTGGCGTGTTCCGCCTCCAGCCCGCTCCAGCGCGCGACCAGGCGCTCGGCCCGGACGTTCGGATCGCGCACAGCCTGGCGCTCGCGCTCCATACCCGCGAGCAGGCCCTCGGCCCGCTCGGCCCCCTTCGCCTCCGCCATCACCCGGCGCGTCTCCGGATCGTATCGCAGGGCGGAACGCAGCGCGCGGGTCGCATCCGGCTGGGCCGCGTCCAGGGCCGTGCGCGTCTTCTCGATCGCGGCTGTCTGGTGCGCCAGGACCGGCAGCCCCGCCTCGCGCATCCGGGCCGCGTCCATGAAGGCCCTGGCATAGTCCTCCGTGGCCTTGAGCAGTGACCCGCGCTCCGCGTTCGGCATGGACGGGGAAAGCCGGCCCTGGCCATCTCCTCGGCCCTGCACGGGGAGCTTGAGGCCCGCGAAGGCATCTCGCGTCTCGGCCTGACCGAAGCGGTCCCGGCCGACGTCGAGCTTGAGGCCGGCGAACATCCCGCGTTTCTTCGCCGGAGCCTGCACTACTGGCCCTTCGGCCGAGAGCGCGCGCGCCGACTCGGGCTCGGCGGAGCGGGCTCCCTCCCTTTCCCGGGCCGGACCTTCGCGCCGATCGCGCGGCACCGCGATCTCGCTGCGGATGCCGATCCGGTCGGCAATCCCGCGCCGTTCGGCATAACCCTCCGCGTAATCGAGCGTGGTCTCCTTCGCACCGTCCCGCGACAGGCGCGCCGTCAGCGCCTCCAGGCTCCCGAACTCGTCTCGGCCGGCATAGAGCCGCGCCTCGTCCCGGTGCCGGGTCATGGCTACGTAAGCGAGGTGCCGGTCCATCGTGCCCGACGCCATGACGAAGGCTCGATCCACCGTGGCACCCTGCGTCTTGTGGATCGTCGTCGCGTAGCCGTGGTCGATTGCGGCGTAATCGGCGATCGGGACCGCCACCACGCGGTCCTCGCCGTCCCGGCCCTTTCCGTCGAGCCGCGCCGTGATCCGACCGTCCTCGACGGCCGACACGGTCCCGAGCATACCGTTCTTCACGCCGAGGTCGCGGCTGTTCTCCAGGAACACGATCCGATCTCCGGCCGCGAAGGCGCGCGCCCCGTCGTTGGTCTGGTAAGGCCGCTCGCCGGCATCCTCGCCGCGCCCCAGCTCGCCCCGGTCCTGACGCGCCTCCCGGATCGCCGCGTTGAGCGCTCGCACGTCGACCCGGCGATGGGCCATCGCGACGCGCGATCCCTCCGGGTGCTGCTCGCTGTCGGCCATGTAGTCCCGCACGATCGCTGCGCGCGCGCCGTCGCGGGTATCGCTGAACGCGACCGCGCCCCGCTCCGCGTAGGCCGTCAATCCCTCGGTCGTGCGGTGCCGGGCGAAATCCTGGCTCGCTTCGCGTTGCCAGTCCTCGCGCTGCCGGCGCACCTCCGACAGTTCCGCGAAGCCGACCTGCTCCGCCACCGCCCGGAACGGGGCACCGGCCCCGATCGCCTGCAATTGCTCGTGATCGCCGACCAGGACCAGCTTGGCCCCGGCCCGCTCGGCCTCGCCCACGAAGCGCGCGAGCTGGCGCGAGCCCACCATCCCGGCCTCGTCCACCACCAGCACGTCGCGCGGCCCGAGCTGGTCGCGCCCGGCCTGCCACCCGTACTCGTAGGAGGCGAGCGTCCGGCTCCGGATACCGGAGGATTCCTCCAGCCCTTCCGCCGCCTTGCCCGACAGCGCTGCGCCATGGACCGTGTAGCCCTGTGCCTCCCATGCGTCCCGCGCCGCCGCCAGCATGGTGCTCTTGCCCGCACCCGCGAGCCCCACCACGGCCGCGATCTGCGCCTCGCCGGTGACGTGCTCGACCGCGTGGCGCTGCTCGTCGCTCAGCCGCGCACCCTCGATCGCCCGCGCCGCCTCGGCCTCGGACATCGCGCCCCGTGCGACATGACCCTCGACATGCGCCGCGGCGCCCGCCCGGATCGCCGCATCGTGCGTGGCAAGCGCCGCATCGACGTGCTGCCTATCGACACCGTGCGAGCGCGTCCCGCTCATGCGCACGGCGCCTTCGGCAAGAGTGCGCTCGGTCTCGACCATCTCCCGCGTCGAGTAGCGCGCCAGCGCCACCACGCCATCGCGGCTCACCTGTTCGCTTTGCAGCTCGACCAGGGCCGGCGACGCCATCACCTTGGCGAAAGCCGACTGGAACGCCTCGGGCTGGTCGATATAGCGGTGCAGCGCCCGCGCCACATCGTGCCGGTCGAACACGCTCTTCTCGCCGGTGATCAGCGTCAGCACCTGCTCCGGCTTCTCGCGGATGAGGTCGGCATTGCGCCGCGCCGCTTCCGCGTCGAGGCGCACCCGCGTGACGTCGAGCCCGCGCCGCTCCATTTGCGTCGCATGGATGCCCATGTGCTCGGTCGGCTGAAGCTCCAGCCCGCGCTCCTGGTGCGAGCGGTGGTCAATGCGCAGGTCGAGGCCGGCCGCCGCCATCCGCTCGTTCGCGATGCCCTCCCACGACTGCCGGATGTCGCGAAGCTGCATCTGTGAGGTCGGCTGGTCGTGCGAGAGCAGCCACTTGTTCTCTCGCTCGATCGCCGTCTTCTCGCCGAGTTC
This sequence comes from Geminicoccaceae bacterium, assembly GCA_044224255.1. Lineage (GTDB taxonomy): Bacteria > Pseudomonadota > Alphaproteobacteria > Geminicoccales > Geminicoccaceae > Benzoatithermus. The sequence goes on from JBGAKU010000104.1 coordinate 16,145, forward strand.
GGCCGCTCCGACGCGGCGCACCGTCATCATCAGGTGAGCGTGGTGGTTGCGCACGTCCGTATCGCCGTGCGGGGCATGGATCGCGAAATCGACCGCCGTCCCGTAGCGATCCGCCAAGCTCTGAGCGAATGAACGCGTGGCCTCCAACCGCTGCTCGGCGCTCAGCTCATGCGGCAGCGCGATCTCGATCTCTCGCGCTACCCGAGCGTCCGCGCGCTTTTCAGCCCGCTCGGCCGCATTCCATAAAGCCGAACGATCTCTGGCCCAATCGGCCTGTGAGCCTTGCGGGAGGACGATCTCGGCGTGCTCGATGCCCTCGCGCCGGGTGTAATCATGCGTCAGACCATCACGCTCATTCTTCAACCGCTCGCCGGCCCGATAGGCCGCTGACGCCACGGCCGAGCGGCCCGAGGCACGGCTGATCGGCTTCATCGAGAGATGGTAGATCGCCAAAGGGCTAGCCTCCAAACAGGCTTGACCGTATCAAGCACTGAGTTGCGCAGCAACTCGTAAGTGCGCCCTTAAAAAAACTCCTTCGCTCCGCTCTGTCTGCTTTTCGGTGTCCCGCCTGCAACGTCGGCAAGGCTCATCATGCAGGCCAGAGTTTGGCCCTATTTGAGGAGACCCCGCTCCACCAATGTTGCGCAGGCTTGGCCGTACCGGCGCTTCACGCTAAATCTTCAACGTGCAAAGCGGGAGGAAGCATGGCACGTCGATCGATCGCAGAGCGGCTGGCACAGCTCGAAGCCCAGAAGAAGGCCCTGCAAGCGCGTCTCGGAAAGCAGGAACGCTCTCGCGACACCCGCCGCAAGGTTCTGCTCGGCGCGCTCGTCCTTCAACGGCTGGAGAACGCGCACGATCCCGAGTTCAGCAAGCGCCTAGCCGACTGGCTGCGGCGCGAGCTGCCGGACTTTCTCACCCGCGATGCCGACAAGGCGCTTCTCGCCGACCTGATCGGCACATCGGTTGACCAGCCCGTGCCAGCCAGAGGGCAGCGCGACTTTTGCGCGCTGAGCAACGCTAAGCGAGACTAAACCGAGAACATCGGTCAGGCGGCTCGGCGGAAGCCTCGGCCGAGGGTCAGGGAACGGCGGCCAGGAGGGATCGCGGCGGCTCGATCCCA
>JBGAKU010000105.1:0-17190 GCA_044224255.1 Geminicoccaceae bacterium
CGCGCCAGCAGGCTCGGCCATTCCACCCCCGCCGCCCCCAGCATCGCCGCGCTCCTCACCAGACCATACCGGCCCGGCGACGGAACCACCTCCGCACATCACACCACAAGCCTTATCTTAGCGCCTATGGGGTCAGACCCTTTCTCAGTCGCGCGCTGCGCGGTCCGCTCGCGCCTGCGATCTCCGGGTCGGGATTGGGAGGTTGCCCGATCGTCCGCGGTAGCATCCGCGCTCGGGCGTGCGAGCGAGGCGAAGCAATGCATGGTGAGACGATACCGCGTCGGCGTCTGATCGCCGCGACCGGAGCCGCCGCCGGGCTGGCGATGGCACCGCGGCTGGTCTCGGCGGCCATCGCGCCGGCGACGCCCGCCCAGTCGGAGGGGCCGTTCTATCCGGTTCGGCTGCCCGATGATCGCGATGCCGATCTCGTGCGGGTCACGGGTGCCGATGCCGAGGCGATCGGCGTGGTGACGCACGTCATGGGGCGGGTTCTGGCGCGCGACGGCCGACCGCTGCCGGGCGTGCTGGTCGAGATCTGGCAGTGCGACGCGCACGGCCGCTATCGCCATCCGCGCGAGTGGGGCGGATCGGCCCCCGATGCAGGCTTTCAGGGCTATGGCCAGACGCTCACCGACGCGAGCGGCGCCTATCGGTTCCGGACGATCCGGCCGGTGGGTTATCCGGGCCGCACGCCGCACATCCACTTCAAGCTGGGCTCGTTCGCCGGCGAGCTGCTGACGACGCAGATGTACGTCGCCGGGGAGCCCGGCAACGAGCGGGACGGGCTGCTCAACGCGATCCGCGATCTTGAGCTGCGCCGACGGCTGCTGGTCGAGCTGCGGCCGGCGGACACAATCGAGCCCGGTGCCCTGGCCGGGACCTTCGACATCGTCCTGGACGCGGGCTGAGCGTCAAAAAAGAAAAGGCCCCCCGGTCTCCCGGAGGGCCGATCCGTCATGCCGCGACTGCTCAGCCCTTGAGCTGCAGATTCTCGGCCGAACTCTTGCCGTTGCGGCCGCGGACCAGCTCGTAACTGACCTTCTGGCCGTCGCGGAGGCTGTCCAGGCCGGCGCGCTCGACGGCGGAGATGTGGACGAAGGCATCGGGGCCGCCATCATCGGGCTGGATGAAACCATAGCCCTTGGTGGCGTTGAACCATTTCACGGTACCGGTGGTCGCCAAGGTAGTCCTCGTTCAACAAAGGTCGTCGCCGGGGCAACGTGCTCTGGCGGCGGGCGGTGTCGTCGTCTTTCCTGGAGGCCGCGTTGCGGCGGAGGCAGGGCGGGCGAGGATCGGCCGGTGAGATAGGTATAGAAAGCAGGGCTCCAGTGCAAGCATGTGATGTCTGGCCCCATTGCCCGCCCCTCTGTGCTAGGCTGGCGCCGTCACCACTTGCCCGGATCGTCATGGCCGAGCCTGCCCGCCCCGTCGCCCGTACCCTCACAGCGTTCCCGCTCCATGCCGGGGTCGATTGGGACAGCATGATCGCATGAGCGGCGCCCCCTCGCCGCGCGCCGCAGCCCACGACCCGCTCGCCGTCCTGCGGACGGTCTGGGGCTATCCCGCCTTCCGCGGGCTGCAGGAGGAGGTGGTCCGGCACGTCCTGGCGGGAGGCGACGCGCTCGTCCTCATGCCCACGGGTGGCGGCAAGTCGCTGTGCTACCAGGTGCCCGCCCTCTGCCTGGACGGGCTCACCGTCGTGATCTCGCCCCTGATCGCGTTGATGCAGGACCAGGTCACCGCACTGGCCCAGCTCGGCGTGCGTGCCGCCATGCTCAACTCGACGCTCGACTTCCGCACCGCCACCGGCGTGGAACGGGCGATGCGCGAAGGGGGGCTGGACCTCGTCTATGTCGCCCCGGAACGGCTGAAGGCGCCGGGCTTTCTCGATCTCCTCGCCCGCTGTCGCCTCGCTCTGTTCGCGATCGACGAGGCGCACTGCGTCTCGCAATGGGGGCACGACTTCCGGCCCGACTATCTCGAGGTCCGGGTCCTGCACGAGCGGTTCCCCGCCGTGCCGCGCCTCGCCCTGACGGCGACCGCCGACGCGCCGACCCGGCGCGAGATCGTCGAGCGCCTGGATCTGGGGCAGGGCCGCCAGTTCGTGGCCGGTTTCGACCGGCCGAACATCCGCTATCGCGTGGTCCCCAAGCTGCAGCCCAAGGCGCAGCTTCTGGCCTATCTGCGCGAGCAGGGGGGTGCGAGCGGCATCGTCTACTGCCTGTCGCGGCGCAAGGTCGAGGACACCGCCGCCGCCCTGGTCGCGGCCGGGATCGAGGCGCTGCCCTACCATGCCGGGCTCGACAAGGAGGTGCGCGCCGCCAACCAGGACCGGTTCCTCAAGGAGGAGGGGCTGGTCATGGTGGCGACGATCGCCTTCGGCATGGGGATCGACAAACCGGATGTCCGCTTCGTCGTCCATCTCGACCTGCCCAAGAGCCTGGAGGCCTACTACCAGGAGACCGGCCGGGCCGGCCGCGACGGGCTGCCGGCCGAGGCCTGGATGCTCTACGGCCTCGACGATGTCGGCAAGCTCAAGGGGCTGCTCGCCCGTGCGGAGACGGTGAGCGAGCGGCAGCGCCATGTCGATCGCCAGAAGCTCGAATCGATGCTCGGCTACTGCGAGACCACGCGCTGCCGGCGCCAGGTCCTGTTGGGCTATTTCGGCGAGGAGCTTGCCGAGCCCTGCGGCAACTGCGACGTCTGCCTGGACCGCCCCGCCAGCTTCGACGGCACCGAGCTCGCGCAGAAGGCTCTGTCCGCGATCTACCGCACCGGCCAGCGCTTCGGCGCCGGGCACGTGATCGACGTGCTGCGCGGCGAGGGGAACGAGCGGATCCGCCGGCTGGGCCACGACGGGCTGTCCGTGTTCGGCATCGGCCGCGACTTGGAGCCGACGGCCTGGCGCTCGGTCCTGCGACAGCTTGCGGCGCAAGGCCTGATCGAGATCGATGTCGAGGGGCATGGCGGCATGGCGCTCGCCGGCGAGTGTCGCTCCGTGCTCAGGGGTGAGCGTCGGATCGAGCTCCGGCACGACCCGGCGGCGCGCCGGAGCACGGGGAAAGCGCGCAGCGCCGCGCGGCTCGCCGCGCTCCCGGACCTCGAGGCGGAAGGCCTGTTCCAGCGGCTGCGCGAGTGGCGGCTGCGCACCGCCCGTGCGCAGGGCGTGCCGCCCTATGTGATCTTCCACGACGCCACGCTGCTCGCGATCGCGGCGGCGCGACCACGCTTCCGGCGCGATCTCGAAGGCCTGCCGGGCCTGGGTGCCGCCAAGCTCGAGCGCTACGGCGACGCGTTGCTGTCCTTTCTCGCCGAGTGACGCTGCGACTTCATGCGTCGCTTGGCGTAGGTTGGTTGCGCTATGATGAGGGCCAACGAATCAGGCGAGAGCTGTCATGTCCAACCGGCCGGTCATCGAGTGCATCAAACGCGATGAGCCTCTGCTCGGCACCGCCGACGAGACCGTGCGCGCCGTGGTGGTGCGCATGGCCGAGGCGTGCTGCAGCAGCATCCTGCTGTGCGAGGGCGAGGAGCTGCGCGGCATCTTCACCGAGCGCGATCTGCTGACGCGTGTCGTGGCGGCCGGTCTCGACCCGGCGACCACCCCCGTCGGTCGGGTCATGACCCGCGATCCCGACCGCATCGAGGCCACCGCAACGGTCATCGAGGCGATCCGGCGCATGGACGAGGGCTGCTTCCGGCACATGCCCGTGATCGACGGCAAGCGCATCGTCGGGGTGGTGTCCTGGCGCGACCTGCCGTTCGACGATCGTGTCGAGATGCAGTCCGAGCTGGAGACACGACACGAGCTGGCCGAGCGCATGTGGTAGAGGCGGCTCAGCCGCCCTCGCGGATTGCCGCCAGCACCGCCTGCTCCAGCGCTCCGGTCGACCGGCACGCGGCCTGCTGCGGCGTGCCGGTGAAGTCGTTGATGTAGTCGCCGAGGAACAGGGCCCGCACGGCGATCTTGGTCGTGCTCGGCGTGACGGCCGTAGCGGTCACCGTCACGCGGGTGGACATCTCCCCCGCCTGCTTCCGGCGGTGGCGCAGGGCCTCGCTGAAGGGATCGCGCACGGTGATCGTCGGGCAATCGGCCCATTGCGGGTCGACCACGCCGTCCTTGCTGGCCTCGGCCGTGCTGCTCGGGCCCGGCAAGACGCTCAAGGTCAGGCCCTGCGACCGCATGGCGGCCGCCGCGCGCTCGAGGAGCGGCGCCGCCGCACCGTCGAGCGTTCCCTCGGCGCCTCCGCTCGCGCGCGGCTGGACCTGGGTCGATCCCGGCGGCGGCTTGCGGACGGCCTGGGGCGAGGCGCAGCCCGCAAGCGACATTGCCAAGATCAGCGTCAGCCTTCCCGCGCGCATTCCGAACCCAGCCCCTCTGTCGTGACGTCGAGCACTCATGGCAGGCATGGCGCCCCTGTCCAGTGCGGCGGCGCCACGCCGGCTCAGCCGAGGCGGAGCGCGTCCAAAAGCTCGCGCTCGAGCCGGCCGGTGGAGGTGCAAGGGCGCGCCACGGGACTGTTGGTGAACGGGTTGACGTAGTCGCCGATCTGCTCGGTGCGCACGGCGACGCGAGTCGAGCGTGGCCCGACCTCCGTGACGCTGACGGTGACGCGGGTCGCCACGTCCCGTGCATCGACCCAGGCGCGACGGTTGTTCCGCCGCGCGGGATCCGGCATGGTCAGCGTCGGGCAGGTTGCCCATCCGCGCGTCACCGGACCGGTCGACAGGGCCGCGAGCGAGCCGGGACCGGCGGGGTTGCCGAGCAGGGTCAGCCCGCGGACCCGCAGGCCGCGCTCGACCCGCGCCCACGCCTCGGCAGCGGGAACATCGACGACCGTCCCATCGCCCGGCGCCGGCGAGGGCGTGGTCGCACAAGCCGTCACCACCACGGCGAGCAGGCTCGCCGCCCAATGTCTGATCTGATCCGTCACCCCGACCTCGGCGCGCTCGAGCAACCCGAGGGCTGGTAGCAGACTCCGCCGCGCGCGTCCTCGCCGTCGCGGCGCGTCAGCCGACCAGGACGCCGTTGATCCTGACGTTGGTGAGCTGCAGCCCGGTTACGTCGGTCTTGACCACTCCCGTCCCCGACACATTCGTGAACGTGCTGTTGCTCACCCGCACGTTCTGAATCTTCTCGTCGGGGAAGCCCAAGAACTTGAGGGCGTTCTTGCTGCGGCCGCAGGTCATGCCTGAGACGTCGATGTCGCGGAAGATAGGACGGTAGGGGCCGTCCAGGATGTCGTAGACCTTGTAAGTAATCGTCATGCCTTCCAGCCGCACGCCGGCCAGGTTGATCCGACGAGCGTAAATCTGCTCGACGAGACCAGCACTCCAGCGGCGCGAGGCCTTGAGGGAGAGCCCGATATAGAGATTCGGGTCGTCGCCCGTCAGGTCTTCGATATAGACGTGGTGGACGCCGCTGCCCTGCTCGCTGCCGATGGCGACGGCGCCGCCGCCCCGGCTGACCCGATTGCCGCGCAGGACAATGTGGTGGGACGGCGCCGCACGGACGACGCCATCGCGGTGTCGGCCCGACTTGATGACCATGCAGTCGTCCTGGGTGTCGAAGCGGCAGTTCTGGACGAGCACGTCGCTGCAGCACTCGATGTCGCAACCGTCGCTGTTCGGCCCCAGGCTTTGGACGGTGACGTTCCGCACCGTCACGCTCCGGCTGTACAGCGGGTGGAGCACCCAGAACGGGGCGTTCCGCACCGTCACGCCGTCGATCAGCACATTGGTGCAGTGGTAGGGCTGGATGAAGGATGGACGCAGATAGTGGCCGGCGCCGTAGACTCGTTGCGCAACTGGGACGCCGTTCGTGTTCTGTTCGCTCAGCAGCTTCCGATCCGGGTTCTGCTGCGGCCCACCGGTCCAGCCCCATTTGGGAGCGCCGAACCACGGCCACCAGTGCTGGTTGCTGGCCTGGCCGTCGAGCGTGCCACCGCCGGTGATCGCGACGTTGGTCCGCCACGCGGCGTAGATCAGGGGGCAGAAGTTGAAGAGGTCGCTGCCCTCGAAGCTTGTCCGCACTACAGGCAGGTAGTGGCTAGGATCGGTGCTGAACCGGAGCGTCGCGCCGGCGTCGACATAGAGATTGACGTTGCCGCGAAGCCGGATGGCCCCGGTCAGAAAGGTGCGCGCGGAGCCGGTTGCCGGGATCACCACCCGGCCGCCGCCGGCGGCGTTGCACGCTCGGACGGCATTGTCGATCGCCTGCGTGCACAAGGTCCTGCCGTCGCCCACCGCGCCATAGCTGGTCACGATGAAGTCGCGGGCCGGGAACGTCGGAACCCTGATCCGGGCAACGGTGGCAGCGGCCTCGAGCCATGGATCCGTTTGCGCTGCCAGTCGTAGCGTGGGTGTCGCGGCATAGGCGGCGACTGCCAGCGTATGCGTGACGGCGGCGCGGCGTGCCCAGCGCCGGTTGATCATCGATTCCATGACCTATCCCCTCGCGGCCGGAGGGTCGACGGCATGGTCCAGCCTCGGGAGCGGCCGCGATCGGTGCCGTCGGCGAAACCAGCCCTAAATCACATCATGATACGCTCTGTCTGGTCGCGGGACAATCCAACCTCTCACCGGCGGAGCGAAGCGGGCCGCCGCTCCTCCCGCGCGGCGCGGCCCTGTCAACCAACAGTCTGCTTGCGCAGGCGGCCCCGGATCTCGCCGATTGCTGGCCCGATGGCCGCTCGAACCGGCTTGACGAGTTTCTTTCCGCAATCCGGCCCATGATTGATGCCGTCAAGGCCGGGCCTTCATAGGGCTGCGATCGACGGCATGGGCGCGCGCCCATGCCTCATCGGCTACGCCCGTCGTCCAGGGAAGAGCGGATGCGATCCAGTCATTCCGGTTGGGTTTTCAGCTTTTGCTCGCAGCGCAGGAGCATGCCGAACAGGTCGCGCGGCTCGTCGGGGTCGGCGAGCAGGTCGAGCTCCGCGTAGAGGCCCGTCTCGCGCAGCTTCTCCCGCACGTAGCGAAGGGCCGAGAAATCCTCGATCGCGAAGCCGACGCTGTCGAACAGGGTGATCGCGTGCTCCGACCTGCGCCCGATGGCCCGGCCGGCGATCACCTCCCAGAGCTCGACGACCGGGTGGTCGGGCGCAAGCTGCTGGATCTCGCCCTCGATGCGGGTCTGCGGCGGATACTCCACGAAGATGTCCGAGCGCAGAAGAATGTCACGGTGCAGCTCGGTCTTGCCCGGACAGTCCCCGCCGACGGCGTTGATGTGAATGCCCGGCCCGACCATGTTGTCGGACAATATCGTGGCGTATTGCTTGTCCGCGGTCACCGTGGTGACGATGTCCGCACCCTCGATCGCTTCCTGCGACGAGCCGCAGGCGGTGATCGACAGCCCCTTGCCCTCGAGATTGCGGGCGCAGCGCTCGGTCGCGGCCGGGTCCAGGTCGTAGAGGCGCAGATGCGTGATGCCGACGATCGCCTTGAAAGCGAGGGCCTGGAACTCGCTTTGCGCGCCGTTGCCGATGATCGCCATGGTCTTCGAGCCCGGGCGGGCCAGATATTTCGCCGCCACGGCCGACATCGCGGCCGTGCGCAAGGCGGTGAGGATGGTCATCTCCGAGAGCAGCATCGGATAGCCGCTGCCGACATCGGCCAGGACACCGAAGGCGGTCACGGTCTGGCGCCCGTCCCTGGTGTTCTTGGGATGGCCGTTCACGTACTTGAAGCCGTAGAGCGTCCCGTCGCTGGTGGGCATCAGCTCGATGACGCCGTCGGTCGAGTGCGAGGCCACGCGCGGGGTCTTGTCGAACTGCTCCCAGCGCAGGAAATCTTCCTCGATCGCACTCGCCAGCTCTGAGAGAAACGTCTCCACGCCAACCTTCAGCACCAGCTTCATCATGTGGTCGACGCTGATGAACGGAACAATGTTCAGGTCCCGATTCGTCGTCATCTTAGAGCGGCCCTTCCAACTTTCTCAATCCGCAGACGGATATCTCCGGTCGCAGCCGGACGCCCAGTCAGTAGGACATCACCGAGGATGATGTCGATCGTGAGATCGAGGGGCGTTGCCCTCAAGCGCGAGCTCCTTGAACTCGTTGAGCATGCGGAGAACTCCCCTGCCACCCGCCTCCAATAGAACGGGGATCGACCCCATGTCCAAGCCGGCCGCCTCGGGCGCGCATCATGCCGCCGGCAAGGCGGCTTGGCGTGCCATCCCGCGCGGGGTCTGGGCCCTCGGGGCCGTCTCGTTGCTGATGGATGTCTCCTCGGAGATGATTCACGCGCTCTTGCCGGTCTATCTCGTCGTCGGCCTCGGGACCTCCGTGCTCACGGTCGGGATCATCGAGGGGATCGCCGAGTCGACCGCGGCGATCACCAAGCTCTTCTCCGGCGCGCTCAGCGACTGGCTCGGCAGGCGCAAGCTGCTCGCAGCCGTGGGTTACGGCATCGCCGCCTTCACCAAGCCGGTCTTCCCGCTGGCGCCCTCGGTCGGATGGCTCGTCGCCGCACGCTTCATCGACCGCGTCGGCAAGGGCATCCGCGGGGCGCCGAGGGACGCCCTGGTCGCCGACATCAGCCCGCCGCACCTGCGTGGTGCCAGCTTCGGGCTCCGCCAGACGCTCGACACGATCGGCGCCTTTCTCGGCCCGCTCCTGGCGATCGGCCTGATGTGGCTCACGGCCGACCGTTTCGCGACCGTGTTCTGGATCGCGGTCGTGCCGGCGTTCCTGTCGCTCGCCCTGATCCTGTTCGCGGTCCGCGAGCCCGTGCGCCCCGAGAGTCTGCGCGAGGTGCGCATGCCGCTGCACCGCAGTGAGCTGGCCCGGCTGGACGCAGCCTATTGGTGGGTCGTGGCCGTAGCGGTGGTGTTCACCCTGGCCCGTTTCAGCGAGGCGTTCCTGGTCCTGCGCGGGCAGTCGGTGGGCCTGCCGCTCATGCTCGTCCCCGTTGTCCTGGTGGCCATGAACATGGCCTACGCGGTCTCGGCCTTCCCCGTCGGCATCCTCTCGGACCACACCGACCGCATCACGATCCTCGCGATCGGTCTCGTCGTCCTGCTCGTTGCCGACCTCGTGCTCGCCGCAGCGACCGACATTCCCGCGGTCGTCGTCGGTGCCGTGCTGTGGGGCCTGCACATGGGCCTCACCCAGGGCCTCCTGTCGACCCTGGTCGCCGATACCGCCCCGGTCGAGCTGCGCGGCACGGCGTTCGGCGTGTTCAACCTGGTGACCGGCCTGGCGCTGCTGGCGGCGAGCCTGCTCGCCGGGGCGCTCTGGCAGGCGACCGGGCCGCTGGGCACGTTCCTCGCCGGTGCCGCCTTCACGGCGCTGACCCTTCTCGGCGCCCTGCCGCTCCGGCGGCGGCTGGGCGCCCACATCGCCCGGCTCTAGGAGACCGCCGCCAGAGCTCCTCCGCGCGCCGGGCGCTCGTCGTCAGGAGCGGGAACAGGCCGACCACCATGGCGGCCGTGGTCATCAGGATCGGCCGCAGCCGGACCCGCGCCGCGCTCGCCCCAGAGTTCAGGGATCATGCCGGCGATGCCTCTGCCCAGCCGCCATCAGCCGGCTAATGGCTCTGCGTGCCGAGTAGAGGCCGGTTCCGCGATCATGAGGCTTCGATCCTCGCTCGCCCCGGCCTCCATCTCCCGGCACAGCCCCACCAGCCATTCCCCGACGACCTGGATCCGGCGGAGCGCGCGCAGGTCGCGGTGGACCAGCAGCCAGATCTCGCGTGCCGGCGGCCGGCCCAGATGCTCGACCCGGCGTAGCAGGGGCTCGTGCCGCCCCACCATGTCCGGCAGCACGGCGAGGCCGAGGCCCGCCAAGGCGGCGCGTAGCAGGCCCTCGGCGTCGTTGACGCGCAGCCGCGCGTCCTCGGCCATCGGCAGGGCCGCCATCCAGCGCGCCTGCGGCAGATGGTCGTGCGCCTGATCGTAGGCGATCCAGGACTCCGTTGACCCGTCCGCCCGCCCATAGACCGAATAGCTCAGCCGGCCGATGCGGCGGCAATGGGCGGTGCTGTCCAGCGGGCGTGCGAGTCGCAGCGCCACGTCCGTCTCGCGCCGGCCGAAGCTCGCATTGCGGTCGTCGGCGAGGATCTCGAGCCTGAGGCCGGGGTGACGTTCCAGCAGCCGCGGTGCTGCGGGGATGATCAGCCGGTTGGCCAGGAGCGGCACGGCGGTCACGCGCACGCTGCCCTCGCACCGCGCGGTCCCGGCGCGCGCCTCCTCCTGGATGGCGAGCGCCTGGGTCTCCATCCGCTCGGCGCGCTCGATCAGCCTGATGCCGAGATCGGTGGGCGACCGACGACCGTCCGCGCGGGCTACGACCGCGGCGCCCAGGGATCGCTCGAACGCCCGCAGCCGCCTGGAGACCGTGGTCGGATCGATGGCGAGGCTGCGAGCGGCCGCGGCGATCGTGCCGCCGCGTGCGAGCGCCAACACCAGACGCAGATCATCCCAGCTCATCGACCTACCTGCAAATCCGCAGCATCGTTCTGCAAGATTCCAGTTTGGGCTGCAAGACTGCCGCACACACCATGGCGTCCGGGCCAGATAGCCGGAGCGGTGCGGCATGATCGAGACGAGCCTCGGCGGGGCGCTCCCCGCAATGTTGGCGGCTGCGGCGCTGGCCGGGCTGGTGCGCGGGTTCTCCGGCTTCGGCGCCGCGATGGTGTTCGTGCCGATCGTCAGCGCGTTGCGGTCGCCGCAGGACGCGGTGGTGCTGCTGTTCCTGATCGACGCGGTTGCGGCGCTGCCCCTGTTGCCGGGCGGCCTTTCCCGGTGCGCCTGGCGCGAGGTTCTGCCGCTGGCGCTCGGCGCCACGATTTGCATGCCCCTTGGCGTGGCCCTGCTCAAGATCGCCGATCCGGATGCGATGCGTTGGACGGTCTCGCTGATGATCCTGGCCGCGATTGCCGTCCTGGCCAGCGGATGGCGCTATCGCGCTGTGCCGTCCTTCCCCACGACCACCGCCGTCGGCGGTCTCGCCGGCTTCACCAGCGGTCTGGCCGGCATGGCGGGCCCTCCCATCGTCCTGTTCATGCTGGGTGGCCCGAACGACGCAGGAACGGTCCGGGCCAACATGGTCGTCTTCTTCGCCCTTGCCACGCTCGTCGGCGCGGCCGCCTACCTCGCGCATGGCATGATCACGCGCGCGACCCTGCTGACGGCGCGCCTCGCCCGATACGTTCCGGCGCGCCGCCTACCTGATCTGCGGTACGGCTGCCCTGCTGGCCATGCCGCTCTGGTAGGGGCGGCGGCTCAGGAGACCGCCGCCAGCTCCTCCGTGCGTCGGGCGCTCGTCGCCGGGCGATGGTCGGCCGCGAGCATGGTGTAGACCGCAGGCAGCACGAACAGCGTGAACAGCGTCCCGATCAGCATGCCCGAGACGATGACCAGCCCGATCGCGAACCGGCTGGCAGCGCCGGCGCCGCTCGCCGCCAGGAGCGGGAACAGGCCGACCACCATGGCGGCCGTGGTCATCAGGATCGGCCGCAGCCGCACCCGCGCCGCGCGCTCGATCGCCGCCCGCCGGTCGAGATCCTCGTTGCGCTGCAGCTCGTTGGCGAACTCGACCATCAGGATGCCGTGCTTGCTGATCAGGCCGATCAGCGTCACCAGCCCGATCTGGGTGTAGATGTTGAGCGTGCCGAGGCCGAGGAACAGCGGCAGCAAGGCACCGCAGATCGACATCGGCACGCTGACCAGGATCACGAACGGGTCGCGCAGCGATTCGAACTGGGCGGCGAGCACCAGGTAGATCACGATCAGGGCGAAGACGAAGGTGAGTGCCAGCTGGTTGCCCTCGGTGACGTAGAGGCGCGCGTCCGACAGATAGGCGTGCTGGAAGTCGGCCGGCAGGACGTCGGCGGCCGTCCGCTCGAGGAAGTCGATCGCCTGGCCCATGGTCACGCCGGGCATCGGCACGGCCGAGAAGGTGGCCGAGTTCAGCTGGTTGTACTGGGTGAGGGCGTTGGGAGCCGTGTCCGTCGAGATGCTCACCACGGTCGACAGCGGCACGGGCTCGCCCGAGCGGGTCGCGACATAGTATTGGCTGAGGCTCGCCGGCGTCAGGCGGTTCGAGCGCGGGACCTGCGGGATGACCTCGTAGGAGCGGCCGTTCAGGTTGAAGCGGTTGATGTAGTTGCCGCCGACCATGGTGGCGAGCGTCTCGCCGATCGAGGCCATGGTGATGCCGAGATCGTTGGCCTTGGAGCGGTCGATGTGGACCCGGATCACCGGGTTGTTGAAGGCCAGATCGCTGTCGGTGACGATGAACAGGCCGCTCTGGCGCGCCTTCGCCTTGATCTCGTCCATCAGCCGGAACACGGTCTCGTAGCCCGCGGGCGAGCTGATCACCATCTGCACCGGCAGGCCGCCGGTCGAGCCCGGCAGCGGCGGCAGCGAGAAGGCGAACACCTGCTCGCCGGTGATGTCGTTGAGCTTCTCCTGGACCAGCGGGTTGAGCTCCTGGGCGGCGCGCTCGCGCTCGTCCCACGGCTTGAGGATCATGCCGGCCATGCCGCCGCTGGGGCCGCTCTCCATGCCGTTGACCACGAAGCGCGTGTCCGTCTCCGGAAAGGTGGTGAACACCTGATCGACCTGTCGGCCATAGTGGTCGGCATAGTCCAGGTTGGCGTATTGCGGCCCCTTGATCAGCGCGAAGACGATCCCCTGGTCCTCCTCCGGCGCCAGCTCCGAATTGGTGTGCATGAACAGGAAGGCGGTGATCGCCAGCACCGCCAGTGCGAACAGCGCCGTCACGGGCCGGTAGTCGAGGGTACGCTCGAGCCGGCTGCCATAGGCGTTCTCGATGCGGGTGAAGGTGCGGTCGACGAAATCGGCGAAGCGGCCCTGCGAGCCATGCGGCTTCAGGATCAGGGAGCACATCATCGGCGAGAGCGTGAGCGCGATGACGCCCGAGATGATCACCGCCCCTGCGAGCGTGAAGGCGAACTCGCGGAACAGCGAGCCGGTCAGGCCGGCGAGGAACCCGATCGGCGCATAGACGGCGGCGAGCGTGATGGTCATGGCGACCACGGGCCCGGCGATCTCGCGCGCGCCCACCAGCGAAGCCTGGACCGGGGTCAGGCCTTCCTCGATGTGCCGGTGCACGTTCTCGACCACGACGATCGCGTCGTCGACCACCAGCCCGATCGCCAGCACCATGGCGAGCAGGGTGAGGAGATTGATGCTGAACCCCAGGGCCAGCATCAGCATGCAGCCGCCGATGATCGAGAGCGGGATGGTGACGACCGGGATCAGCACCGAGCGGACCGAGCCCAGGAACAGGAAGATCACGACGATGACGATCGCCACCGCCTCGATCAGGGTGCGGGTGACCTCGTCGATCGAGGATTGGATGAACCTGGTCGAGTCGTAGACGATGTGGGCGTCGACCGTGGGTGGCAGGCCGCGCTCGATCGTGGGCATCAGCTCACGCACGCCGGCCACGATGCTGAGCGGATTGCCGGTCGGCGTCGAGTTGACGCCGATGAACACCGCCTGCTGGCCGTTCATGCTCACCGAGGAGCTGCTATTCTGGGCGCCGAGCTCGATGGTGGCGACGTCGCGCAGGCGGACGAGCCCGCCGCTCTCGGACTTGACCACCATCTCGCGGAAGTCCTCGAGATCGGTGAGGCCGGTGTCCGCGACGATGTCGACGACGGTGAAGTAGCCCTTGGCCTGCCCGGGTGCGGACTGGAAATTGTTGGCGCGGATCGCGGCCTCGACCTCGGCCGCCGACAGGCCGCGCGCGGCGAGCCGCTCCGGGTCGAGCCAGATCCGCATGGCGTAGGGCTGACCGCCCAGGATCTCGGCCTGGGCGACGCCCGGGACGGTGGCGAGCAGGGGCTGGACGACGCGGGTCAGGTAGTCGGTGATGGCGGGGCCGGTCAGCTCCGGGCTGGAGAAGCCCATGTACATGACGGCCGTGGTGTCGCCGGTCGTCTTGAGGATGATCGGGTCGTTGGCCTCCTGCGGGATCTGGTACTTGACCTGCTGCACCTTGGCCATGACGTCGGTCATGGCGGTGTTGGGGTCGTAGTTCAGGCGGACGAACGCCTTGACCGTGCTCTGGCCCTGGCCCGAGGTCGCGGTCATGTAGTCGATGCCCTCGGCCGTCGCGACCGCCTGCGAGATCGGCGTGGTGATGAAGCCCTGCATCAGCTCGGCCGGCGCGCCCGGATAGGACGTCGAGACCGTGATCACCGTGTTCTTGAGCTCGGGATATTGCCGGACCGGCAGCTCGAACGCGGCGCGCAGCCCGATCAGCAGGATCAGCAGGCTATTGCCGGACCGGCAGCTCGAACGCGGCGCGCAGCCCGATCAGCAGGATCAGCAGGCTGACCACGGCGGCCAGCACCGGCCGGCGGACGAAGATGTCGGTGAACCGCATGGGGCCTACTCCACCGGCATCTTGGCGGGCAGCGGCGGGGCGTCTGCGGCGACGGTCACGGGCGAGCCGTTCTGGAGCTTGAGCTGCCCGGAGCTCACCACCACGTCGCCGAGCGACACGCCGCGGGTGATCGCGATCCGCCCCGCGAACAGCGGGCCGGTCTCGACGAAGGTCTGCACGGCCTTGTGCGCCGGCTTGCCCTCCGCATCCTTGCCGTCCTCGGTCACGACGAACACGGAATCGCCGTAGAGGGTCCGGTCGACCGCGGTCTCCGGCACGCTGATCACGTCGCCGACCGGCGGCAGGACGACACGCGCATTGACGAACATGCCCGGCAGCAGGCGGTGCTCGGGGTTGGCGAGCGTGGCCTGGACCCGCATCACCCGGGTCGCGGGGTCGACCTGCGGCTCGATCGCGGTCACCTCGCCCTTGAACACCTCGCCCGGATAGGCGTCGGCATGCAGCTCGACGGGCTGCCCGACGGCGACTGCGGACCGGTCCCGCTCGGGCAGGGTGAAGGTGGCGTAGAGATGCGTGAGGTCGGTCAGCGTCACCAGCTTGTCGCCCGGGCTGACGAACTGGCCGAGCTCGACCTGGCGGAGCCCCAGCTGGCCGGCGAAGGGTGCCTTGATCGCCTTCTGGTCGATCACCGCCTGGCTGCGGGCGATGCCGGCGCGCGCGGCCTCGAGCGCCTCCTGGTTCTCGTCCATCTTGGCCTGGGTGGCGAAATCACGCCGCACCAGCTGCTGGGTCCGCTCCAGGTTGGCGATCGCCAGCTTCTCGGCGGCCTGGTAGCTGGCGAGATCGGCCTGCTCGGGCGCATCGTTGAGCTGGACCAGCGGCGCGCCCTCCGCGACCGAGCTGCCCGCCTGGAACGCGATCGCCTCGACGCGGCCCGCGACCTCGGGCGAGACGGCGACCTCGCGCACCGCGGTCAGCGTCCCGATGCCGTCCAGATAGCGCGGCATGGGGCCCTGCCGTGCGGGCTCCGCCGCGACCGGGGTCGGTGGCGGGACCTGGCTCGCGAAGAAGTCCGCGATCGCCTTCGAGCGGAACCGCTCGAAGGCGTAGAGCCCGCCGCCGACCAGCGCCACGAGCAGCGCTACGATCACGAACCAGACCGTCACCCTGCGCCGCGAGGGCTTCGGCCGGACCGGCTCGGCATCGCGGTGGATCTTGTCGTAAGGGACGCTCGCCATCGTTTCCTCGTCGGCCACTGTCTCAGGCCGCTGCTGAAGCGGCCGCGCGCTGGAGCGCCGCCGCAGCGAAGTTCGTCTCGATCGCGGCGTCGGTCAGGCCGATGCCGCGCAAGATGAAGCGCGCGAGGTCCGCCGCCAGCTCGTCCCGATCCCCCCGGTAGGGGTAGGCATCGCGGCCGCTCAGCCGACCGAACGCGGTCATGGCCGCGACGTGATGCGCGAACCAGAAGGCGTTGGCGGGGTCGCTGCCCGGGCGCAGATCGCCTGCGCGGCCGGCGGCCTCGAAGCACGCCAGGAAGGTAGGCTGCACGCGCTCGACGATCCAGTCCGACACCAGCCGGACATACTCGCCG
The DNA here is from genome assembly GCA_044224255.1 of Geminicoccaceae bacterium. Taxonomy (GTDB): domain Bacteria; phylum Pseudomonadota; class Alphaproteobacteria; order Geminicoccales; family Geminicoccaceae; genus Benzoatithermus. Next base: position 15,913 of record JBGAKU010000105.1, read on the forward strand.
TCCTCGAGCAGGCTGTGCAGCGCCAGCCGGTCGTCCACCTCCTTCTCGCCGGTGTCGCACAGCTCGCCGAGCGCCACGTGGCCGATTAGAAGCCCAACCATCTCGCACAAGGAGGTGGTCGACGGCTCGAGCTCGCGCAGCCGCTCCAGCTCCGGGTCACCCTCGCAGCCCTGGCAAAGGATCTCGCGGTACAGTGCCGCCTTGCTCGGAAAGTGCTGGAACAGGAGAGCTTCCGACACGCCCGCCGCCTGGGCGATCTGGCGCGTCGTCGTCCCGGCAAAACCATGGCGGGCGAACAGGGGCTTGGCCGCGTCGACGATGACGACGCGGCGCTCGACGGCATGGAGACGGGGCCGGCTCATGCCGAAGTTAGTAAGCACTTACTTGATGGGCGTCAATGAGGCGGTCGCGCGCTCCGGCGAAGAACCTCCGCTATGGCCTCGTCCAGAATCACCGCATCGCCGAATGTGGCCGCCAGCATCATCGCCCCCTGCAGGCTGGCGACAATGCCGGTCGCTTCCGTCCGACGCGCCGTCATCGGCCGGTCTACCGCCAAGCAGTCGGCGACCCAGGCGATGTTGGCCGAGAAGAACTCCCGCACCGCATGGCCGACGGGTTCCGGCAGGCCGTGGCTCTCGGCTCCCAGCATGCCGCACAGGCAGACCGCATCGGCGGTGCGGAACGCCTGCCGGTAAGCCTCGCAGAACATCCGCAGGCGTTCCTGGGTCGGCAGACCGCGCCCGGGCTCCAACGCCGCGAGAAAGCGCGCGCGATAACGCGCCACCAGCGCCGCCCCGAGGTCGGACTTCTGCGGGAAGTGATGGTGCACGCTGGCGCTGCGGATACCCACGTCCGCCGCCACGTCCCTGAAGCTCACGGCGTGATAGCCGCCGGTGCGCATGCGGCGCTCGGCGGCATCCAGGACCTGATCGGCCCGCGCCCTGTCGCTCATTCACGAACCCTCGATCTGCCTACCGGTCGATAGATAGCCATTGACCGGTTCTGCGGGAAGCGGCATGCATCTACCTATCGATAGATAGATGAAGCCTTCCCGTGTTCGACATGAAGAACCTGCAGCGGTTCAAGAGGATTGAGGCCGGCGCGCCCGCGGCGATGCAGGCCTTCGATGCGCTCGTCGTCGATCAACCACCCAGGCTCAGGGGAGCGGAGTCATGAAGGTCTATGAGCACAAGGGCTTTCCCAATCCGATGCGGGTGCGCGTGGCACTGGCTGAGAAGGGGTTGACCGACCGGGTCGCGTTCGTGCCGGTCGACGTCA